>JBFESZ010000025.1:0-23895 GCA_041548245.1 Sulfurimonadaceae bacterium
GAAAAGTTGTTGAAAGAGGTACAATGGGTAAATCTGCACTCTATGTACCAGTTGATACGAATATTATCTTAGAGATGACAGCACCAATCGATGATGTTATCCACGCATTCTATATTCCAGCTATGCGTATTAAAGAGGATGTTGTTCCGGGTCGTATAACAAAACAGTGGTTTAACGCTGGTACAGTAGGTGAATATGAAGTTGAGTGTGCTGAGTACTGTGGTACGGATCACTCATATATGTATTCTAGACTTGTAGTACTTCCAAAAGCTGAATATGAAGCATGGTTCAATAGCAGTGAAGATACACCAAAAGGTAACTATGCGAAATCAGGTGATGCAGTATTACAACTACATGGATGTAAAAGCTGTCATGCAATTACAACGGACAAGGTACTTGTTGGACCTTCGCTTAACACTAGAACCTTGACTAAAGAGCAAGTATTGGATGTGATCAATAATGGTCAAAACAAACTTGGTTATGCTATGGGTGAAATGCCAGCTGGTTTAGCTACAGGTGCAGATGCTGAAGAGATCGCGGCTTATGTGGCTGGTGGTATGAAAGGTGATCAGCCTGCTTCATTTGCAGCATGTAGTTCATGTCATGGTGAAGATGGTAAGGGTCAGTATGGTACAGCTCCAAGTCTTGTAAGCTACGATGTAGACCTTTTACGTAATGTATTGAAAAATGGTAAAAAAGGTATGATAGGCAATATGCCAGCATTTCCTTATGTGTCAGACGAAGAAGTTTCAGCAATTGCTGAACATCTTAACAAGTAAAAAATGATTAAGGATTTTTTAGTTCTTACAAAATTTGTACTCTCTTTCGCAGTGAGTCTCTCCGCTCTCTTTGCCTATATGATGGCAAAGGGGGAGGCCGGAGCAGACATGTTTATCGCAACTTTCGCAGTACTACTTGTCGCATTGGGTGTTTCGGCAATCAATGAGGTTCAAGAATATAAAGAAGATGCAAAGATGGAACGGACTAAACACCGTCCCATCGCTTCAGGTAAATGGTCTCCTCGTACGGGACTTGCGATTGCCGGAGTACTGATTTTAAGTTCATTGATTTTGATTTATGACCTGCTGGGTTTCGCAGGTTTGAACCTGATTCTCTTCTCGTTTATCTGGTATAACGGTTTTTACACACCGTTAAAAAAGAAAAGTGCCCTGGCAGTTGTACCAGGTGCTTTACTTGGTGTTGTTCCTCCGGCAATCGGATGGTTGACAGCAGGGCACAGTTTATACGAACATGAGTTTTATGCTCTGGGCCTGTTCTATTTTATTTGGCAGGTTCCACACTTCTGGCTTCTTGTGATGTTTCATCATGGGGAGTACAAGGGTGCTGGTTATCCAACAGCACTGCGACTGTTTGGAAGAAACTCACTGCAGCGTCTTACCTTTATATGGATGCTGTTTACAATTCAGGCCGGAGTCTATCTGGCAAGTGTATTTGTTATATCAAGTACAGTGATTTTTTATCTATTGATACTTGCAGCTATTCTTTGTTTTATAAGTAGTCTGCAGCTGTTATATAAGAATTTTGAGTTGACGCACGCACGTAAAGTTTTCATGCAGTTTAATCTTCTCTTCTTGAGTACGATTATATTGATTACAATCGATGTCATGCTTGAGCATTCTGCCATGTAAATCAAAGCTTCGGCTTTGATTTGAAACTTTTCACTCCACCTCTTTTTCAAAGCTCAATTTGGTAAAACTTTTGTTATAGTTTTGTACAAATTTACGGAGTAGATCTAATGGTACAACATTCTTTATCTTCAATTTTAAATACATTTTTTAAATTCAAAAATTCTCATAATGCTAAGACATGTATCAGCAAACGTCTTATCTTTAACCAAGCCCCTATAGGAGGAATTAGCAGCAAGTTATTGATAGGCTTTTTCATGGCTTTGCCTTTTATAGAATATGCAGCCATATTTAACCCCTATGTTTTTAACTATTTAGGGATAGCACAAAGTATTGTTGTTTTTATTGTCCTGCTTGTCTTTTTGATGCAAATCATTTTTGTACTTATATGGTTTAATAATAAAAAGGCCTTTTCAAGGTTGGAAAGTTCCTGGGAAAGTTATTTTCCTGGTGTTGATCTTAAATTGGTCCTTTCATCCGGTGTCAGCCCTTATAATGATTTTTATAAGGCATATTGCGAGGCTGTATTGACATCATCAAATGATGAACACCTGCATCAAGCTTTAAGCAATGCCTTTACTCTTATGCAAGATGAGAACAGAGAGTTGCTTGATGCGATCAACCGGGACAAAAACTCATAGCAATATTTTGTTGAATTTGAATCAAGCTTTATGGCCTTTCATAAACCAATCACATCAGCATAGACTTAGGGTGCTGTTAGTATCATATATTAAATAGAAGGAGAGGGCGAAACAATGGAAAATGAGACTATTATTTATGTTGTCGTAGGCTTTTTACTCCTCATAACATTGATTCGCAGGGAGATGTTAAAGCCACCCGTAAAAAAAGTTGACAGAAGAAATGGCGAACGTCGTCATGATGATCACCGCAGGTCGACAATGGGAAGACGCAAGCATGATTATAACGAAGGACGCGAGGAATCAGATAGGCGTAATAAAGAGGACAGGCGCACAGGTCAGCCAGACAGACGTCACAGAGAACGCCGCCATTCATAGGCTGAGTGCTATAGCGTTTTGAGACTCTTTATAAGTTGTTGATAAAAGGGCTCACAATCAGGAAGTTGAAGGTCTGATTCTCTTTGTTTTTCTCCCCACATAGGTTCAGGAAAAAACGCATCTTTTTCAAATCGAGCCATGACATGGATATGAAGATGCGGAAGGTAGTTTCCAAAAGCTGCTATGTTTATTTTTTTGGGGTTATAGTAAGAACGCATCTGCTCCTCGATTAGCTCCATAACTTCATAGAGTGTTGTTCTAAGCGGTTTAGGGACATCAGTAAGCTCTTTGTAGGCCTTGGTGGTAAATATCTTTAACCAGGGTATTTCACTCTCATGTACCTCTATATAATAATCCGGATGTTTGTAAATAATCATATTTAGACTTTAGTGTTAAGTTAGAAAGGATTATAGGATAAAAAGAGGAAAAAAGTGAATGTCAAAAGAGGTTATTCTCTTTTGAATCGGTGGATTAGTAACGTTCGCGACTTCCGCCACCACTGCGACCACGTCCGGCTCCATCACGTTGACTGCGATGGCCTCCGCCACTGCGACGGTTTCCACCGCTACGGTTACCGCGATAACCACCGCCACGACGGCTGCCACTGCGGCTACTGCTACGTGAATCAATACGTGCGAGTATTTTAGCCAGTTTCTCTTCGTCAATACCGATGTGCTCAGGTCCTTTTACAGGCTCTTTTTTCAAGAGAACAGAGATGACTTTGTGCAGAGCTGTCTCATGATCACACGAGTCGCCAATCGCCTCTACGATCTGATGGGCCTCATCAAAGACCTTCTGTTTGATAATTTCATCAGCAAGTGAGCCTAAACGCCCTTTGATTACCTGATTTTTAGTCGGGATAAAGCACTGCTCCATCGTTGTACCGACTTTTTGTTTGATGCGTTGAAGCTCTTTAAACTCATGTGGCGTAACCAGTGTAATAGCGACACCTTTACTGCCGGCACGTCCAGTTCTACCTATACGGTGCACATAAGACTCGGGATCAAAAGGAATGTGATAGTTGATGACATGAGAAACATCATTCACATGGATACCACGAGCAGCCACATCCGTGGCAACAAGGACGTCGATAGCTTCAGATTTAAAGCCTTTGATTACTGCTTCACGTTGGTCCTGCTCCATATCTCCATGAAGGCCTTTTGCTGAATAACCTGCAGCTGAAAGAACATTGGATACACGATCGACTTCACGCTTCATACGACAAAAGACAACAGTTTTGTTTGTTTCATCAGCATCAAGCAGACGGATCATAGCATCATCACGCTCATTTTCATCGATCACATAATAGTTCTGAGAAATATTGGTGTTCGTCGTCTCCTCTTTCGTGATAGAGATATAAGTCGGTTCTTTCAAGATACGATCGGCAAGCTTCTTGATTGGCGCAGGCATAGTCGCCGAGAAGAGTAGTGTCTGTCTATCTTTTGGAAGATGCTCAAAAATTTCATTGATATCATCTAAAAAGCCCATATCAAGCATCTCATCTGCTTCATCAAGTATGACCATCTTAGGTGAAAAGTCCTTGATCATATTCTTAGTCAGCATATCCAAAAGACGGCCAGGTGTTGCGACAACGATCTGTGCACCACGACGGACCAGATCGACTTGACGGCTGTATGAACGTCCGCCGTAAATCGTTACCGTACGAACATGTGAATTACGGCCATAGAGATAAAGCTCATCCGATACCTGATTCGCAAGTTCACGTGTAGGGGTAATAACAAGGACCTGAACACCTTCGCCTTTGATAGCGTTGATAGCAGGCAGACCAAAGGCTGCGGTTTTACCCGTACCTGTGTGAGCCTGAGCGACAACATCTTTACCTGACATTACGACAGGAATAGCTTGTTCTTGGATTGGAGAGGGGACTTTAAAGCCTACTGCGGCGATTGATTTGTTAAGACTTTCGTTAAAGTTGAATTGATCGAAAGTGGATTGAATTGTCTGATTACCAGAAATTTCATTTGACATTGAGTACCTTTAATGTGTGAGACTATTCATTCACTCACAAAGGCTTTTCCCGCATGATTAAAACTTAGTCTCAAGTTTAATTTTACGAATTGTACTTAAACTATACTAATAACTAGCATAAGTGTAACTATTAGTAATTAACCCAACATTAGATTAATAATATCTATTTTCAGTATAATGAGCAATATAGAAAATAGCAGGAAATTTTATGGATTATATTGCAATTATAGGCTCGGTTTCAGGGGCTTTTCTTGGAATCAGTATGACCTATGTCATCTTATCTTCCAAGATGAAAGTTCAAGAAGAACAGCTTGTGCGTTTCGGACAAGACAAAGAAGATTTGGAAAACACATTAGACAATTTACAAAGCAGGTTTGAAACACTGCGCGAAGAGAACCTTGGGATCCAGACTATGCTTTCAGCTATTGAAGCTGAAAAAGAGATGCTCAAAGATCAGGTGAAGTCCCTTAAGATAGTAGAAGATAAGTATGCCGATTCAGTCGCTCAGGTATCGGAACTGCGTGTACGTTTGGAAGAGGAAAGGAGTCAAAACGGCGAGAAGATTGCCTTGCTAAAGCAGGCGGAAGAAGAGATGAAACTTCAGTTCTCCAAATTAGCCAATGAGATATTCGAGCAGAAGTCGAAGATACATGCCGAGCAGAACCGTCTGCAGCTTGATACTATACTTAAACCTTTTCAGGAACAGGTCAATGCTTTTGGAAAAAAGATCGAAGAGAACTATATCACGGAGACAAAAGAGCGGCATCTCTTAAAAGATCAGATCATACAGCTACGCTCTTTAAACGAGCGTCTCAGTGATGATGCCAACAATCTAACCAAAGCACTAAAGGGCGAGAACAAAACTCAGGGAAACTGGGGAGAACTGATACTCGAGAAGATATTGGAGAGTTCAGGGTTGCGTCCGGGGTATGAGTATGAGATACAAGGTTCGTATAAAGATGAGAAGGGTAAACTCTATAGACCCGATGTCCTGGTACATCTTCCAGATGATAAAGATATCATTATCGATTCCAAGGTCTCTTTGGTCGCTTACGAACACTATGTGAGTGCTGAGCAAGAGGCTGATAAACTCAATGCTCTCAAACAGCATGTGGCTTCCGTCCGTGCACATATAAAAGGGTTGAGTGAGAAGAAGTATGAGGAGCTTCCAGGTCTGAAGAGCCTTGACTTTGTCCTTTTGTTCATGCCGATTGAGGGTGCGTACATGTTAGCCTTGGAGCAGGACTCGAACTTCTTTCAAGAGGCGATTAAACAGAACATCATGGTTGTAGGGCCATCAACCTTATTGGTTACGTTACGTACGATAGAGTATATCTGGCGTAATGAGAGACAGGAACAAAATGCACAGGAGATCGCGGAAAAAGCAGCAGCTCTGTATGACAAGTTTGTCGGTTTTGTAGATGATATGGAAAAGATCGGAGGACAATTGTCAAAAACCCAGGATACGTATAATGATGCGATGAAGAAACTCAGTACCGGGACAGGAAATCTCATCAAACGAACTGAAGACATGAAAAAACTGGGAATCAAGACGAAGAAGCAGATAAATAATTCATTGATTGAAAAGGCACAGATTGATGAGTAACTTCATCCGCGAAAAAAACATTCCGCGTCTGATGATTATTGTCCCTGTGCTTGCGACGATCATACTGACAGTTCTGATTGTTTATTTTTATATCTCCTATCGTCATCAGCATTTTAAAGTCGAAAGTGAACGTTTGAAGCAAGAGTATATCGTCAGTGAAAAACAAAAACTGCAAGAGCGTTTGCAGTCACTGTATCTTTTGATCAATACCAAGCATCAAAACATGCAGATTCCGATGGAACAAGAACTGATATCACGTATTAACATTGCTTATGACACAGCGACCTATCTTCATAACAGGTATTCACGAGGTTATAACGAACAGGCAGTGAAGATGCTGATACTTGGTGCTCTCTCTCGTATGGAGTGGAACAATAAAAAGGATTTTATCTGGGTGACGGATAAGAATGGGAATAATCTTCTCGCCCGGCAAAAAGAGTTTCAGAGAAATCTTCTTGATTATCAGGATGCTGATGGACGTTACATTATAAAAGAGGAGATAGAGGCTGTCAATAAATATAAAGAGGCGTTTTTGAAGAGTCGTTTTGATCCAAAAAGACCTCTTGTGCAGTTGATGTATCTCAAAGACTTTGGGCATTATGGCTGGTTCTTTGGTACAGGTATGCACTATTATGATGAATATGAACGCATTAAAAAAGGTATCATATCCACACTTTCTGCAATACAGACAGACCCAGATGAATACTTTTATATCGTTAACTCAGAAGGCAGGATCATCTATCATCCTGAGATGGAGCTAAATTCCAATATTTTGGAGTTGAAAGATCAAAACGGTTTCGCTTATATCAAAGCACAGCTGAAGAGTTCGATCAACAACAATGGTGAATATATCACTTATGTTTCCAAGTCCAGAAGATATAATCAATACTCTCAAAAAACGACATTGAGTTATTACTTTAAACCTTTTGACTGGGTGATTACGACAGGTTTTTATGCCTTGAATATTCAAAAGGCGATTGATAAGCAGCAGGCCCAACTCAAAGATGAGATTGAAAAAGAGATCAAGACCATTGTTCTCTTCTCTTCTATTCTTGCCATCTTCGTCATTTTTTTGACACTGGCTCTTTCACGTCGGATCAGTGAAATATTTATTAACTACCAGCAGCGCGTCAAGGAACGCGAGAGTGCTCTGCGCGAGTTAAACGACTCGCTTAAGGAGCGTGTTGCTCAGGAGGTAGAAGCGCAGCGTGAGAAAGAGAAGATGCTTGTGCAGCAGTCGAAGATGGCGGCTATGGGCGATATGATATCCATGATCGCCCACCAATGGAGGCAGCCGCTTAATCAGATGTCGTATGTTATGATGAATATAGAAGGGGCTTATGAGGATAGGACACTTTCACGTGAATATCTGGATGAAAAGCTCAAAGAGGGTGAAAAGCTTTTAGAGTATATGTCACATACAATAGATGATTTCCGTGATTTCTTCAAACCGGATAAGGAAAAAGAAAAAGTCGAAGTCTGCAAACTGGTTGAGAGTGCTATCGGCCTTATTGAAAAAGGGTTGGAAAAAAACAATATCGAACTTATCAGGGACTACGGATGTAGCAAGAAACTTCTTCTGTATAAGAATGAGATGATACAGGTCTTGCTGAATTTACTTAAAAATGCGCAGGAAGCTTTAGAGGGTGTTGAACCAGCAAAGATTACGGTAAAGGTCCATGAAGAGATGCCATATATCAGAATCTCAGTGGAAGATAATGGACATGGAATTTCTGAAGAGAACATGGAAAAGATATTCGAGCCTTACTTCTCAACTAAAACGAATCATGGAACAGGGTTAGGACTATATATGTCAAGGATGATTATTCAAGAACATATGAATGGGTCACTAAGGGTTGAAAGTACAGACAAAGGCACTGTTTTTATTATTGAACTCATCTATACAGAAGAGGAGGGTGACTTAGAGAATTAGTCACCCTGATAGACTTTAAGTTTATAGCCTACGCCTGAGATGTTTTCCAAAGAGTCATCAGGAAGTTTTTTTCTTAGCGCACGAACCAGGGAGCGTATAGCATCTGAACTCATTCCTTCATAGGGCCAGACTTGGGCTTCGATCTCTTCATAGGTCACAACACGAGAAGTGTTGAAAGCAAGCAGATCAAGGAAAAGGAGTTCGTTTTTGGTCAGTTTTACTGATTTTCCATCACATAGTATCTCTTTGGAAAAGGCATTGTAGGAACACTTTTTGGAGAGGGGAAGAGAGAACTTGCTCTTGTCCTCCATGCGCTCGACAGAGAGTTCCAAGGCACCCATAAGTTTGTCTTTAGTGATAGGCTTGACGATATATTTGACGAGCTGGAGTTCTACGGCTTTGAGAAGGTAGTCCTGGTCCGTATAGGCTGTCGCGACGATGATAGGTGTCTTCTGGTCTTCAGACCTGATATAGCGCGCCATGTCGATACCGTTCATTTTCGGCATGGAGATGTCGGTGATGATGATATCGGGTTTTTCGTCTCTCCAGATATTTAATGCAACCTTCCCGTTTTCAGCTTCATAGACTTTTTTACAGATACGGCTTAAATACTCTACAGCAACTTTGCGGACATCTTCATCATCTTCTACATACAAAATAGTATAGTTTTTTAAAATTTCTTTATTCATTACAGACCTTGTCATTTAGGTGTTGTCAGGTCAATTATAACTAATTTGTGTACAATACAGTATGAATAAAAACGAACGATTTTTTGAGCTTGATCTTCTGCGTGGAACGGCTGTAATCCTCATGGTCTTTTTTCATTTCGGGTATGATCTGGCGCTTTTTGGATATGCCTTCTATCAGACAACGCTGGATTTGGAGTGGATACTTTTTCGTGCTCTCATCCTTTCAATGTTTCTGCTTGCAGTTGGGATGAGTGCCTATCTTGCTTATGTCAATGGGATACGATATGAGAAGCTGATAAGAAGTGTTGTGAGGCTTTTACTTGTTTCAGTGATCATATCGATCGGAAGTTATTTCGTTTTTCCACAGCAGTGGATCTATTTCGGCGTCATACATTTTATTGCCTTGGCCTTGGTGGCTGTGCTTCCTTTTATTAACAGGCCTAAGACAGCACTGCTGCTAGGCATAGCCATTTTATTAAGCTATGCCTTGGGATACCGACCGCTTGATCCACTTTTTTATTACAGTATAGAGCACTGGAGTATCCCAGGCCACACGGTTGACGTAGTCAGCTTTTCGCCCTGGTTTGGCGTGGTACTTATTGGGGTCTTTGTCATGAGTAAAAAGCTTTTTGGTCTGGCGATCCCACAGAATAGATGGAGTCAAAGGGTGGCTGTGATCGGGCAACACTCTTTAGCGATTTATCTTATCCATCAGCCAGTATTATTCGGGTTTTTCTACATCATAAAATTTTGGTTTTAAAAAAGGAATCGTATGAAGTTCTTGACACAATTCTATTATGAAAAGACCTGGAGTAAGGCCTCGTCTAAAGAGGTCTTGCGTCTTATTCAGGAGGAGTTCCCGGATATTCCTGCTGAGGCTACATTTGAATATGTACAGAGTGAATGTCAAAAAGGTAAAACTATTACCATAGGGGAGTGCCGCTTTAAAATAGACAAGGAGTAAAGGACTCTTTGTTGTAATTAAGCTATAATTCCATCATTAAAACTTCAGGATTCAAATTATGAAAATTATTCTTCTTGGCGCACCAGGCGCAGGTAAAGGGACACAAGCCCAGTTTCTTACTAAAAAATATGGCATTCCTCAGATATCTACAGGTGACATGCTTCGTGCAGCGATCAAAGCAGGCACACAGATGGGGAAAATGGCTAAGGAAGCGATGGATACGGGTAAACTGGTCACGGATGATATTATCATCGGACTGGTAAAAGATCGTATTGCTGAAGAGGATTGTAAAAACGGGTTCTTACTTGACGGTTTCCCGCGAACTATCCCACAAGCAGAAGCAGTGACAGCTGCGGGGATAGAGATTGATGCAGTGGTTGAGATCGATGTTCCGGATGAAGAGATCATTAAACGTATGTCAGGTCGTCGTGTGCATCAAAACTCAGGACGTACCTATCATATTGTTTATAACCCGCCTAAGGTTGAAGGTAAGGATGATGAGACAGGCGAAGAGCTTATCCAGCGTCCAGATGATAAAGAAGAGGTGGTAGTCGATCGTCTGAAGGTTTATCATGATCAGACTCAACCGCTTATAGGCTACTATAAGGATCAGGCTTCAAAAATTGAGGCTTTGACCTATATCCACGTTGATGGAACACAAGATATTTCAATCGTACAAGAGACGATTACCTCTCAATTAGGCTAGACGGCCTTTTGATCAGGCAGGACTGTTTGCAGTTATAAAACAGGTACTGTCGGGCTTTTAGTTGTTTCCCTTCCACACTATTTCAGATAAATAATCAATCATGCAAGAGTTCTGTTTTAAGGATTTTTTCCCAGAGTCTGTAGGCTTTGGATGTCAGATGAATTCCATCTGTGGTAAACTCTCTTTTCAAGCCCTGATTTTGAGGATCCAAAAAATGCGGATAGAGGTCTATATAGTCAAGATTATCTTTCTCAACCTGAAGTTTTAGCCATCTGTTCATCGTTCTGATATCCTGGTTGATGCTTTTTGTACCTCGTTCATCTATCACCGGTAAAAGAGAGAGAAGAGTGAGTTTTTGCTCTTTGGAAAAGCTTTCGAGTATGCGTCGATAGTTTGCCTGTATTTCTCTAAGCGGTATCTGGTTTAAGATATCATTGACACCAATCATAAGGACAATATGTTTTGCTTCTTTAGCGTAGTGCAGACGAGAGAGAATATCAGCTGTCGTATCCCCATCTATACCCATGTTTGAAGCTTTAAAGTTGGACCAGTTGTGACGCATGGTCAATGAGTCGCCTAAAAAGACAAGCCCTGTTGCTTTCATCTGTGAAAACTCCTGAAGTTTATACTCGTAAAAAGTCTGATATCCTCTCGGGCCTGCCCAAAGAGAGCAGATGAGTAGAAGGCTAAGGGTGAGGAACTTTGACATTGGAATTTAAAAGGTACCCGATGATCACTAGAAGAGTCAAAACACCCAGAGCAGGAAGTCCTATATAGACATTGGCCAGAAAGACAAGCCATAAGAGTATAGCACCAAGAGGAGTGGGGACACCGGTAAAGAACTTTTCAGCCTCTCCCGGATCAGCAGCTATATTAAACTGGATCAGACGACGCAGGCCTGATATGACATAATAGATTGAACCCATACCAGCGAGGACCTTGATGAGAGTTCCTTCGGTAGTGAACACGGCTTCAAAGATTAAAAAAGTCGGCATTAAAACGAAGGTCAAGAAGTCGGCAAAGGAGTCAAGCTGAATACCGAATTCATTAGAGAGCTTGTATTTTCTGGCGACTTTGCCGTCGAAGATGTCAAAGGCTCCACCCATCCATGCCAGAACGACGGCAAGAAAGAAGTTCTGCTGGGTGATAAAGTAGACTGCCAGCAAGCCGAATGTGATGTTTCCCATGGTAATAAGGTTGGCAAGATTAAAATGACTTTTTGAACTGTATAAAAACTGCATGAGGGTCCTTTAAAAAGTCGAATTATATCAAAATTAAATTTTTGTGTCATAATGGTTTAAAAAGTTTCGGCTAGGCGGGGAGTTGGATTTGAAGGTTATATCAGGGAGCTTATTGGGTGTACTGGCAGTTATACCGGTTTTTGCGTTGAGTGATTATCGTTGTACACAGAAGGCTTTGTGCGAGGTACAGGAATATCAAGAAGCGAGTTCTGTACAGAAGGCTTTTGACGAGGGAAACGTAGAAGGTAATATTCGTTTGGCTTACATCGATCAGCATAATCATGCGACAAATGTTGCTGATACCTATGCAACATCCATCGGAGGTCAATTGAAGTATGAGACAGCCAAATTTTATCATCTCTCTTTGGCTGCAGCAGCCTTTGTCTCTCAGAAGGTGGGTGTTCTAAGCGGCAACGAGAACAAGGGTGAGCTTAATTACGACTTCTTCGGTTCAAATGGAGACTCTTTCGCCTATTTGGGCGAGGCCTACATCGAGTATACTCGTAAGAACTTTAATCTGCGTATCGGACGTCAAAAGCTTGATACTCCCTTGAATGACAGAGATGATATCCGTTTGCTTCCAAACAGTTTTGAGGCGATTACAGCCGGATACGGTGGTATAGAAGATACGGTATTGGTAGCAGGGTATATCAACCGGTGGGCAGGATATGATTCAGGTGGAGAAATTTCGGTCTTTAAAGAGATACCCGGAGGTGTAGATACAGCGGATGAACCTATTAATGATGGTACAAAAGGGGTCTTTCTTGCAGGTGTGATGAATGCAAGCATCGAAAATCTTGAATTACAGACATGGTATTATGATTTTGATAAGACGGCCGATGTCATCTATGCAGATGCGGTTTACACGACACAGTACACAAGTGGTCTGGAAGTCGAAGCCGGTGTTCAATATGCACACTACAGCGAGAAATCATCATCGGCAATAGAGGGTGATGTATGCGGAGGAGTGTTTTCTGTAGGTTATGAAGGCGTAAGCCTGGCAGCGGCTTTTAGCGCGGTCAATGCTGAAGATGGCAAAAGTATATTGTTGGGTTACGGAGGCGGTCCCTATTTCACCTCGATGGAAGAGTGGACGATTGACGGGATGAATGATGGGAAAGCGTATGTCGTTGGTGCAGAGATTGACTTTAGCAAGATGTCGTTTGATGGACTGAGTCTGGCTTATGCTTACGGAAGATTTAATGCGAATGTCCAGACAACATCCGGCTCGTCAAAAGTTGAAGAGAATGATTTTATCTTGGCTTATGCCATCGCAGAAAACGCAGACCTGGAAGTGAGTTATGCCCATGTCAATGACAAGGCCAACAGTGAGGTTGATGATGTTGGCTATGATCGTACTCTGGCACGGCTGAACTATTACTTTTAAAAATATTTGCATTCCTCATTAGAAGTGTGATAGTATTAATAAAATTAATATCAATACAGGGGCATGAGGATAATGAACTGGATTTACAATATCAAAATCAAGAACATACTTGTTGGTGTTTCAGCAGTGGTCATAGCTGTCATGTTATTGAGTACTGTTATGAATCAAAGTGGACTCAAGGCACTTAGTAATCATACAGACAAGCAGATGAACGAGGTCTTGCCAAACACCTTCGATTTTTTGAGTCTGCAGCTTAATATTGTCCAGATCCAGCAGTGGTTGACAGATGTCTCGGCAACACGTGCAGCGAAGGGCTTTGATGATGGTTTTGATGAAGCAAAGAGTCATTTTGACAAAGCCAATGATGACCTTGATCAGCTGATACGCATGCATGCGGAATTGGATGAATCACAAATAGTAGCGGAACTTCAGGCGTTTAAAAAAGACTTGAAAAACTTTTACGAGTTCGGTGTCAAGATGGCAAAGGTCTATGTTGAAAGCGGGCCAAGTGAAGGAAACCAGCTGATGCTTCAGCTTGACCCTTATGCGCTAAAGCTTACAAGTGCAATTAATCGATGGATTACTACTCATAAGCAAGAATCGCAAGAGATAGCAGCTATGATCAACAACTCTACTAAAAAGATAGAAACATTGAATCTCGTATTATCGCTTTCAGTGATTATCGTGGCTGTTCTTGCAGCTGTTGTTATTAATATGCTACTGAAAAATATCAACAAGATTGATGATTATCTCAAAGGGATAGCAGAGCTTGACTTAAGAGACAGGCTTGAGGTCAGGGGAACAAACGAGATTGCAATGATCGCTAAAAACATTTATGCTGTGATGGAAGTTATCAAAGCCTTTATCACCCAGAGTAAACGCTCTACAGAAGAGAATGCATCCATTTCCCAAGAACTTTCAACCACAGCTGTGGTAGTGGGGAAGAAAGTAGAAGAGGTGACAAACATTGTCAATCATGCGACAGAGAAAGCCAAAGGAATTACCTCGGAAATCACTCTATCACTCAGTGATGCAGGAGAGAGTAAGAAGAATATCGTACGCGCCAGTGAGAACCTTAATGAGGTAACAAGAGAGATTACCAAATTGACGTCTGAAGTGCAGACAACTGCCGAAGTAGAAGCGGAAATGGCCAGCAAGATCGAACAGTTGAGTGCGGATGCCGATCAGGTCAAAGATGTCTTGACGGTCATCTCTGACATTGCTGACCAGACGAATCTATTGGCACTTAATGCTGCCATCGAAGCGGCTAGAGCAGGCGAGCACGGTCGGGGGTTTGCAGTTGTCGCCGACGAAGTGAGAAAGTTGGCAGAGCGTACACAAAAAAGTCTGGTCGAGATTCAAGCAACAATCAATGTGATCGTGCAGGCCATTATGGATGCAGGAGAGCAGATGAACAAAAACTCCAAAAATATTCAAGAACTTGCGGACATCTCATCCGAGGTGGAAATAAAGATTACGGAAACGGTCGGTATTATGCAAGAGGCTACGCACGTGAGTGAGAAAACCGTTGGCGATTATGAAAAGACCGGAACGATGGTCGATACAATCGCCAATGAGATCATTGATATCAACACTATTGTCGAGTCCAATGCGAGAAGTGTTGAAGAGATTGCATCTGCTGCCGAGCATTTAAGCAGCATGACAGAAAAGTTAAACCAGAGTATGGATAAGTTCAGACTCTAATCCTTTAACACAAACATCAGATTTGTGTTCTCTGCTTTTCAAGATATAAAATCATAATTTCATAACATTGATAATAAATAAAATAATATAATTGCAAAAATAATAGTAAAAATTTATGACGTATTAAAATGATTTTTATTATCATTATGCAAAATAAAGCAATGTAAGAAGAAAAGATGAATAAACTTACGCAGTGTGAAAAAGGATCGAGTTGCAAGGTTGCAAAGATACATGCAACGGGACCTTTAAAACAGCGTCTACTCTCTTTCGGAATAATGAAAGGGGTTGTGGTTGAGCTTTTGGAGTATTCAACGACAAAGAGTACAGTAGAAGTAAAAGTGGGGAAAATGCGTATCGCACTTCGAAAAGAAGAAGCAGAACTTATTGAGATAGGGAATAATGAACAAGATTAAAATAGCCCTTGTAGGGCAGCCGAATGTTGGTAAGTCCATGCTTATCAACTCCATATCCAATGCTCATTTGCATGTGGGTAATTTTACTGGTGTGACTGTTGAGAAATCAGAAGTCCACTTCGAGTTTCAAGACTACTCGTTTACTGTCATCGATCTTCCGGGGACCTATGCGTTTACAGACTACTCTATAGAAGAGCGCGTAACACATGACTATTTGTGCAATGAAGAGTATGATCTGATCTTGAATGTAGTCGATTCGACCAATCTGGAAAAGAACCTGCAGCTTACAGCTGAACTTATGACAATGTCGAAGAAAATAGTCCTGGCAATGAACATGATTGATGAGGCTGATGAAGAGGGGATTGAGATCAATGAGCGTTATTTCACTGAACTGACGGGTCTGCCCGCGGCAAAGGTATCGGCTGTTACCCATACCGGTCTTGAAGAGATGCTCTACCTTGCGATTAAAACGCACAAAGCTTCGCATCAAGAACAAAAGCTTATCTTCTCAGAGGCTCTTGAAGAGGAGATAACGACGATCACTGAATATTTGGATAAAAACAAGTTCAAGGCCAATATTTCAAACAGGAATATAGCGATCAATCTGCTTCAAAATGAGAAGAAGACGTATAGAACCCTGCACGACAATCCGATCTGGGTCGAACTTCAGCCTATCCTCATTGAAGCGGTCAAACATATCGAACTGCATCATGATACAGAGGATGCAAAAGAGGTTTTTGCTGAAGAGTATATGGCTTATAATCGCGGGATCATCGCAGAAACGGTTCAGGTGACGAAGCCTGAAAACGTAGAATTGACGATGACAGAAAAGATCGATAAGATACTGATCCATCCGGTATTTGGAATTCCTATTTTTCTTTTCTTTATGTGGGGACTGTTTCAGCTGACTTTTGAGATCGGCTCTATTCCTATGGATTGGATTGACGGATTTTTCAGTTGGTTCGGAGATGTCATTGGTTCGACGATTACCAATGATGATGTGCGTTCATTGATTGTCGACGGCATTATCGCAGGTGTCGGAGCGGTCATACTTTTTGTACCCAATATCGTGATCCTCTTTATCGGCATTTCCCTTTTGGAGAGTACTGGGTATATGTCAAGGGTCGCGTTCCTTCTGGATGGTTTCTTTCACCGTTTTGGCCTACACGGACAGTCATTTATTCCTTTGGTAACGGGATTTGGATGCTCTATTCCGGCCTATATGTCTGCACGGGTCTTGAAAAATGACAGAGATCGGCTTTTGACACTTTTTATCATTGGCTTTATGTCCTGTGGGGCACGTTTACCTGTGTACGTCCTTTTTGCGGGGGCATTTTTTTCCAAAGCGCAAGCAGGAAATATTCTGTTCGCAATCTATATAACGGGTGCTCTGATTGGCCTTGTTGCCGCAAAAGTGCTTCGTATGACTGCATTTAAAGGGTTGGATGAGCCTTTTGTTATGGAGATGCCAAAGTACAGACTGCCATCGATCAAGCTTGTTTGGCATACGGTCAAGACGAAGACATGGATGTATCTTAAAAAAGCGGGTACTTTTATTGCAGCAGCTTCGATGCTGGTATGGTTCTTGAGTAATTATCCGCATAATGAAGTCTTGGAAGCCGAGTATGCCGCTAAGATGGAAGTGGCAAGCGAGGCAGAAGCTTTACGTCTTCAAAACAGATTGGATGAGGTGTTGTTGGCAGAGAGCTATTTGGGACGTATCGGTAAGTTTATCGAACCGGTATTCACACCGCTTGGATTTGACTGGAAGATGGCTGTCGCCTTACAGACCGGTCTGGCCGCCAAAGAGGTTGTCGTCTCGACCTTGGGTGTTTTATATGCTTTGGGAGATGAAGTGGATGCCGAAAGTTCAGGATTGATGAATGCTATCTCAAAAAACATCTCTTTTCCGGCCGCGGTAGCTTTCGTAGTTGTCATTATGATCTATCTTCCGTGTCTGGCAGCATCGGTTGTCTTTACCAAAGAAGCAGGCGGGATAAAATACTTTTTTTATCTTTTTTTACTTACAACAGTAGTGGCCTATGTGCTTGCTTTTATTGCCTACAGGCTTACGCTTTTGATCGTCTAAAAGTCAGGGAGATAAAAAACTTCTCTATTTGATATTTTTTGATACAATAATCTTATGATAAAAATATTGATGATAGAAGATGACTATGAGTTGGCTGAAGTCCTAAGCGAATATCTGGAAGCTCTTGGTATGAGCATTGAGACGGAAGAAGATCCATTTAAAGCGCTTAGTCGTCTCAAGCTGGAAAAGTTTGATCTGGTCATTTTGGATTTGACACTGCCTGGAATGGATGGATTGGAAGTATGCGCCGAAGTACGTGCAAAGCAGAATGTTCCAATCATCATCTCATCCGCACGCTCAGATATCAAGGACAAGGTGAGTGCCTTGGAACTGGGTGCGGATGATTACCTCCCAAAACCGTATGACCCTCGTGAACTTGAAGCGCGTATTCACTCTGTACTTCGAAGGTATGAAAATTCTGATAATGATGCTCAGAGTGATCACTCTGATTTTTCCCTGGACACAGAAGCGATGGAGATACGCTATAAGAACAGACTTTTGGATCTTACCAATGCAGAATACGGGATATTGGCATTTATGATCAAAAAACAGGGCTTTGTCATTTCCAGAGAGGACCTTATCCACAACGTTGCTGCAATCAATGAAGAGAGTTCAAATAAAAGTATTGATGTGATGGTCGGGCGTATCCGTAATAAAATCGGTGATAAGACGCTGATCGAGTCTATCCGCGGTATCGGTTATAAACTCCTCAAGTGACCTATGCTTGGATAAAAGAGAAGTGATTGCCTAGATATTCCATACTCATAACGGTTTTGATTGCCTTGATCGTAACGTTGAGTACTGTCAGTTATACCGTATGGGAATTTTATAAACTCAACCGTCAACAATATCTTTCAAACATCTTTTCAAAAAATGAGCTTATCCGTCAAATCTATAATGACACTCTAGAACGAGAGAGTCCGCCTTCCGTTTTGGAAACCAATTTGGAACTTTATCAGCTGTATAGTGTTCATGATAATGCATTGCGTGAAAGAATATTTACAGATGCAGAGCGTGTTCAGAAAGAGACATTTGAGACCTATAGTGAACTGGAAACAAATGATAAAGCGATGCGTTTTGCCCCTGCACTTTTAAGAGAGAATTGGATTGAGATGATGATTTATAATGAGACAATATATTTTCATCTCAATACGCTTCATACCTCATTGCTCCTTGAAGCACGTGGACTTGAACCGTACCGAATGGGTAATCTTTTATATGCTTATCTGACAATTGTATGGATTATTCTATTTTCATTCTTTTATATCTTTAGAAGTTTCTATCCACTGCAAAAACTTCGTAACAAGATCAAGAGGTTTGCGGATGGAGACCTGCAGGTCTCTTTCAAGGTTGAAGGCAAGGATGAAATATCCGAAGTCTCTAATGAGTTTGACAATGCGGCAAAAAAAATAAATGCATTGATAGAATCGCGTAATCTTTTTTTACGCAATATTATGCATGAACTCAAAACACCTATTACCAAAGGACGTTTTTCAGTTGAGATGCTTGATGATACAAAATACAAGACACGTCTTTTGAATGTCTTTATCAGAATGGAGAGTCTCATCAATGAGATGGCCTTGGTTGAGCAGATCACTTCAGGATTTGAACAGACACATATCGAAGAGTACAGAGCCGTAGATATCATTGCTGAAGCCATTGACCTTGGTTTTTTTGAAGAGGAGAACTATACCCTTGATATCAATAATGATCTGCTGTTCAAGGTCGACTTTAAACTTTTTGCAACGGCTATCAAAAATATGATCGATAATGCCATTAAATATTCCGATGACAAGAGAGTTGTCATAACAGCACGGGATGGAAAGCTTCTTTTTGAGAATTACGGTAAAGGTCTGGATGAGCCTCTTGCCTACTATACCGAACCCTTTACCAAGTCACATAAGGCAGTGCACAGCTTTGGTCTGGGGCTTTATATCGTCAATGCCATCTTGGAGTCGCATGGGTATAGGCTTGCATACGAGTATCTAAACGGATGGAACCGGTTCTGGTTTGAGAAGAAAAGTGATTTTATCGGCAAGGTGAGCTAAAGCTTATCTCTTAAGTAAGAACTCTTCTATCTCTGTTGCTTTGTCGATGATGGTTTGCATCTCTTCCTGATTAGCCTTTGCTGTATCAGCTGCTTGGATGATGGCCTGAACGATAATGGATATAGAGGTGTGTATATCGGAAAGACTTTTTTGAGTCTTGTCGGCTAGCTTGCGTACTTCATCGGCAACAACGGCAAACCCCCGACCATGTTCGCCTGCTCTTGCCGCTTCAATGGCAGCATTGAGAGCAAGCAGATTGGTCTGATCTGCGATATCGCCGATAACTTCTAAAACATTTTTAATATCCCGCGTATCACTGCTGAGTTGTTCAAACTGCACTTGAAACTCATCTTGTCTCTGGATGGAAGACTCAAGTGAATGGTTGAGGGTCTGAATACGGTGTGTGACAGTCTCCTTTTGCAAGAGCAGTTCGTTCTCTTTTTGGTGCTTCCTATCTGCATTATGAAGCTCTTCTTCGAGATGTTCTACCTTTTCACTAAGCCTGTGTTTAAGTTCTTTTTCATCGGCCAGGGTCTTTGTAAGTTCTGTTTTTTTATGTTCAAAACTTTTTTCCAGGGAGGCTTTTTCGCGTTCGAGATAAACAAGGCGATCTTGGGTATGAAGGTTTTCCTCTTTAGCACGCGAAAGCTCAATTCTGATCTTTTCAAACACGTTACTATCAGAAAGTTCTGATGAGAAACTCTCTAATCCAGTTTGCAAATACGCATATGTTTTCCAAATATAGATAAGAGCTACAAGCGTCAAAGCAATGATGAAAGAGAGGAAAAGCATATAGGTGTTATTCTCTTTCAACGGTACGGATGCTTTTTGACTTTGTTTTATAAGCTCAAGTCCGATTCTGTTCATGGACTCATATTCAGCTTGAAGTTCGGAAGCAAGTTCTGACTTGTCAGCAGGCAGGTTTTCAATAACCGTACTGATGTGAGCGGACATTCGCTCCTGAAGTTGATGGTCGACAGGTGTGTTGAAACTTAAACGCGAAGCGATCTCTTCATGCGATGCCAAGATCAGATAGACAAGGGGTAGTTTTTCTTCGGCTTTAAGCTCCAAGCTGATTGCATCACTTAGTTTTTTAAGTCTTTCATAGCTCTGTTCAAACTTAGATACGTCAATATTTTTTACAGCTCTACTGGTATCTTCAGAAGAAAGCCTAAGAAAGAGAAGTATAGTGATACTCAGTAGCCCAATAAAGGCACTTATGATAATAAAACGGTTTTTGATTTCAGTCATACTTTGCTAAAGCACTTTTTATGCCATAAGTCATTATAATAGTTGAATGAAAGAAATATTGATAACGAATGATGATGGCTTTGATGCCAATGGGTTGAAAGCGCTGATAGAAGCATTAAAAGACTTGGCTCATTTGACTATTGTAGCACCCACAAGTGAAAAATCGGCTTGCGGGCACTCCTTAACCTTGACAAGACCCTTGCGTTTTGTCGAAGTTGATGATGACTTCTATAAACTCGATGACGGAACACCCAGTGACTGTGTCTATTTAGCATTGCATTCACTCTATGGGGATAAAAAACCGGATCTGTTGGTGTCGGGAATAAACAGGGGTGCTAACATGGGGGAGGATATTACCTATTCGGGAACAGTTGCAGGTGCAATGGAAGCGGTACTGCATGATGTCCCGGCAATTGCTATATCTCAGGTCCTGGGGAACTCTCAGCATGGACTTGATGTGGATTATACCCTGGCACAGAAGGTCATAAGAGAGTTGGTTGAGAAAATCTTTGAAGGTGAGTTCCCTCTCGAGCACCGTGAACTACTAAATGTCAATGTTCCTCCTGATACCAAAGAGATAGAGTATCAAGTGACCTACGCAGGCTATCGGTTTTATGAGAATGACGCCCATCTGCACCGAAACCCCAGAGCAGAGGAACATTGGTGGCTGGGACTTCACCCCCTGCAGTTTAAAGGAAGAGATCGAGATGGAATGACGGACTTTGATGCAATCGAAGCCGGTAAGGTATCATTGACACCGGTTATGCTTGATTTGACTGCATATAAGTCTATGCAGAGACTGGAGGCATTCCTTGCCTAGGTATGAACGCTCAAGAATGCTTTTGGGAGACGATTTTAATAAACTGAAAGATGCCAAGATACTGCTTTTAGGTGTAGGTGGGGTAGGAAGTTTTTGTCTGGACTGTTTGCATAGAAACGGGATACATGACATTACTATCATTGACTTTGATACTTATGACGAAAGTAATCAAAATCGTCAGATGTGGTCTGAGCTTCATATGGGAGAGTCAAAGGTAGAAGCTCTTAAAAAACATTATCCAGAGATAAATATCATGAATATGAAGATCACACCAGAATGGGTGGAAGCGTTTGACTTCGAACCGTATGATCTGGTATTGGATGCGATAGACGATATTCACGCTAAACTGGCTTTGGCTCAAAAGTGCTACGCAAAGCTTATCTCCGCGACCGGTTCAGCGAAACGACTTGACCCTACAAAGATTGAAGTCGCGACGATTTGGAAGACACATGGGGATCGTTTTGCATCCAAGATCCGCTATGAACTAAAAAAGCGCCGTTTTTCTAAAAAGTACCCCGTGATCTTTTCCTCTGAACCGGCTCGTACTAAGGTCAAAGGCAGTTTTGTCGGAGTGACAGGGGCTTTTGGTATGACAATGTGCTCCTTGGCCATTAAAAGACTCATTGAAAAGTAAATGAGACAGACAGTCCGCGCACCCTCGATTAAGGATGCTGTTTGGTTAAATTGCACTCCTCTCGGAAATGATGCATTAAGAGGGAAGATAGTTTTGCTGGACTTTTTTACCTATTGCTGTATGAACTGTCTTAATGTACTACCAGACTTGAAGGTGTTAGAAGAGGAGTTTAAAAATGAACTTCTGATCATAGGAGTCCATTCGGGAAAACATCTGCATGAAAAAGAAAATGCCTCTATTATGGATGCAATAGAGCGTTACAGCATTGAGCATTGTGTGATCAATGATAGGGATATGAGGTTGTGGGATGCTTATGGAATAAGGGCATGGCCCACGCTTGTATTGATAGACCCGAAAGGGTATATAGTGGTTCAGTATCAGGGAGAAGGACAGCTTTCCGCTTTAAGAGAAGATATAAAAGAACTCCTTGCAGAACATACTGTCAATCATACGCGTTTTGAAATCAGAGAGAGGCCAGTAAGAACAGATATTTTAAAATATCCACAGAAAATATATTGTGCGGATGAGTATCTTTTTATTTCGCATTCGGATGAGGTTTTGGTCTGTACTTATGAAGGAGATGTTCTTCACAGGATCGATGACATCGCAGGGGCGCAGAGTATGCTCTATATTGACAAGAAACTCTATGTCTCTTCATGTACAGAGGGCAAGGTTTTTGAAGTCAGTGAAGAGTTTCAAAAGCGTAGTGTTTGGCTTGAGGGGCTTCGAAACCCTTATGGGCTTGAGACAGATGGCAGGTTTATGTACATCGGTTTGGCAGGTTCACATGAGATCAAAATTTATGAGATTTCAACAAGAAAAGAGCGCTTTTCTATTGGTCAAGAGAACTCGGAGTCTTTGAATGACGGGGCTTTTGCTGAAGCTGTTTTGGCGCAGCCAGGAGGGCTTAGTATACTAGAAGATGAACTGTGGTTCGTTGACAGTGAAAGTTCCAGTCTTAGGTCTGCAGCAGATGGAAAGGTGAGTTCCCATATTTTTAATAGTGATGAACTTCAACACCCCCTTGATATCTGTGTAGGAAAATATGGAGATGGATGCGGAGGAGGCCGGGTTTTTATAGCAGACAGCTATAATAACAGGATTAAAGTCTATAATCCTCAGACACAAGAGGTCTTGACATTGATTGAAGGGCTGTCCGAGCCATCGGGTATCTGCAAAAAAGGATGCCATCTGTTTATTGCGAACACGAATGCCCATGAGATTGTCATCTTTGATCTTTCCAAGATGCATAAATCATCTTTAATATTGAAGGAAGCATATTGAAATTACTAGTATCTGCATTGGAACCATCATCAAACCTGCACTTAAAAGCGCTCTACCCACATTTGGAAGGGGCTGAACTATGCGGTATCTTTGATGAGAGTATGGGCATTCCTTTATATAGTCCAAAATCATTTTCTGTAATGGGTATCAAAGATGTGATTGGAAAGATATTTGCTGCGAAAGAGGCAATGGCTGAACTGGTCTTTTTAGCTGCTGATGCAGACAAAATATTGTTAATCGATGCACCTGCTTTCAATCTTCCGCTTGCTAAAAAGATCAAAGAAAAATACCCGGATAAAGAGATCTCCTACTATATTCTTCCCAAAGTATGGGCATGGAAGAAAAAACGGGCGGAAAAGGTCAATAGCTATTGTGACAAGCTGCTCTCTATTTTTCCATTTGAAGATCAGTTCTACCCTCGTTCAACTTATGTAGGCAATCCTTTGATGGATGAAATTCAATCATTTAAAAGCAA
>JBFESZ010000026.1:0-23331 GCA_041548245.1 Sulfurimonadaceae bacterium
GAATAAATTCTATCTTGTATTTACTAAAAATATGCTTCCATGATGATTTTTTTTCAATCTTTTTAAAAAATTTGTTTAATAACTCTTTTTTATTTATCTCAACATCAAGTGAACCAAAGCCTTCTGGGGATTTCACAAGATTAATTCCAATTCCACATAAAAGATCATTTTCTCTTAAAAAAGTGATTGTTCCACCTATCTTTTCATTTCCAAGATAGAAATCATTGGGCCATTTCAGCCAAAGTTTAGAGCCCTCTTCCATCAAGGTCTCTTTCAAAAGGTATGAGAAGTAGATAGATGAAGACTCTAATGCCAGGTCTGAAGGCAGCTCATCCCGACTGATAGCGAAAGAGAAAAAAAGATTTCCTTCCAAACCTATCCAGGAGTTTCCACGCGAACCAACTCCTTTGGTTTGCCTTTTAGCTACAATGGCCACAGGAGAGCGCACGTCACCTGTGCGAAGTTTTTCTTTTAGATAAGTCTGTGTAGAATCGAGTTCATCAAACCAATATATCTGCACGCTTTAGTTTTTTCCCATTTAGGTATGAAGCGCCATCAACCTGTTTTTTTGATGGGGCCTGAAGTTGGTTAACACGAATACAACCTTTCTTACATCCCACTAAAAATGAATCTTTGGATTTGACCAAAATTTCACCGGGTTGATAACTTCCCTGGGTCGATTGCAAAACTATATCTTTGAGCTTCAATCCACTCTCCAAATACACACCGGGCCAAGGGGTAAATGCGCGATATTTGTTATATAGTTCCTGCGCATCGTCAAAACTGACCAATCCGTTTTCTTTGCTAATCTTTGAACAATGGGTTGCAGCAGCATCATTCTGTTTTTGAGGCGTTAATGTATAATAGTTTTTCAATACATCAAGAGTCAAATCAGCCGCAATAGCTGTCAAAGCATCGAAGAGATCCTCAACCATCATATCACGAGGAATTTCAAATCTTGAAATCTTCAAGATATCTCCTGTATCCAATCCTTCATCCATCAACATTGCTGTCACACCAGTCTCTTTATCACCATTAAGCAAAGACTGTTGAATAGGGCTTGCTCCCCGGTACTGCGGTAATATAGATGCATGCAAATTAATACATGGAGCAATATCCAAAATACTCTTGGGCAATATCTGTCCATAGGCTGCAACTACAATAAAATCAGGATGCAAAGCTTTTATCTCTTCTTCTATCTTATCTGAGCGAAGATTGACAGGCTGATGTACCAAAATTCCATTTTCAAGTGCCACCTTCTTCACAATCGGTGGTGTCAGCACCATCTTTCGTCCAACCGGTTTATCTGGCTGGGTATATACACTAAGTACATTGATTTTCGGGTCTTTAATAAGTGCTTGTAAAATAACAGAAGCATAATCCGGTGTACCCATATAAACAACATTTATCATCTGAACAGTGTCCCCCCTTTATGATCGTTCTCAAGCAGGAAACTCTTGACATCACTAAGATCAAAGCCGCTAGCTAAAAACATTGATTTCTCTCTTTTCAACAAAAAGTCTGCCGCTTTGAGTTTAGTCACAATTCCACCCGTAGCGAATGAATTGTTCGGCGTCACTACAGCCTCAAGCTCGCTTGGTTCTATAGCGGAAACCACTTTCAAAACCTTTGCATCTTCATGTTTTCTCGGATCCTTGTCATAATAGGCATCGATATCTGAAAGAATGATTAGCATATCTGCATCAAAATAATACGCCGTATAAGCCGAAAGCTGATCATTATCACCAAGAACTAATTCATCCGTAGCTGTTGCATCATTCTCATTGATAATAGGTAGGGCACCTTTTTCAATAAGTGCGTTGATCGTATTTTTTGCAGAAGTTGCCTGTTCAGGTGTTTTAAAATTTGACGCCGTCACAAGGACCTGTGCAACAATTATCTCATGTCCTTCAAACTTCTTTTTATAACGGTTCATCAAAAGAGGTTGACCTATCGCAGCAAGTGCCTGTTTATTTGCCAAAATACTTTTGTCTAGTTTGAGTTCTGTATATCCAGCTGCCACTGCACCGGATGAGACAAGAATCACATCATATTTTTCTCGTAACTGAGCAATAAAATCAACAAGGTTTTGCATTCGCTCACGAGCAATTCTATTTTGTTCAGTCAATACAGCTGAACCAACTTTGATCACTATACGTTTCATCGATGGTGTCGCACCAGCTCAAACAGAGCATGTGATAATGCTTTCGTGTTTTTATGTGTCACTGAAGATATAGGAGCCACGACAAAAGGAAGATCATTGTCATACTCTCCTGTCACATCAGGGACTTGTTCATAAAAAGGAAGATCGTCATCAAAGCCATACTGACTTTTGAGTGTCGGTTTCAGACCAAGCATTTTGATAAAGGCGGCACTCTTCTCTTCTGCTTCTTCCGGACTCATAGCATCAGAACGCGTCATTGCAATCGCAAAGGAACGGGTAGAAAGTACTTTGGAAAAGTTCTCCAATTCAACTTTCAAGGTATCGTACTGATACTCCATTTCATGATATGAAGCCAAGTCTATAGTAAATAGCAGTGTCTTTGTGCGCTCGATATGCTGAAGAAACTGCAGACCAAGACCTTTCCCCTCAGAAGCTCCCCCTATAATCCCCGGGATATCAGCCATGACAAAAGAATCATAATCACCAATATCAACCTGACCGAGTTTTGGTGTAAGTGTTGTAAACTCATAGTTTGCTATCTCAGGGCGAGCGTTTGATACCGTAGAGATAAGTGTCGATTTTCCCACATTGGGAAAACCGACCAGACCAACATCAGCCATCAATTTAAGGTCTAATATCACCTCTTTCGTCACACCTGGAAGACCTGGTTGCGCATAAGTAGGAGTCTGATTCGTAGAAGACTTAAAATGGTAGTTACCAAGACCACCTTTACCCCCTCTGAGGTAAACAAACTCTTCGCCATGCTTGGTCAGATCACAAACGACTTCTCCTGTCTCTTTGTCAATAACCTGTGTTCCCGGAGGTACGATAACATAATGTGTTTTACCAGACTTTCCCGTACAACGGCTTGCACCGCCTTGTTGTCCATTATCCGCTTTGGCATGATGACGTCCACGAAAATGAGATAGTGTATGAGTATTGTTGTCACATCTAAAAGCCAGGTCACCGCCTTTACCACCGTCACCCCCTTCAGGGCCACCTTGCGTGACAAATTTTTCGCGGCGGAAAGCGACACAACCTTGTCCGCCTTTTCCTGATGACACAGTGATTTCTACACGATCTATAAACATCGTCATTCCTTCTTAAAATAGGGATATGTTATACAAAATTCTTCAAAACTCAAGAGTATACAAATTTAATATGAAAGTATACTATTAAATGTTGAAATTCTGATTTTATTGAGGTTATATTTGAATAGAAGAGATACTCGCCGAGGCAAGAAACCTTCAGAAACATTCATCTGAAAAAGGTTCTCACACCCACGAGCAATTAATTATGCAGGGATAATTGAAACTTGTTTACGTTTTTTGTCATAACGCTCAAAAGCAACTACACCGTCTACAAGAGCGAATAGAGTGTGATCTTTACCCATTCCGATGTTTTTACCTGGGTGGATTTTAGTTCCACGTTGACGAATAATGATGTTACCCGCACGTACAGTCTCACCGCCATATTTTTTAACGCCTAAACGACGTCCAGCAGAATCTCTATTATTCTGTGTACTACCCTGACCTTTCTTATGTGCCATCTTAGTGTCCTTTTAGTTTTGTTAAAACTGCTTATTAAGCAGCGATTTTCGTGATACGTACACGAGTAAAGTCACGACGGAAACCGCGTTTGACTTTAGAGTCTTTACGACGACGTTTTTTGAATGTGATAACTTTTTTATCACGACCTTCGTTGATCACTTCAGCAGTCACAACAGCACCGTCAACATATGGAGTACCAAATTTAAGTTCACCATTGTTTACAGCCAAAACTTCTTTGATTTCAACTGCTGCTTTTGGCTCTAAAGACATTTTGTCTAGTAAAAGGATATCACCCTCTTGAACCTTGTACTGTTTACCACCATTTTTGATAATTGCGTACATTAAATTTCCTTGTTTTAATTAAGAGTCCTCTAAAAACGCTTAGTGCCTGCACTAAACCCATCATCACAAAACTCTATAATAGCCTCAAGGCAATTAAGAAAGTTCAACATTGGTGATAATCAAGCCTGCGCAAGTAAAGAGAAGGAGTTTCACCCTCTCCGACACCAAGAGTTCTAAAAAACTCTTTTAGTCTTTGACAAGACACTCGTGATGCCCTGAGTTAAAGTTCGCGAATTATACTGAAGTTTTCTTTAAACTTACTTTATCCATCCGCATGGATCATACTACTTGATTCGTCTTACACAACGTACATAATTTGTATCACTTTTATGATAATACGATACGTCCTCATAAATGAATAAAACGATCCATCCATATTCTTTAGAATACTCTGTTGATGACCAGTAGTAGTCAGCATTTACATTTTCAAAGGCATTATCAATACACCGTGGGTAGTTTTCCGCTTTGATGATGCTCTTTAACTCATCAACACTCGGTAGATACCAGTCCCTATATCCTGCCAAATCCAAATCGTCACAATATGCTTTTGCCTCTTTCAGACTCTTATCGATGCTCACACTGTTGTCTTGCCACATAAGATGGCGCTGCTGATCGATGACAACCTCTTTCGTATTGTCTCGGTAAAACTCATCTGCCTGTAGCGTACACAATGTCAGATATACACTAAGCAGGTAGAAAAGCGGTTTTACCGGAATACTCATCCTAATAAGAGTAGTGATCTGGACAAAGCGCAATCACTTCTATCTCAACCAAGGCATTTTTCGGCAATGTCTTGGCCGCGACAAGAGAACGCGCCGGTTTATGCTCACCAAAGGCTTCTGCATAAATCTCGTTGACAGTAGCGAAATCATTGATATCGGCAACAAAAGCCATCACTTTGACTACCTTGTCCAATGAAGTTCCTGCTTCTTCAAGTACTGCTTTGAGATTGGCAAACACCTGTTTGGTCTGAAGTACAACATCATCCTCGACCATACTTCCGTCCGGACGCAAAGCAATCTGACCTGAGGTATATACCATACCATTAACTTTCACCGCTTGGGAGTAGGGACCGATAGCGGCCGGTGCATTCTCTGTTGCGATAAACTCCATTTTACTCATTTACTCTCTCCAATGTTTTTGTTATTTTACTCAAAAAAAGTGATATTTGTTCACTCTCTATTTCAAGTTTCCGTTTTAATAACTTTTACGTCCTAGCTTATAATCCACATCGTCTAAAAACGAAAGATAATCCTCTACATTCCAATAGCCAACCACTTTTTTAATAATAGGCTGGCCATTGACATCAAGAAAGAAGGTCGTAGGCACCCCACTCGCTTTTAAATGGCTGGGATAATCATCCTTACCTCGAGTAACATGCACTGAGATATAATCCTTTTCAAGACGATTGATAACACCTTCATCTTGCAAGGTTGTCGATTCAAGCTTACGGCACCAACGACATCGCTTCGTTGTCACCAGGAGCATCACATTCTTATTCTGCTGAAAAGCCTTTTGCATGGCTTCTTCATAGCTCTTTGCCCAATTAAGTTCAGCCCCATACAGTGAAAAGAAACTCAAACATAATGATATAAATATTTTTCGCATAGTTAAACTTCTTTTTTAATCTAGTGCATATTCTATCATAAGCATACTAACATCTCTTATACCAATGGATACGAGATCTTAGCATTTATACAAACGGTGTGTGAAAGTCTTCAGCTTTAAAATGTATCGATCAACTCTCTAAAGACTTCATACAATTTCTGTACTTCTTCTTTTGAAGTCCGTTCATTTGGAGCATGAATCGTATCGTTTTTGACACCAAACTCAACTACATCAACACCGCACGGAGAAATAAACCTGGCATCTGATGTTCCCCCTGCCGTAGAGTGTTTAGGCTTTACACCTGTTACCTTTTCGATAGCACTGTCAAGGGTTCGCACAATATGCGTATTCGAATCAGTCACAAACGGATAGGCTGACTGATCAAGCTTCAGCGAATAATTCATTGACTTAAAGTGCTCCTGAACAAACTCTTCTATCTCTTTTTGGGTCGTCTTTGTCGAATTACGTACATTAAACATCATCTTGAGTTTACCCGGTGAGACATTGGTCACTTCCATACCTGCTCTGATATCCGTCACGACAAACTTTGAAGGAGAAAAATATTCATCTCCCTCATCCAGATTTATACCTGCCACCTGCTGTAGAACCTGAGCAATCTGATGAATGGGATTGATAGCCTTTTCAGGATAAGCAGCATGCCCCTGCTTACCAATTATCTCTATCACGCCATTAATGGAACCTCGACGTCCAACCTTCATCGCATCACCAAAGACCTGTTCACAGGTAGGTTCAGCAACAATACAAGCATCAGGCATCAGGTTTTGCTCCTTAAGGGCCTCCAATACCTTGACTGTACCATTCTTAGCGGGCCCCTCTTCATCCGATGTAAGCAAAAGCGAAAGTGTTCCATCAAATACTATCGTATCATGAACTGCTTGGATAAAAGCTGACAATCCGGACTTCATATCTTGTGCACCGCGCCCGTAGATATATCCATCCTTCTCTACTGCTTCATAAGGGTTGCTTTCCCACCCTTCGCCAGCTGGAACCACGTCAACATGGCCGGCAAAGCACAGATGCTTACCTTCCCCAAACTTTTTATAGATAAAGAGGTTTTTCACCTCTTCTACATTAATCACGACAGAGGTATAACCCTCAAGGTATTCACTTATCCATGCAAGTGCTCCACCATCCTCAGGTGTCTCACTTTTACGCTCGATCATACTTTTAAAAAGTTCTATAACATCCACGTCTTCTGCCTACTTCTTCGCATTTTCATAAAATACATACGATGTAGAATAATCACTGATCTCAAAATAGACCTTTTTCTCACCCTCATCGACTTTAAGATTAAAGTTCTCATCCATCACACCATAGCCATAACGATAGGCACGAGGCTGATTGTCGCTTGCGTCAGCTCCTGTTGTCAATTTGTCTACTTTAATAAAGCGCTTGACAAGTTTCTCACCGGCATACACATCAAGAACACCATTCGTTCCCGTATAGTTCTGAATAGCCCGGCCAAATTTGTTTTGGCTCTCTTGGGTACATCCTGTTAATAATATGAGTGATGTCACTGATATCATGAATAATTTATGCATCTTATATCCTTTTTATTTATTTTCTAGCTGAGAGTTGCTCTTCATAATCTAACTCTAGACCTGTAGAAGTCATCCTGAATCCTCTGACCAATATCTTTCCACTGTGGATATCATTGTGATGGTCCCGACATAAGGGAATAAGATTATGCTTATGGTCTTGATGGAAATGACCGATAAAACCTGCCCGATTTGCCATGGACTGATGTGAGATATGGTGCACATCTTCAGCAATGTTTCCACAGATGACACACTTAGTCACATACAGGTCTTTATTGTACTTGCTTCTTTTTTTCTTCTTGACCAAAAGTTCAAGCTCATCATAGTCATTGGCCAAGCGTTTTCTGATACTGTTTGCTGCGTCAAGAAACTCCTGATCCATATGTAAAGACTTGGCGAACTCCAGACCATAAATACTGCTTCCACTTCCACTTTGGAGTGTTCTGTTGTACAGAAGTTTATCCAAGGCTTCATCATAAGCAACTTCCAAATGCAGATTAACGACATTCTTAAGTTTTACCACCTCTTCCATTGTCGAAAGCTGATGAAGATGGGTGGCGAACAGAAATACCGAGCGTAGTTTAGCCAGTTTCATAATCGCTGACGCGACGATAGCGACACCGGAGAGTGTTTCAGTGCCATGCGAGATCTCATCACCCAATACAAGGCTTTTCGTACCTGCACGATTAAAGATGTTCTTCATCTCCAACATCTCCACGGCGAAAGTTGAAAGTCCCTTGGCCAGGTTGTCTTTGGAGACGATACGTGTAAAGATGGACTCAAAGAGTGAGAATTTCATAGCCGAAGCCGGGACAAAGAAACCGGCCTGTGCCATCAACACAGCAAGCCCTATACTCTTCATCAACGAGGACTTTCCGCTTGAATTGATCCCGTAGAGTAAAACACCATGTATCTGATGACCGTCATGCACCATAGAGTCCAGCATAATCGTATCGGGATAAGGAAGATCCATGTACTCCCTGTTACCCATGACAATATCATTAGGGACATAGATACCCTGATGCTCCTGCACTTCAATCAGCGGATGTCTCAACTCCAGGATCTGTAAAAAATTTTCATCCTCATCTGTCTTTACTACCATCGGTCTGGCATAATTGTATAGCTCTGCCGTCTTAGCGGTAGAGACAGCCACATCAATATCGGCGACATAATGGATCATTCTCTCAAACAGAAGTGTATATCTGCGTTCTAACTGATGCTGTTTCTCCACAAACTTCTCTTTGGCCAGCGCTACGATCTTTGAGCGGTTACGCATGATCTTATCGGAAAGTGAATCAATCAAATCTGAGGTAATCTTCACATTGTTCGTCAATTTTTTTACACTGAACTCTTTAAAAGAAAAATATTCGCCTTCAATATCGACACCTGTTCCAAAAAACTCTGTTTCAATCATCGCGAAACGGTTTTTGGAAAGGTTGATAAAGTAGCCCTCTTTATCCAGCTGACCCAGACTGACCAGACGGTTCTCACCCTTGTTGGTGACATTACTGAGCATCTCTTCGATCGTATCCATGATGATATAGATCGTCTGAAACATCTTGGAGTTCTCATCACTTAACTCGTCAATATGTGGATCAATACCCCGCATAAAGAAGTTCTCTTCTACTGTCTGTATGGTATATTTACGCGTCACCTCAAGATTATAGGTCTTTTCTATCTCTTTGATAAAAGCCGAGACCTCATTTTCAGAAAAAGGCGTTTTTGAAAGTTTGTGCTTTTTGACATAAGCCATAAGCTCCTGAATCCCCAAAAGTGAATCATAAATAAAGTTCATCTCAAAAGGGTGAAGTCTTCCCAGGTTGGTTCGGCGGGAAAGACGTTCAAGGTCATAGATATTGCGTAGGCTCTCTTCAAGTAATTTGGTATGCGACATCACCTTTTCTGCCAAGTTATAACGTCTACTCAGCTCTTCTTCTTCCATAATTGGATTAAGCAGACGCTCTTTAAGCAGACGTTTTCCAATAGCTGTCACCGACTTATCGATCAAACGCAACAGTGTCATCTCGTCTTTGTCCTTGGATATTACACCAAGCTGTTCAAAAGCAGAGTTTCCAAGATACATATAACGGCGATTGTCTATCAATTGCGGCCGTGAAAGTTTTTGAATAATATGATAATCATGTTCAATGACAAAATGTACCAGCACAGCTAAAGACTCAGAGATCATCGGTGTACGTTCAAGATCCAAATGCTCTATAGGAGAAAGTAGTGATTGAATCTGATACACCCGTTTGAAAAGTTCATTTTGATATTCGATCTTTGGACGATGATTGTTTACACTGTAAGTATAATGTTCATCAATTTCAAGGTAACGCAGGACCTGTTTTTGATCATCTACACCTTCTAAAAAGCTCAGGACGACCTCTGATGTTTTATAGACATTTAAAAGGTTGAATATCTCATCAAGGGCATAGTTCTGATCTTCGCTTGTACCGTGAGCTTCATACAAAAAGGTCTTTCCCGTTGTCACGTCTATAGCCGAATAGCCGATGGAGTAGATATCCTTATGCTTGTCCACCAAAAGTGAAACTATGTAGTTATCCTCATTATCAGTCGTATAGTCAAAATTCGTGCCCGGTGAGATAATCTGTGCGACATAACGGGAGACCTTCGGCGGTTCACCACGTTGTCTGATATAGATGATAGTATATTTTTTTTCTTGGATAAGACGGTTGAGATAACGCTCAAACGAGATGGTAGGCACCCCTGCTAGTAGCGGATTCTTAACAGAGTTTTCTGCAATGGTCTTGTTTTTCTTGGTCAGCTGAATATTAAGCAGCTCAGCCATCTCTTTGGCCTTGCCGATTTGGAGCTCATCATTATTGACCTCATAGACCTCAACAAAGGTCCCGATCTCCATGAAAACAACAGTATTGCTCCCATACTTTTGTTCAAAATGCTCCTGTAATTTAAAATAGACCTCAGTTAAAAGTAACTTCTTATCGTTTAAAAGAGCATTGACATCATCAGCAAGCATAGACCACCATTGTAAAACATTTTCTATTAGTAATGCGCGTATTATACCACTCTAGCTAAAAAGCTTCTTTAAACCCAATTGTCTAACTTATATTTTTTTTATATTTCTTGGATAGAATATGAGATAAATAATATAAAAAAAGTTTAAGGAAAATCCATGACACGACCTGTACCTATTGACCAAGAAGTCTTATTTGATGGAAGAAGCCTTATATCTGAAACAGATACAAAAGGCATTATCACCTTCGTCAATAGAAAGTTCATTGAGATGACTGGCTACAGCAAAGAAGAAGCTGTCGGACAACCGCATAATCTCTTGCGTCATCCGGATATGCCAAAGGCCGCATTTGAAGAGATGTGGAGTACGATCAAAAGCGGTACCACCTGGGAAGGATACGTAAAGAACCTTCGAAAAGATGGAAAGTATTACTGGGTTATTGTCAATATCATCCCAAAACTTGATGAAAATGGTGAGATCATTGGTTACATCGCTTCACGAAAAGTCCCTAATCGCAACCAACTGGAAAAAGTGAAACAGACCTATAAGAAGATGCTTGAAGCAGAGTGAAGCCAGATAGAGGCTCCACCCATTTTACTTGCATTGTCTATACAATCATATGTCCAACAAACTTACTCATGTTGTCCAAGATCTTTCCGCCTCGCCTAAACCCCAGACCACAAGCCTCATAAGCGAAGAAAACACCTGCCTGATAATGGTTTCCAGCCGCGTCTTGAGGAAATTCGACAGCCGCTTGATAGACTGATTTGTAATGTGCATACTCACCATCTGTCTGTGCTGCGATAGAGCCATCGGCATTAACAAATTTCGTATTCGCACCTTCACGACCGAAAACCTTCTTCTCTACATAGGCTTTAGCTTTAAGAGGCTCATATGCAGTCTCCAGAAGATAAGGTGAATCCGGGAAGAGGTCATACAATATCTTCAACATCCCCTTGGACTGGAATAGAAGGGTATAGGCCGGATTAAGTATGATGGCTGATTGCGATTGTAAGATGTTTTGTAGTGTCAATGCCAGCTCACCTTCTTCAATCGCAATATCTTCCCATGGAAAGAGCTTAAACCAATATTCATACTCCTGATTCTCTTTATCACATATACTCTCATTGTCAAAAAGCACTTCATGTAAAAAGGTAAAACCTGTTAGAAATCCGGCGTCTTCAGCCATACGCTTGAGAAGTCTAGTCGTAACTTCTTCTTCATCATTGCCTTCTATAGACGAGAACAGGATACGCCAACCCTCGTACAGTTCTTCAAATCTTGACGTGTCATCAAAGAGTGTAATTAGACGTTTAAAGTTTTCAGATATAGACTCATAGACTGTATTGAACTGCTTCGCCTCGTCCAGTCCATTGGCTTTCAACATAGCCCACTGGACAATAGCCGTTTCGAAGAGTCCTGTCGGCGTGTCAGCATTGAATTCTATGAGTTTGATCGGTTTTCCATCAATCCCTCCGGCAAGATCAAAACGCCCATAAAGGTGCCAATGTACATCATTTTCCCATGATTTTTTAATTGTTTCAACAAGGTTAAATGGAATCCCCAGTTCAAAAAAGAGATCATGCTGTATGACATATTCAGCCGCTTCGACATACATGTCATAGAGTTCATTGACCGCAGTATAATAGGCCTCCGCTTCATCTGTATTGATCTGAACAAGCTCATCAGCGACATATTGCGTTCCATCTGTATCCGTATGCCAGGAGAAGCCTATTTCATCCAAGGTACTGTTATCAATGGGTTTAACTTTTAATGGCGTTATCATCCACCCCATCCTGAAGTTTTACTACCGATGCTTGATGTTGTTCCACTTGATGTGGATTTTTTAGAGAAAAAGCTTTTTTTCGAACTGCCAGCCGCTGAACGCTTTTGTGCATGATACGCCGATTTATTAACACTGTTGGCATTTTGAGAAAAGTTCTTATTCCCCATCAGCTGATTAGCGATCATATTTCCCATAAGAGAACCTGCCGCGACGGCCAAAATCGTACCTGCCAATCCCATCCCTTCTGAACCATGGGCTTGAGTCGTTTCAGATGTTCCTTCTTGGACCTTTTTATACTCTTGTTCAGCTAAGGCACGCATTTCATCTTCACTCATCAATCTTTCAATGGTATTACCATTCTCGTCTTTCTCACGGATGATGGCACGAGATGGTCCATCTGTCGGTACCTCCTCGATAACATTATATTTTCCCATTGCATTTTGTTCAATAATTAAAAAACGGTTCTTAGGCTCCTGCTGTTCCTGTACACATCCGCTTAATGCACTCATGACTACGACACTCATACTGCCAAGGCCTATCGCCGAAACAGTTGTTTTAAATTTGCTCACTGATCTTTTCCTTCTCAAATGTAATTATTTTTTCTAGTTCATCATCATAAAACCAAACCGTATCTCTACCTGTATATATGATCGTACCAATGTAGATATGCGCTCCGGATCTTATAACCTTCTCTTTCTCAGCCAAAAGCATACTGCCGACTTCTTTTCCAATCGACGGTATCTGTGTCAGATTGACGATAATCAAACAGAGGGTAAAAATAATTGCTGCTATCTTTGTGTCTTTGAAAAACACGAACAGATAGCCAAAACATATGACACCTAAAGAGTAGAGTATATAACTTTGGTGATCTGCAAACAGCACATTATAATAGACATCTATATTCTGGGCCTTTATATAGTTTAAAAAAATTCCCAGTATAAAAAAGAAATCCAGGAAAAAAGTAAAGAACATCCCTGCCAACAATGCAGAACCAAGTTTATAACCCATTATCTCAACCTTTTAATTTTTGAGTGACAAAGACGATAAATTGTAGAAGCCTGCCCTTCATAAAGTCCCTTGCCATCTTCAACGATTATATCACTGTTTGCAAAAGCGAATCTTTGATCATATGCTAAAGAGCGTTCGTTCGCAGAAGTTGAGTAGAACCACTTATAAGGCTTGACAAACTTGGCATGACGTGGCTCTTTCACAACTCTTACAGCTTGATTGTTAGGATAAACAAATGTCGTCTTTTTAGAACGTCTTACCCTCGTTGCATGTGCCTTTGGGATACGTGATATGGTTTTGAGAACTTTGAATGAAGCCGCCACGCGGACAAAAGGCTTGTCGACGGGACGTTCTTTGAGGTGGGCGAGACGCACACCGTCTTGAGACAGGAAACCGACTGTTGTATCGGTCTGAACAAGCCAAAGCTTATTCTGCAAGATAGTCTTGTAAAGGAACTGGCTCATTCCAATTCTCGTTCTTCATCTGACCAAGTGCATCAATAGCAGCGCGTGCAGCAGAAAGTGTCGTAAAGTATGGGATACTCATTCGTAAAACGATCTGACGTATCTTGACCGCATCGTCTTTGGCCGTTTTGTTATCAGATGTATTGATCGCCATCGTGATATCACCATTTTTCATCACATCTTCGATGTTTGGACGCCCTTCAGAGATTTTAAGTACTGTCTCACATTGTATACCTGCAGCATTAATGACTTCAGCAGTCCCCTTGGTAGCTACTAGTCTGATACCATGTTCACTCAGACCTTTGGCTATCTCTGGTGCATGTTTTTTATCCATGTCAATGAAAGAAAGGAAACATGTTCCCTCTGTCGGGATGATATTACCTGCAGCCATCTGTGATTTTGCGAATGAGATTCCAAAGTTTTTCGAAACACCCATAACCTCACCTGTGGATTTCATCTCCGGACTCAATACAAGGTCGGCTCCATAAAGTTTGTTGAATGGGAATACAGCCTCTTTAAGAGCGATATGGTTTTTCAGACGCGGTTTAAGCAGACCGTTCTCTTCCATGACGATATTATAGTTGTCATAAAACTCAAGAGCGTTACGTAAGGAATCACCCATCATCACACGGGTTGCAACTTTTGCAAGCGGCATACCTGTCGCTTTGGAGACAAATGGAACAGTACGTGATGCCCGCGGATTCACTTCAATCAGATAGACCTCATTTTGATAGATAGCATACTGGATGTTTAACAGACCTCTAACGCCCAGACCCAATGCGATCGTCTTCGTCTGTTCTTCAACCTGTACCTTCAACTCGTCTGACAAATTAACAGGTGGCAAGGAACATGCCGAGTCACCGGAGTGTATACCCGCCTCTTCGATATGCTGCATAACAGAGCCGATGTATACGTCTTCTCCGTCACAAATCGCATCAACATCAAGTTCAACAGCCTGATCCAAGAATTTGTCGACAAGGACAGGTGCATCATTGGAGACCGAGACCGCTTCATCCATATAGGTTCTAAGTTCATCAGAGTTATAAACGATGCGCATCGCACGCCCGCCAAGGACAAATGAAGGACGGACCAGCACAGGGTACGTCAATCTTTCAGCAATAGAGACGGCTTGTTCTTTTGTCGTTGCTAGACCGTTAGAAGGCTGTTTAAGTCCATGCGAATTAACAAAATCAGAGAACTTTTCTCTGTCTTCGGCCAGGTCAATAACCTTAGCCGGTGTTCCAGAGATCTTGGCACCGATAGCCGTTAAAGGATTCGCCAGTTTGAGCGGGGTCTGTCCGCCAAAATGTACGATGATGCCATCTGGTTGTTCATGTTCAATGACTTCACGTACATGTTCGAAATCGATCGGTTCAAAGTAAAGGACATCCGAAGTGTCATAGTCGGTAGAGACCGTCTCAGGGTTACAGTTATACATAATCGTCTCAATACCCATCTCTTGAAGAGCAAAGGCTGCATGGACACAACAGTAATCAAACTCGATACCCTGACCGATACGGTTAGGCCCGCCACCAAGGATCATAACTTTCTTTTTGGTCTCGTCCACACGGTTAGTGACACTTGGAAGTTTTGTGATATTGGTTGTCGAGTATAGATATGGTGTCAAGGCTTCAAATTCGGCGGCACAGGTATCGACTTCATTATATTCCAGATGAATACCCAAACGTTTACGTGCATTGTAGACGTCGTTCTCACTTTGGTCTGTATTCGAATTTCTATTAATCTGTTTTGCTATCATCTTATCAGAGAAGCCGTCTGTTTTTGCTTTTCTAAAACGTTCTGCATCATTCAAGATATCGATATCAAGCGTTTTCTCCATAGCAACGATCTCTTCAAGCTGGTAAAGGAACCAAGGGTCAATTTTACAAAGTTCGAAGATCTCTTCATGCGTCAAGCCACGGCGGAAACCTTCGGCAACATACAACATACGTTTTGCATTCGGACGTCGGATCTCATGCTTAATGAACTCGATATCCCCTTCCATACACTCAAAACCGCTATACCCTTCTTCCAAAGAGCATAGAGCCTTTTGAAAAGATTCTTTAAAAGTACGACCGATTGCCATCGCTTCACCGACAGATTTCATGCCTGTAGAGAGGGTCGAGTCTGCTTCCGGGAACTTCTCGAATGTAAAACGAGGAACCTTTGTCACGACATAATCGATGACCGGCTCAAACGAAGCAGGCGTTCCCGTAATATCATTTTTCAGCTCATCCAATGTATAACCTACAGCCAACAGCGTCGCGATCTTTGCGATAGGGTAACCTGTCGCCTTGGATGCCAATGCAGATGAACGAGAAACACGAGGGTTCATCTCGATAACGATCATACGTCCTGTTTTTGGATCAACCGAGAACTGGACATTTGATCCACCCGTATCGACACCAATCTCACGCAAGATATCAAATGAGGCGTCACGCATACGCTGATACTCTTTGTCTGTCAGTGTCAATGCCGGAGCAACAGTAATCGAGTCACCCGTATGAACACCCATAGGATCAAAGTTTTCGATTGAACAGATGATGATACAGTTATCCGCCTTATCACGGATAACCTCCATCTCATACTCCTTCCAGCCTAAAAGTGACTCTTCTACAAGAATTTCACTGATCGGACTTTCATCCAGACCGCGCTGTGCAAGTACCTTATATTCATCAATATTGTAAGCCACACCTGAACCACCACCGGCAAGTGTGAATGAAGCACGAATGATGATAGGAAAGCCTATCTCCTCAGCTGCTGCAAGGGCTTCATCCATATTGTAAGCATAACGTGAATGAGGTAGGTCCATACCGATCTTGATCATAGCCTCTTTAAAGGCCTGGCGATCTTCACCCTTTCTTATTGCTTCAGGATTTGCCCCTAGAAATTCGATGCCTTCAAGCATCCCTCTCTCATACATCTTCATCGCTGTGTTCAGTGCTGTTTGTCCACCCATTGTCGGTAAGATTGCATCAACATTCTCTTTTTTGATGATCTCAGCAATAATCTCAGGTGTAATAGGTTCAATATATGTTCTGTCTGCAAATTCTGGGTCGGTCATAATCGTTGCAGGGTTAGAGTTAATAAGTACAACACGATATCCAAGCTCTTTAAGCGTTTTGACTGCTTGTGTTCCTGAGTAGTCAAACTCACAGGCTTGTCCAATAACAATCGGACCTGAACCGATCAGTAAAATGGTTTTTATATCGTCTCTTTTTGGCATTATGACCCTTTTATACGTGTAGATTATATGTTAGATAAAAAATTTGTAGATTATATCCATTAAGCACTTAAAAATGGATGAGTTTTAGTGTGAAAACAAGCTTTTGCAACGTTTAAAATCAAAGTGCCTTCTAGAAGGGTGAGGTATGTGTTACCGTAAGATCAAAAAAGGGAAGGCCTTGTCTCTTTTTTTTGATCTCTTTTCTCTTTTTTGTGTATTGTCTGCATATTTTTACCCGTCGCTTTGAGTGTGAGGATCTCTGCTTTTAAAGCGATATTCTCTTGTTGAATATCTTTGATCTTTTCTAAAAGAACGTTCAGCTTTTCTTGCGACTCTAAAGACATCAGTACCTGTTCATTATCACTTGGAAATACCCCGGTTGTGTCACATCAAAATAGGGTTTGATCCTGGCATTTTGAAAGCCTTGTGATTTAGTAACCTCTGTGACCTGACCGACTTTTAAACCCGTAAGGAACAGATTATCAAGACCGCTTGTATAGACCTCGTCTCCGATCTCGATCTGAATCCAGTTAGGAATAAACTCGACAAGCATCTCTTCAGTGTTTTTTCCATGTACAATGCCAGGTGCTCTTTTTTTCCCAATATACACCGCATAGGAGCATTTATAATCCGAGTTTAAAAGTGCCATGGGCTGACCATGTTGAAAGGTTACGATTCCTGCACTGACTCCTTTACTCACTAATCCATACACCTTGGAAGTATTATAATCCTTCATATCAATCCATACACGATTGATATCGCCAAACTTTGCATAGGAAAGGGTCTTGACAAGCTGTACTTTAGGTGAAATCTCTAAGGAAGATTGATGTTCTTCAAACATAAGGTTAAGTTCACTGGCAAACTCTTGTGCAAGCAGACTATTTTCTTGATATATTTTGTTTTCTTTTTGGAGTCTTTGGATAGTGGCTTGTTGATCAAAATGTTCATCAATCGAAGCATTGATACTCTCAATACTCTCATGATAAAAGGCTTTAACACTGTTTAATGCCCCGATAAAAGGATCTTGAATCCAGTTGGTAAACTTTAAAACGCCGATTAAAATGGCAAATCCTATAAACAGAAAGCCAATCAGCTCTCTATTCATGCTCGAAGAGTTCCTGTAGTAGGTCTATCTCCTCAAGTGCACGGCCTGTCCCTTTGGCTACAGCTAGCAGAGGTTCATCAGCCACATAAACTGGGATCTTGATCAATTCGGAGAGATATTTGTCCAGCTGACGGATCAAGGCACCTCCACCGGTTAAGATAATGCCGTGATTAACGATATCACCTGCTAGGTCAGGCGGCATAATCTCAAGTACATCGCGTAAAGCTTCTCCTATCTCTTTCAATGGATCACGCATCGCTTCACGGGCATCTTCACTTGTCAGTTCGATTGAACTTAGAAGCCCCTCTACCTGGTCACGGCCATTAACAATCATCGTCAGTTCTTCGTCTAGCGGCATTGCTGTACCAATAGCGATCTTGATCTCTTCAGCCGAACGTTCACCAATGAGAAGATTATATTTTCGCTTTACAAAGTCAATAATCGCTTGATCGATTTTGTCACCCGCAACACGAATTGACTTGGACAGTACAAGACCACCAAGAGAAACTACACCGATCTCTGTCGTACCGCCACCAATATCCACAACAAGGTTTCCTTGCGGTTCACGAATATCGATACCGGCACCAATAGCAGCTGCCATGGGCTCTTCTATCAGAAAAACTTCACGTGCACCTGCAGAAAGAGCCGATTCACGTACAGCTTTACGTTCTACCTGTGTCAGACCGTATGGGACACAGATGATGATACGAGGACTGATCAATGCTGAGCGCCCATGCGCTTTTTGGATGAACTTTCGGATCATCTTCTCGGTCATATCAAAATCAGCGATAACCCCATCCTTCATAGGACGAATCGCCTTGATATTACCCGGCGTCTTACCGACCATGTCTTTGGCTTCACGGCCTACTGCCAGCACTTTTTGCTGACCAAAGCGTTCTGTCTTAACTGCAACCACAGAAGGCTCATTGATGATGATACCTTGACCTTTGGCAATAACCAGTGTATTCGCTGTCCCTAAGTCGATTGAAAGGTCACTTGAAAAAAGTCCAATAAACTTGTTAAAAATCATATATAGTCCTGAATTATGCTATTTTTTTCTTACTTTTTTTGACGTATACGGGTTTCTCACCCTCTTGTACCATCTCTTTTGTGACAATGACCTCGTATCCTGAGTATTCCGGTAGTTCATACATCACATCGATCATCATCTCTTCTAAAATTGAACGAAGCCCGCGTGCACCCGTTTTACGCTCTATCGCTTTTTTCGCTATGGCCTTTAATGCTTCATCTTCAAAATTCAGCTCAACATCGTCTATAGCGAAAAGCTTTTTGTATTGGCGTACCAGAGAGTTCTTCGGCTCTGTCAATATTTTGACCATTGCCTCTTCTTCAATCTCGCTAAGTGTAGCAATAATTGGTAAACGGCCGATCAACTCAGGAATCAATCCGTATTGCACCAAGTCATCAGGTTCGACCATATCAAAGGTCGGTTCCTGCTCATCCTTCGACTTTTTCTCATGACCAAAACCGAGAACGTTTTCTCCACCCTTTCGTTTGAGAATATCTTTCATCCCATCAAAGGCACCACCACAGATGAACAGAATCCCTGAAGTGTCAATCGATATAAACTCTTGATTAGGGTGTTTACGACCACCTTTTGGTGGAATATTGACCTGCGCGCCTTCAATGATCTTAAGAAGAGCCTGTTGTACCCCTTCTCCCGATACATCACGGGTAATCGAACGGTTCTCGCTCATACGTGAAATCTTGTCGATCTCGTCGATAAAGACGATTCCCTGCTGCGCTCGTTCCACATCTCCATCAGCGGCTTGAAGCAGTCGCGTTAAGATATTCTCGACATCTTCACCCACATACCCTGCTTCTGTAAGACTGGTAGCATCGGCAATCGCCAAAGGCACGTTCAATACACGTGCAATTGTCTGAGCCATCAGTGTCTTGCCTGAACCCGTTGGACCTATGAGCAAGATGTTTGATTTTGCAATTTCAGTCTCATCCTCTTCGACTTCATGCTGCTTGAAGATACGTTTGTAATGATTGTATACCGCTACAGAGAGAAGCTTACGTGCATTTTCTTGACCGATGACATATTCGCCCAAGAAAGCGTTCAGCTCTTTAGGTGTCATCAATTCACCCACCATTTGTGGCTGTGCCGCACTCTCCTCTTCACTCATATCATCACCGAACATGATACGATAGGCCGATATCACACAGTTCTTACAGATATAGACACCGTTACCTGCAATAAGAGGGTTCTCTTCTGTTTCCATCGCTTCACAAAAGCTACAGTTTCTATGAATCATTATTCTTCCTTTCGTATGCAATACCGCGCTTCGTATTAATAGCAAAATCACACAAAGCTTTTACATGTTCGCTTTGTGTTTTATCAAACAGTTCCTGGGCGGCTTCTTTAAGCGGACGCCCTTTTTCAAACAGTTCTCTGTAAGCCGATTTCAATTGATTGATCTCATCTCTTTCCAGATTACGTCTTAACCCGGTTAAATTCAGACCTCGAATACCGGCACGATTTCCCTCTGCCATACAAAAAGGCGGTACATCCTGAGAAAGTGCAGAAGCACCCGCTACCATCGCATAATCACCTATCTTGACAAACTGATGTATCGGGGTCATACCACCGACAACTACATAGTTTCCAATTTCTACATGCCCGGCAATCGTTGCGGCATTGGCAAAAATACAGTTTGAACCGATAATACAATCATGGCCGACGTGTACATATCCCATAAAAAGGTTGTTCGATCCAATAATCGTCTTTGATCCACCCCCTTCTGTACCCGGGTTAAACAAGGTAAACTCACGAATCGTATTATTATCACCGATGATTAGCTCTACCTCTTCACCATTATATTTTAGGTCTTGGGGAATTGATCCTATCACAGCATGAGAAAAGATTCTATTATTTTTTCCAACGGTCGTTTTTCCGTAAATACAAGCACCTTGGGCAATCGTCGTCCCATCTCCGATGACTGCTTCAGAAGAGACAAATGCATACGGAGCAATGGAAACATTTTCACCGATAACGGCACCTTTTTCGATAATGGCGAGTTCTGAAATTACACTCATCACTTGCCTTACTTATCTACAACCATAGCTTTTAGTTCAGCTTCTGAGACAAGGTTTCCATCCACATATGCCTTGCCTTGAAGAACCCAAATAGCACCTTTATGCTTGATTACAGAGATCTCATACTCCAAACGATCACCAGGGCGCACAGGGTTACGGAACTTAGCCTTGTCAATACTCATAAAATAAACAACTTTTTCAGCGGCTTCTTCTTCAGTCATCTCCATACTTTTGAATGCCAGAATACCACCGGCTTGAGCCATCCCTTCAAGGATCATTACACCAGGGTAGATTGGATGACCCGGAAAGTGACCTTCAAAAACCTGCTCACCGATACTTACATTTTTATAACCTAGAAGTTTTTCATTATCAACAATATCTGTAACTCTATCGATTAACAGAAGAGGGAATCTGTGGGGTAATATTTTCTGAATTTCTACAACATCCATCATAAGCAGCAAAACCTTTTTATAAAATTTAGCTATTTTATCAAAAAACAGGTTAATTTAGTATTATTTATATCTGGCGAAAGAAGAAACTCTTGTCAGAGCCTCTTTTAGTGTATTTGTATGGCTTAAAGATCAGCCATGTTCAAGGTCAGTCCTTTAAGGTTTGAGATCGGATATGAATAGGTAATACCGGCACCCTCTCCGATAAGATCAAGATCATCCATAATTCTTTTGATAATACTTTCTACCCTTTTTGTCGGAGTAATAAACATCAGGTTGGAATCTGTCGCTCCCTCATGAAGCCTGTTGTAAAAATTCTCCATCTGCTCCAAGCCCAACCCATGCGCTCGCATGACAGTCACTCCTTTCGCACCGGCTTCTCTGGCCGAAAGGATGGCCTCTTCCTCTCTCTCCTGAGGTACGATGACGTGCACTGCAGAGAATGGAAGGTCGTAAGTGTGTCTCTTGTCCGTTCCATAGATATTGACCGTAGAGAGCCCCATATCTTGAGCAAGTTCAAGTGCGTTTTTCAGTTCGTTGATATGGATCGTCTCAAGCTCATGTCTGCCTTTAATTCCCATTCTTTCCGTAATGACACCATACGCCATTACCGTCAACATAGGGAAAAGTGAAGCAAATGCGATAAGACCGAAACCATCAATCAAGGGGTCACGTCCGGGAATGTTTGTCGCTAAACCAAGTCCAAGTGCTGCGACCAAAGGGACAGTTACCGTAGAAGTCGTGACCCCGCCACTGTCATAGGCGATCGGAATGATATACTTGGGTGCAATAAAAGTCAGAGCAATGACAAACAGGTATCCTGCCATGATGTAAAATACGATTTCACCACCATTGACAATTCTGTAGGCTCCCAAAGCAATCCCGATGGCTACCCCAAAGGCGACAAACAGGCGCAAGACGAAATCATTGATCTTCCCATCACTGATCTCTTTGGCCTTTTTTGCAATGGCTGTCAATGATGGTTCAGCCATGGTCGTTGAGAACCCGATAGCAAAGGAAAAAGCATAAATGATAATCGTACTGTCATTTTTCGTAAGTTCAAAGGCCATCGTCTCTCCTAGGGAGAAAAGGCCAAGTTCCAGACCGATAATAAAGGCATCAAGTCCGAGAATCACCAGCCCGAAACCGATGAGTACGCATTTCAAATTCTCGATTGGCTTTTTCAGTACAACATACTGAAAAAAGAATATCACTGCCAAAATCGGAAAAACGTCCATAACGACGCTGAAAAGTCCTTTTAAAAGTGCCAACGGGTTCAGATCTAAGGTAAACGAAGCTTCACATGCTTCAGCTACAACCGGGACTAAAGGTTTTACCACCTCAGCAGCTTCGATAAACTCATAAACAAAGATCCCATAAAACTGTACAAATATCATCGGAGTCAAAGAGGCAAAAGCGATCAATCCAAAACCGTCCAGAACAGGATTTCTCCCCTTTATTGTCGAAGCCAGCCCAATACCAAGTGCCGCCACAAGAGGAACGGTGACAGTAGAGGTCGTTACCCCGCCAAGATCAAAGGCAAGTCCGACGATCTCTTTGGGAGACAAGGCTGTAGAGGCAACCACTAGAATGTATCCAACGATGATGTAATAATGAATCGGATGCCCCTTGATGATCCTCCAGACACCTAAGACTATAGCAAAACCGACAGAAAAAGCAACGACCATCCTCAAGATGGTCGCATCAATACGCCCGCAACTGATGGCTGCTGCTTTTTCAGCGATCACCACTAAAGCAGGCTCAGCCACTGTTGTACCAAATCCGATCATAAAGGCAAAAAGCACTATCCAGAACACAGAACCTCTGTGTGCAAAATCACTGGCTAGCTTTTCACCTACAGGGAAAATTCCCACCTCAAGCCCTAAGAGAAAAACAGCCAGACCAATAGCAACAATAAAAAGACCGATGGCAGTACTGATCCAATGCAGAGGAACGCTTTGAATAATTGCAAGCTGAAAGAACATAATGACCAAGATGATCGGCATCAGGTC
>JBFESZ010000027.1:0-22788 GCA_041548245.1 Sulfurimonadaceae bacterium
CCGGCAAAGACTGATACACTGGAATGTATGTCACCACCTTTTGGCGTATAAAAACCAGAAATACCAACTTTAAGGTCGTTGTTTCCGATGGTATTTGAAACTTTTTGGTAGCCATCAAAAACAGAAAAACTACGAATGGTCTCATTGATATTTCGGTATATAATGACAAGAGACCAGGCACCAAAGGTGCCCAGTGATTCATATTTTCCTTCTTTGACTGGGATATTGGCAACAGTAAAGCTGCCATCTTTCCAATTATTACTCTTCACAAGAGTCGTTATGTCTTTAAAAGCAGAATAACTGGTCGTATCAGGAAAACCTGAATCATGATAGTCCAGACTGTCAAATCCGCCAACATCAACATAAGCAGAACCATTATTCTTGATCTTTGGTGACATACCCGTGACCTGGCTAAGATTCCCATCATCGACTAAGGCTTGCCAATAAAGACCGGCCCATTCGATCTCACTATTATTTGCATCCGAAAAGGTCATTGTGGCTGAAGTGGCAGGATAGATTCCTCCACCCTCATGGTATTGACAGAGAACATACTGGTCATTCGTATCGGTAGCATTATCGATATAGGTTCCATTGGTATATGTCGAACAGTCTGCCGAAGCATTTGAGCTTTCATCAGCTCCATTGTTATAAGGAGCTACAAGAAGTGTATTACCGATGGTTAGCATATTACCAGGTAGCATAATCTGTTTACGTAAACAAAAATCTCTGTAGCCATCTGTTGTCCCGGTGGTACAGTTTTCAACGGAGATAGTTGGAAATTTGATGACGACCAAGACATTGCCTTGCTCAGACAGGTTTCCTAAATTGTCTTGAACGGTGTATGTAAAACTGTCTGTTCCGGTATACCCTACATCAGGAGTGTATGTTACAATACCGGTAGTACTATTAACATTTACCTCACCATGGTTTGGGGTATCCACAATAGTGACAGTGCTTTTATCAATAGTGCCATCATCTTTGTCGTTGGCTGTTACGTCTATTGGTACAGGGGTATCCATAAGTGTTTGTGTACTGTCTTCATTGGCAATAGGATCAATAGCCTCTCTAAAAACTAGGTCAAATCCGTAGTCGAAGTCGTCATTTTTACCTACAATACGTACGGTAATAGTCTCTCCTGCTGACACACTGATACTCGCAGTGTCACTGGTGGCATTAGATAAGACTTGTGTATTATTACCACAAGATAAAGCTCCCATATAGACGTTAACAGTATTTCCAGAAGAGATAAAAATTTCTAATGTTCCATCTACATTAAGCTGGAAGGTGAATGCGTCAGTATAATCACCAGAGTTCTTGATGATGTGCCCCGGTCCAACCTCGACGTTGGCATCCGTTGTTGCTCCATTTAAGTCCGTCAGGAGTTGTGTATTGTCACAAGTGTTGTTGGAATCAACGGCTACAGCAGCATAGGCCATCTGGCAAGAGAGAAAAAGCATAAGTAAAAGAGTATTAAAATGCTTCATAAGTCAATCCTTTTTTCTACACACATAAAGAGGGCTCTAACCGTATGTGAGAATTGTATTAACTAATTATAACCAGATATATACTTCATTTAACGTTAAATTTCATATCTAGGATATAATTTTTTTTAATTCAGAAAGCTGTTGTTCGGGGGTTTACTATCGGTTTGCTATGTGTTTACGAAAGTGCATCGGCACGCGCTTTTGCCTGAGCAATCGCATCGATGCAAGCATCTCTTACCCCTGCTTTTTCAAGGGCGGCATATCCGGCCGATGTTGTTCCGCCTGGACTCATGACGGCGTCTTTCAAAAGAGCGGGGTGTTCTTTCTGGATGATAGCACCAAAACCTTCAAAAAGTCCCCGCATTATCACCATGGCATCGGAACGTTTAAGTCCCTGGTTTACCGCGCCATCGGTTAAGGCTTCAGCGATCAGAGCAAGGTATGCCGGGCCGCTTCCTGCCAGTGCTGTGGCAATGTCGATCTCTTTCTCATTGCCCAGCCAATGTGCTTTTCCTATGGCGCTGAAGATCTCGAGGGCTTCCCCTTTTAAGTTTTCAGAACCTGTCAGGGTCGTCATCGATTTTTGAATGGATGCGGCCATATTTGGCATAGCTCTGACATAATCATTGGCTTTAATGAAATTCTTTAAGCTTTCAAGTGTTGTCCCAGCAAGAATCGAGTAAAGCGCGTTGGCATGGCCTTGAAGTTGGGCAGAGACTTCCTGAAGGTTTTGTGGCTTGACACCGAAAATGACAGTCTTCCCAGTAATATCAAAACCGTCTAGAGAGTGTTTTTTGATGTTAATACCCAGTTTTTTTTCAAAGGAGTCAAGATTTGCTGGGTTTCTGCCGATGACTTCGATTTCATACTCATCTTTTAGTCCCATTGCTATAGCCAGGGCCATATTCCCGTTTCCGATAAAACTGATTAACTTAGGCATTGTCTTCATCTTTATTCATAAAATCAGCGATACATTCAGCCATACCATGCCCTTGCGCCGATTTACCATCAAGAATAATCTGGGCCATAGTCTGGTTGTCGGTATTAAAGACAAATGGAGCGACAAAGTTGATAGTGGATTGTTCCAATGGCGTGTGGATGATGACGACGTTAAAGACCAGAATATTTGAGTTTTCCTTGATCTCCAGTAGGCTTTGTGTCGCCTCGGGGATATCGATCTCATAGGCTTTTAGTACAAAGGGATTGATCAGGGTAAAGGAGGGACTTCCAGCATCCTCCGCATTTTCTAGTCGCATAAAAATATCGTCGATCTTGGTCAATGTCATTTTTTTGACTGACTCAAATCCTAAAAGAGGGAGTTTTAACTCAAACTGCATGTATTGCCTTGACTTTATTATATGTGTCAACATTGTAGCACCGTAAAAGTTAAAAGGCAAGATATAGGTTTTGAAACAGATTGACAAGCAGGTAAGGGTGATGATGACCAACAAGATAGTGAAAGTGCTGATGAAATATCTTAAACAGATAAGATTTGTCTTGACTGCTGTGTTTCTTTAAACTCTAACTAACACCTTATTGGATAAAATCACTCGCTTTATAAGAAGATTTATTTAGGACTATCATGAGATTAAAGATTTATATGTTTGTATTTGCCACGGCACTATTGCTTAGCGGTTGTGGAAAAGATGTCTCTGAATACAACAAACCTGCTGCTTATTGGTATGAGAAGATGATCGATTCGGTAGCTAACGACTCGTTGGAAAAAGCCGATGGGTATTTTTCTTCTTTACAGAGTGAGCACATCGGTTCACCGCTCTTACCTGAAGCAACGATGATTATGGCTCAAGCCCATATGCAACTAGGTGAGTATATGTTGGCAGAACATTTTCTTGACGAGTATATGCGACGTTTCGCAGATCCTCAGGAGAGGGAATTTGCAGCCTATTTGAAAATGAGAGCAAAGTTTATGGCCTTACCTAATCCGCGTCGTGATCAAACACTGATCCATGATGCCCTTTTGGAGGGCGAAGCCTTTGTCAAACGTTATCCTACTTCGCCTTATCTTCTTGGGGTAAACACCATGCTGGTTAAGCTATATTTGGCACGTGCTAATCTCAACCAGACTATCTCTGGTCTGTATGAGCGACTGGATAAACCAAAGGCCTCTGCATTTTATGCACAGAAACAGCCTGAGACATGGATAAACTGGAATGAAGTCGAAGCACCTGATACTGCTTGGTATAGAGAGATGTTTGAAGGTGATGGAACAGAAAGCTGGTATGCCTCGTGGATACCAAAGTCAACGAGTGTTATTGCTCAAGATGCCGAGGGTAATGACAAAGAGTGATCATTTCTCATCAACATATTTAATTATCTATCAATTAATTTAAGGAAATTTTATGCAATTAAGTCACTATAGCTCTTTCCCTGCGAATCTTCCGATCATTGCAGAGGATGAACTTTTTTTATATCCGTTTATGATCTCACCACTTTTTCTAAGTGATGAGAAGAATATAAAAGCTGCTGCACTTGCCATCGAGGATAATTCGCTGGTACTTGTCTGTCCAACCCGTCCTGATGAAGAGGGCGCGCGTGACTTTGAAGGTATATACAAGGCCGGTGTCATTGGTTCGATCATGCGAAAGGTCTCCTTGCCGGATGGGCGCATTAAAGTGCTGTTTCAAGGTCTCGCCAGAGGAAAGGTGCTTGAAGAGATCGGCAGTGATCCAATGGTTGCCAAAGTCGATGTCATTGAAAGCAGTAGTGAAAATGAATTGAAGATGGATGCCATCTTAGAGATTGTACGTGAGAAAGTCCGTACACTCTCTCAGGTCAGCAACTATTTCCCGCCTGATCTTCTACGAACGATTGAAGAAAATCATGAGCATGACCGTATCGCTGATTTGATCTGTTCATCCATCAAGTTTAAAAAAGAACTTGCCTATGAACTGTTTATTGAGGAGAACCTGGAAAAACGTTATCTTAAACTGATTAATGCTTTAACCGAAGAAATTGAAGCCAATAAGCTGCAAAAAGAGATTCGTTCCAAGGTACATAATCGTATAGAGAAAGTCAATAAGGAGTATTTCCTTAAAGAGCAGCTTAAACAGATTCAGCGTGAACTAGGCTCAGATACTCAACGTGAAGAAGAGATTGAAGAGTATAGAGCCAAGCTTGAAAAAAAGAAAAAATCAATGGGAGAGGATGCCTACAAAGAAGTACATAAACAGCTTGAACGTTTTGCACGTATGCATCCAGACTCATCTGATGCCGGGATGATTCAAACCTATTTGGAGTGGGTTTTGGAGATCCCTTATGGCGAGTTGGCCAAGAAGTCTTTGAGGATTGAAGATGTTGAGAAACAGCTGGACAAAGACCATTTTTCGCTCAAGAAACCCAAAGAGCGCATCGTAGAGTATTTTTCCGTCAAAGAGCTGCTTGAGCTTCGAGGTATGAATGACAAAGAGGGCCGTGGTGCTATACTATGTTTCGCAGGTCCTCCGGGTGTGGGTAAGACCTCTTTGGCTAACTCTATTGCAGAAGCCCTTAAACGGCCGCTTGTACGTATTGCATTGGGCGGACTCGAAGATGTAAACGAGCTACGGGGCCATAGACGTACCTACGTGGGTGCGATGCCGGGGCGTATAGTACAGGGCCTTATTGATGCCAAGAAGATGAATCCGATCATCGTGTTGGATGAAATTGACAAAGTAGGGCGTTCACAACGCGGCGATCCTACATCCGCATTATTAGAGATTCTGGATCCGGAACAAAACAATAATTTTAGAGACTATTATCTGAATTTCAATATGGACCTCTCTAAGGCAATATTTATTGCAACGGCAAATGATGTCAGCCGTATACCGGCTCCTCTTCGTGACAGGATGGAGTTTATTGCCGTAAGCTCATACACTCCACAAGAGAAGTTTGAGATTGCCAAACGTTATCTTTTACCTCAAGAGATTAAAAAGCATGGTTTGAAGACATCGGAAGTTTCTGTATCAAAGACTGCTCTTCAGGAGATTATTCACAAGTATACGCGTGAAGCCGGTGTCCGTAATCTTCGCCGTCGTATAGCAGACCTTGTCCGTAAGTCTGCAAAGATGATCTTGGAAGATCCCGAACTTGGCAAAGTCTCGATAACGCTTAAAAACGTGAAAAGTTTTCTAGAGAAGACCGTCTTTGAGATTGACAAGACAGACAGTATTCCGAGAGTGGGTGTGGTCAATGGCCTTGCATGGACATCGGTTGGCGGTGATGTTTTACGGATTGAAGCTATTCGTATTAAAGGCAAAGGACAGATGCAAGTCACAGGCAGCCTGGGTGATGTGATGAAAGAGTCATCACGTATTGCAATGAGTGTGGTCAAAACCTTGATTGATACGCATAAAATAGAGATATCTTCCGAAGATGTGCCACGCAGTATGAAAGAGATAGAAGAGAAGATTGACATTGATGTGGCTGAGGTCTATAAGCGTTATGATCTTCATGTCCATGTTCCAGACGGTGCAACACCAAAAGATGGTCCTAGTGCGGGGATAGCTATGGTGTCAGTCATAGCATCTATTCTCAGCAGTAAGAAAATACGTTCGGACGTAGCAATGACAGGTGAGATTTCCCTAACAGGTGATGTACTTCCTATCGGAGGTTTACGAGAGAAACTGATCGCAGCACATCGTGCGGATATGGTCGAAGTGTTGATCCCGTATAAGAATTATGAACGTGACCTCGAAGACATTCCGGATGAGGTGCGTACAGCATTAAAGATAACAGCGGTCAAGCGTATTGAAGAAGTTTTAGATATTGTACTAGTAGATTGATTGTTTGCAAAAGAGTAAGAAGGATGTGATTCCTTCTTAATGAATAAAGACTATAGGTTTATAAGACGCTCTATCTTTTCAGAAAGTACTTCTGAACGTACCGGTTTCATCACGAAGTCGTTTGCCCCACACTCCAGTGCTTCACCTTTTTTTGTCTCATCTGTTGTCAGTACAATAATTGGGATATTCCTATAATTACTATCAGCACGGACAATTTTAAGAACCTCGATCCCACCCATTACTGGCATGATAATATCGAGCAAAATCAGGCCAATATCATTTTGTGATTTCAAAACATCCAGTGCATCGGCACCATTCTTTGCTTCGATAACCTCTGCAACATTGGGCATTTTAAGCAACATCGATTTCATAAGTTTCAAATTGATCATATCATCGTCAACAGCCAGAACTTTTATTTGACTCATACTATTCCCTTAAATAAATTTTTCAAAGACCAGGCGAAGAAGGTCTTTGTTGATTACATTTTTAATGATTTCATGAACATAGTTTGCATCGCTTTCATCAGCATCCAATGCCGGATCGATCATAAGGACAAGTGCAGTATCTTCATTCTGTGTTTTAATACCGGCAGCAAGTTCAGGTATGCTAAGTCCATCACTCTCTTTATCAAAAAGTACCAGTTTAAACTTTTTTGAACGAACAGTCTCTTGTAGCGCCTCTACCCCATCAACGACAATAGAGGTGTAACCGAGATCATCTAGAAGAGATTTAAAGAGTCGGTTTTCAAATGAACTTTTCTTAGCAAGGAGTATATCGGCGTCATATTTTGACACCGCTGGGACTTCAGTAGCATCATCCGTATAAATATTCTCATCCATCTCCAAAGTCTCTTCAATCGGAGCGAAGACTTCTTCTTGAGGTATTTCTACTGTTGGTTCTATTTCAAGGGCCATCTCATCAAGACTAAGATCAACATCAAAATCAGCATCATCAAGTACAGTATCAAGTACGCTCTCTTCAATAGCTGATGGCGTTGTCGATACTGGTTCTTCTAATGCTGCATTCATAACAGGTTCGGATGTTATTTCGGCTACAGGCTCATCTTCAACTGTTGTCGCATCTACGATCTTGTGTCCGATAAAGTGGTTAAGCAAAGAGATGATTTCACTTCGGACTAAAGGTTTAGTTGTATATTCATCCATTCCCGCACCCATAAACCTTTCACGGTCACCTTTAAGGGCATTCGCTGTCAAGGCAATGATCGGAGTATGTTGCACATTATAGTCTTCTTCATACTCCAAGATTTCTTGTGTGGCTTCAACCCCGTCAAGTACTGGCATCTGGATATCCATAAAGATAACATCGAACTCATTGTTCTTGCGTTTTTCAAAAGCCTCAAGTCCATTATTGGCCAGCGTGACATTGATACCTATATCTTCAAGGGTACGTTTGATAAGTTTTTGGTTAATCAAATTGTCTTCTGCAACAAGTGCCTTGGCATCAAAGCGTGAAGTCTTCTCGTCGTACTTACGTTTTTGAACAGTTTTTACCTTAGGCTGATTGAACTCTTGAACATCATACGATGCCAATGCCGATCGAATCTTAGAAGCATTCATCGGTTCATACATCACTTTAAAGATATCAAGCTTGAGTGAATCGATCTTTTTCATATAGTATGATTTTGTTACCAGAATCATGCGTTCTGGATGTTTAACATACTCTTTTAAGGTCTCTTCATTGGCATAGTCGTAATCTACAAACATTAGATCATAAGAGATCTTTTGTTCAAGTTTTTTAAGTTCGTCAAGGTTTTTAAAGCTTGCATACGAGACACCATAGAAATCAAGGTATTGGCGAAGGTTGGCATCCTGGACTTTTCGTTTGCTCGCACTTTCCAATATAACAGCATTGATGTTTGAATACTGGTTACGCATTGACTCATTGAGGGTTTCGATCTCTTCAAAGTCAAGGGTAAAGAAGAATGTTGTACCTTTGCCTGGCTCAGATTCGAGATCAAGTTTTCCACCCATCAAGTCGACGAAACTGCTTGAAATGGTTAGACCAAGACCCGTACCGCCGTATTTACGTGTAATGGATGAATCAGCTTGACCAAAGGCGTCAAAGATTCTGTCTTTTTGCTCTTTGGTGACACCGATACCGCTGTCTTTTACACTGAATTTGATACGTGCAGTATTCTCTTCTTCACATGGAACCCTTCGGATATCAACCGTAATCGCCCCACCGCTGTTAGTAAATTTGACGGCATTGGATAGAAGGTTGATGACAACCTCTTTAATCTTGGTTGGATCCCCTTTGATAGGACGTTCAATATTTGGATCGATAAAACAACCAAGGTCAATATGTTTTTCAGAGGCACGAACGGCATAGACTTCAACAGCTGATTCAAACTCTTCCTGAGCATTAAAGACGATCTCTTCAATTTCAAGTTTATTCGATTCGATTTTAGAAAGGTCAAGAATGTTGTTGATGATCTCCAGAAGATTTTCTGAAGACTTTTCAATAATATCAACGAACTCACGTTGCTCATCATGCAAGGCAGTGTCTTTGAGAAGTTCAGTAAATCCGACGATACCATTGAGTGGTGTTCGGATTTCGTGTGACATGTTTGCAAGGAACATTGACTTGGCTTCTGAAGCCTCCATCGCAAACTCTTTATCTCGACGTGTCTGCTCAATAATACTCTCAAGAAGTTGGTACGCCTGTGCAGTACCTTTTGTCGTATCGAGATTGATATGGCTTGCGATTTCAGCTGAAGAGAGTTCATCACCCTCATGAGTATCCGTCGCAACACGCTGAAGAATAACCTCAAGGTTTTTGATGTTTCTTGCGATATCGGTTGATAGTAAGATACCAAAGATCGCACCGAGGATAGCAAAGGCCCAAATGGCGATAGAGATGATAAGGATTTGTAGCTGTTCCTGCTTATAGAGCTCAGACTCTTTATCCATCGCGTTAAGTAGGATCTGCTCAGCCTCATCGATAAGGTTTACTTTTTCAGAAAGCATTGTAAACCAGATTCCCGATTCCGTTGCATAAAGACCATCATTAACAGCTTGCATGATCTCGGCACGCTCCAAGGTGATGTCTTCAAAAAGTTCGGCATTGTCTTCATCTGTGAAGAGTGTTTTCAGTTGTGACTTAAGATCAGCATTGGTGAGTGCATTGTAGTTAAGTGCATCTGCCTTACCGATAAGAGTCAACCAGACATTGAGCTCCTCCGAGTCGAATTTTGTAGAACGTGCCAATGCATAGGTAATAAAGTCACGTTCAGAACTGGTGTACTCTTTCGCTTTTGCTAAAATAAGGTAAGTGGTTGCAATAGAGGTAATCTCTTCATCGAGCTGATAGTTACTGATCTCTTCCAGTTCTTTGATGATCTGGTTTTGTGCATTTCCGTAGATGTCATAAAAGATCTCTTGGAATTCTGCACTTTGGTTATCAACAAGTGGGCGAACCTCTACGATGGTACTGTAGTTTGCCTGAAGGGTCTTGACACTTTTACATGCGAAACAGATACCTTCTCCCGTATGATTATGTAATGCGTCAGTGGTTTTAAGATGTCGAATGTATGCAGCGACTTTGTTATCGACATTGGCACGTTGACTTTTTAGTGAGTCAGCAGTTGCTTCTGAACTATTTCCCATATACATTACGGTCATACCACGTTCGCGTGAGAGTTCTCCGATTAGTTCATTTAACTGTTTGTTCTCATTGAGTTTGTTTTGTAGTTTGATCGCCGAGTCATAACCGATATATGAAACATATACGTAATAACTTGCAATCCCGATCAGCATGAAGATTGGGAAAAGACTGATCAGTCTTAGTCTGGCTTTGAGACCTATTTGCATTGGTTACCTACCTTTATAGTTGATCTGCATAAGCTTGCAGTCTAGCAAGAGCTTGCGCAGTGTTGTTGATATTGTTTTCTTGTTGAAGCTGTTTGAGAACTTCGGAGATCTCATTCAAACGAAGATTGTCGCTCATTCCTTTAAGAAGAGTGGCTGTCTTGTTGATACCTTTGATATCTTGACTTGCAAGGGCATTGTCAAAGTTAGCTTTATGAGCAGCAATCTGCTCTTTGAAATCTTGTATAAAGTCTTTGACGATGTCAACAGGAACGCCTAGTTCATTTGCAGTACGTTCTGCATCTATGTGCATTGTTGCTACATCGACAGCAGAAGCAGTATCTTCTTCATGAGTATGCTGATCGGTAATATCTAAAAGATCATCATATAGACCATCGTCTTCTAGTGCATCAGGCATAGGAATATCTGCGAAAGCTTCAGGTTCGGCGAGATCATTGGATTTGCCAAGGAAATCCTCCTCACCGAGAGTTTCAGACATAGGGGCTTCAGCGAAAGCTTCCGGCTCGGTGACATTATCGGATGTGCCTAGAAGGTTATCATATAGATCATCCTCCTCACCGAGGGTTTCAGACATAGGGGCTTCAGCGAAAGCTTCAGGTTCAGCTACATCATCAGATGTACTTAGAAGATTATCATACAGATCATCCTCTTCAAAGGACTCTGAAAGGGATGATTCTTGAGACGTTGATTCATCCAGGCTTTCTGGAGTAGCCAGCATATCGCTGTATATATCATCTTCTTCTATCATCACGGATGATGGTTCTTCGGGTACGGGATGGGATATCGGAGTCACATCTTCATCGATCAGCATCGGTCCATCTTCTGGTGGTTTGATGGAAATAGAAAGATCCATCTCCTCGTCTTGAGTTTCAGGTGATGATGCAATTCCAGCAGAAGCAGACTCTTCTGGAAGTTCTTTGCCTTCAAGCTTCGCAATTATTTTATAGAACTGGTTCAGATTTGGAAGAATCTCTTCAGGATCTTTGGAACTATTGACAACACTCAACACATCGAATGCATCCTCAACACGCAGGTTTGCCGCGACCCCTTTGAGTTTATGAGAAAGAATCTGTACATTGTCAAAGTCCTCTGTCTTGACAGAAGCATAAAGGTCATCATGAAACTCATGCGCCTGATCAATAAAGTCACCGATGAACTCTTCAATAAGATCAACAGGAAGTCCCAGTTCATCTGCCGCGATCTGTGGTTCATAAACGTAAGTTCCTGATCGGACAAGCTCGCTTAAATGTTCATCGCCACTTGGACCACTTACGTAATCACCCAGCATAGGGGACTCTTTCTTCGTCGGTGCGCTTGTTGGCAGATCGTCGAAGCCGATCTCCTCTTCTTGAACAGCTGGCTCAGGTGTCAGATCCATCATGACGTCATCATCTAGAGTAAGAGGAGCGCTGTAGTCGATATCAACGGGTGCACCAAATTCATTTTCTGTTGGACTAGAGAGACCGAGGTCAATCTCTTGAGGCTCTGGAATATCAAGAGGATCCGGTTCGGACAGTTCATGGGCAGGACTGTCCTCGAAGTTAGGAAAAGACGTTTCTACTTCAGGTGGAAGTTCAAAGTTTGCTTTGAGCTCTTCTTTAGGCTGAGAAGGCTTAGGTTCATCAATTGGAGTGTTGATATTGGCCGCAACTTGGGTGGATTGTGCAGCGGTTGAAGCTTTTATCCCACCTGAAGATTCTACAGTTTGAGTGGCTTGCAGGTCTTCACTACCAGACAAGGCACGAAGGTTTTTAATGGTGATTGCAAAACCGTTTTCATTCGATGTAAAGTGAAAAGGTGAAGCATGCAAGGTACATGAGTAGTTTCTTCCCTTGGCATGAATAATGGCTTTAGACTCACCTGTTTCACTGTGCAGGATAAAATCAATCCATGAAAAGTTTTTAAAGTTGTGGATAAAACCGGGTTTTTTTACAAAAAGGTCAGCAAAGTCATGTGATTCGTTTTGAAGTTCGCCAATATTATTAAAGCCCAATCCTTCCAGATCATCTTTATCAATACCGATAAACTCTTTTTTTTGATTATATAATAGCAAGGGATCCCCTTTTTTAGAGTTCTTTTTCTTTCATTTTTCTGTACATCTCGGATGTTTCTTCGATATCCTTGCGTGCAGCAGGTCTGCGTGCAGCTACATATGCAATGATATTGCCATCTTTGTCTTTTGAAGGTAGGATTTCCGTCTCAACCCAATAAAACTTCCCATCTTTACGGAGGTTTTTAACCAGTCCATGCCAGATCTGGCCACTTTGTATAGTCTCCCACATTTTTTGAAATGCCTCTTTAGGCATGTCAGGGTGGCGGATCATGTTGTGGGGTTGTCCGACAAGTTCCTCTTTATCGTACCCCGAAATCTCACAAAACTTTCTATTGGCATAAGTGATTATCCCTTTGAGGTCGGTCTCGCTGACGATGACACGCCCTTGAAAAAGATACTCTTCATCCAATGCTTCTACTTTTCCCATATAAAACCTTTAAAAAATACTGTTTGTTTTATGTAATGATTACATTTAAGCATGCGATTGAACAATATATCATATTCTACGCAAAATATAACTTATTTGTATAATTTCTTGATTTCATATGCATCATTTTTTCCCACAACATCGGCTATATCACTTTCAGTAGCAGCTCTGATGGCTTCGAACGTTCCGAAATGATTAAGCAGTTTTTTTAATTTGGCGGGACCAATTCCTTTGCTCTTTAAAAGTTCAGATTCTTGGTCCTGTTTGAGCTTTGTTTTTTTATGAAAACTTATGGCATAACGGTGCGCTTCATCCCTCATACGCTGTACCCATTGAAGACGTTTGTCGTTTGTCGAAAGCAAAAAGCTCTCTTCCAGAGTATGGATGATGTCTTTTGCCTTGCCTTTTGCCCGATGTGCTTTGGCATCTACCTTCTCTTTTGAAATAGCAATAATGTCTATGTTGGTACCGCAAGAGTAAAGAAGCTCTTGGGCAAGCTTTAACAGCGTGCTCCCGCCATCAAGAATCCAAAGGTCCGGAGCAGGATTCGTCTCAAAACTCTCTATTCTTCGTGTGAGTGTCTCTTTCATCTGGGCGTATTCATCCAGGCTTGTAAGATGGTATTGCCGGTAAGCTGATTTGTTGAACTTTCCATCTTCAAAACAGACCATACCTCCCACCGGAGCAGAACCTTGAAGATGGGAGTTGTCAAATATCTCTATGCGTTTAGGCATATTTTCTAGAGAGCAAAGTTCTTTGAGTTTTTCTTCAAGAGTATCGTATACATTGTTTGAAGCACTGCTATACTTGTCTAGAAGTTCACGGGTGTTTTTCAGTGCGAGTTCACAGAGCTTGGCCTTTGAGCCTCTTTGGGGTGCATTAAGGGTGAGACTTTTAGCAAATGTGCTTTTGAGGTATTCGCCAACTTCTCTCATCTCTTCAAAGGGATGTGCCACCACAATCTGTTTTGTGGTCAATGGTGAGAGTTGATAAAACTCCAAGATAGCACGCTTATAGATCTCGTCTCGGTCATATCCGAAATTGAGATGTATGAAGTTATGTGAGCTTGAGATGATCTTTCCATGACGCATAAACAGACGCAATACAACGGCACGTTTATCATCGGCATCGACACAGAACAGGTCCAGGTCTTCAATACTTGCGATATCTATTTGAGAAGTGACATTGCTTTTGGCAATCTTTTCGATACTGTCGCGTAAAAGAGCGGCTTCTTCAAAACGCATCTCTTCAGCCAATTTGTACATCTTAAGTTCCAATGCCGAACACAGAGAGTCTTTATCGTTGATATAGTCAATACCTTTTTCTATGAGTTTTGAATATTCAACCGAAGTGACCTTTCCCTCACACGGAGCCAGGCATTTCTTTATCTGATAGTATAGGCAGGCTTTGCCAGAGCTAAGGCAGCTTTTTTTCTGTACAAGCGGAAGAATTTCATACAAAGCGTTTAAGGTATCTCTTGCTCCGGTCGAGAATGGCCCGAAATATTTGATGTTTTTGTCATTCAAGATTTTTCTTGTGATTTCAAAACGGGGAAAAGAAGAACTTTTGTCTAGGTAGATGTAAGGATAGGTCTTGTCATCACGTAACAAGACATTATACTTTGGACGCAGCTGCTTGATAAGTGAGTTTTCAAGAATGAGTGCATCATGTTCATTGTCAACGACTATATAGTGCATACGATGGACTTCATGTAGCATCTTGACAATACGAGGATTCAGACTAGCGTTAGGCATGAAATGCGGTGAAAAACGAAAATAACTTTTAACTCGGGCTTTTAGGTCTTTGGCTTTTCCGATATAAAGAAGCTTTCCGTTTTGGTCGAAGTAGTGATAGACACCTGCGGATGTAGGAAGTTGTTGGACTTGGGATAAGAGTGAGGGATTAAGTTTTTTCATTGATGATCTGTCGTATCTCTTCTATGATATTATGCAGTTGCTCGTTTTTAACACTGTTCTCAAACGTGCCATTGGACCTTTCATCATAATACTCTTCATGCGAGGCTTTGACAGAAAAGTTCAAGGTTTTTTTATGAGAAACAAAGGCACGGATGTCGAAGAGCTCAAAGTTTTTGCATTCACTTGGCGGTACATTCTTTAAAGGTGTTTTTATAGAACTTATAATATTATCGAACTCTTGTTTTGCACCGGGGTGATTAAGTGCGAAGAATAGGATATTATGTCTGATATATCCGAATAGAATGAATTTATGAAGTCGCTGAGGTAGCAACGCTTTGACAGCATTGATACAAGGTAGATTATTAAGAGGCGAAAATGCTGATTGAGAGCGAAGATGAGAAACAAGCTGTTTAGAATTTTTCATATCACCATTATAACAGTTTTGATGTTAAGTATACATGGATGCGGCTATAAAGCCCCTCCTTATTATCCAGACGAGAAAGAGAGTAATTAGGCGTGGTTTATGATGTTGTGATTATTGGAGCAGGTGTCGCAGGCTTATATGCAGCCATCAACTTGCCAAAGGACAAAAAAGTATTGATCATCAATAAGGACCATCCATGGGCCTGTAATACTTTTTATGCACAGGGAGGTGTTGTGACTGCTGTGGATGATGCTGATGAAACATTACACATTCAAGATACTTTGGAAGCTGGGGCTGGTTTATGCGATGAAGCAGCTGTGCGCGTACTGAGTGAGCACAGCCGCGAAGTTGTCGGTGATCTGATCAAGCGTGGTTTTCAATTTGACAAAGATGCCAATGGGGAGCTTTTGTATACGAAAGAGGCAGCTCATTCGGCAAGTCGTATCTTGCATGCTGGAGGTGATGCGACAGGACGTTATCTGCATAAGTTCTTATTAGAACAGAACCCTCATCCTATGCTTGAAGGTGCTCAGGTTATTGATCTTTTGATCGATGAAGGGAAATGTTATGGTGTATGCATCAATAGAAACGGTGAGTCAAAACATATCTTTTCAAAAAGTACGATCATCGCTTCTGGCGGAGTAGGGTCACTTTTTGCCTATCATACCAATGCTCGAACGATTAGCGGTGATCTGCAGGGAATATGTCTGGAAAAAGGCATTGAACTAGAACGTATGGAGATGTTGCAGTTCCATCCTACTGTTTATGTGGGTTCAAAAACAGCGCAAAAACAGCTGTTGACAGAAGCTTTAAGAGGTGAAGGGGCTCAGTTGGTCGGTGAGAACGGTTATGCTTTTATGAAAGATTATGACGAGAGAGCGGAACTGGCACCAAGAGATATCGTATCACGTGCGATGTTTGATTACAAGCAGAAGACGGGCGAGCAGGTCTATCTTTCATTTGAAAATTTTGAAGTCGAATATTTTAATAAGCGTTTCCCAAATATCGCTTCAAATCTTAAAGACCTTGGATTTGATCTTCCCAAAGAGCGCGTACCGATCTCTCCAGCCTTTCACTACTCTATTGGGGGCATAAAAACCAACCTTGATGGGGAGATAGAGTCGGTAGAGAACCTCTATGCTATAGGAGAAGTCGCTTCGACCAGGGTACATGGGGCTAATCGTTTAGCGAGCAATTCGCTTTTGGAAGGCTTGGTCTTTGCTGCAAGAGCAGCAGCCAAGATTAAAAAAGGAAGTGTTACCTATTCACCAAAACAGTTCCCAATAAGCACAGATTCACTGCGTTGTGAAGGCGATAACACATACAAAAGCGAACTTCGTCGTATAATGTGGGACGATATTGGGATTGTCCGTACGGAAAAAGGGCTTCAAGAAGCTTTGGACTTTATTGAAGCGACCTTGCATAGGCCAATAGGGAGGCTGTTGAAGCTTCGTTTATTAACGGCAAAAGAGATTGTCACATCGGCAATGAAACGAAAAACCTCAGTAGGGGTACATTATATAAAGGAGAGTGAAAAATGACAAGAGCGGTTGAAGAGACCCTGGACATGGCTACAGAGCCTGTCGGATGGTTATTGCTGGCTATATTTGTTATAGGCTACTATTTTATTGCGGCTGAAGAAAAATATCATATCAATAAGGCAAAACCAGCTTTATTTATAGGTACGTTGATGTTTATGATCATTGGAGGGTTCTATGCCTTTAACGGGATAAACATGAAACCTTTTGAGACAGAGATCGCACATCTTATACTAGAGATCGCCGAGATATTCTTTTTCTTGTATGTCGCTATGACATTTATTGAGGCTTTAATAGACAGGGGTGTGTTCAATGCCTTGAAAACCAAGTTGATTGCAAAAGGTTACAGTTATAAAGGCCTTTTCTGGGTCACGGGTATTCTTGCATTCTTTATCTCTCCTGTTGCGGACAACTTGACGACAGCACTGATTTTATCGACAGTGCTGATCACGATCGATAAGACAAACAAAGCTTTCTTGGTTCCGGGTGCCATTAATATCGTTGTTGCAGCCAATGCAGGTGGTGCATGGAGTCCGTTCGGGGATATTACGACGCTTATGGCATGGACGGCAAACAAGGGCAACTTTATTGATTTCCTATATCTTTTCCCTGCGGCAATTCTGGGTTGGGCCGTCACTGCTTATCTTCTGAGCCGCTATGTACCAGAAGGGAACCCGGGTAAAGAGGATGAAGAAAAAGCGGACAGTATTGAGATATTAAAAGGCGGTAAGGTTATTGTGGCATTGGGTGTCTTTACCATCGCAACAGCCGTAATCTCTAAACAGGTTATGCACCTTCCGCCAATGTGGGGTATGCTGTTTGGTCTGTCAATCCTAAAACTATATGTCTACTTCCTACAGAAAAAGCATCAAGAAGATATGGATATTTACCACTCTATTGCAAAGGTTGAAAATGACACTTTGCTCTTTTTCTTTGGTATCTTGGCTGCAGTGGGTGCATTGCACTTTGCTGGTTTCCTGGCGTATGCTGTAATGTTATATGATATGTTCAATCCGACTTATGTCAATATCGGTGTTGGTTTCCTCTCTGCAGTTGTAGATAATGTTCCGGTTATGTCAGCGGTCTTAAAAGCAAGTCCTGATCTTGGTCTTAGCCAGTGGATGCTTGTAACATTGACAGCTGGTATCGGTGGTTCACTCATCAGTTTTGGTTCTGCTGCAGGTGTTGGAGTAATGGGTAAGCTAAAAGGCGTTTATACTTTTAGTGCCCATATGAAACTTTCTTGGACAATCCTTGTCGGTTATATCCTTTCTCTTGCGATCTGGTATGCTCAGTTCGAAGTAATGGGGTTATATAACAATCACGAAGTCCATAATAAAATAGAGACACCAAAAACAAAGTGCCCTGAGTGTAATGCTGTGTTTGAACTTCCTGTCGAAGGCGGACATTAAGCCTTGGCTTTCTGCTTTTTTAGAGGCTTGAAACACAAGCCTCTACTTTCACAAACTTTTAATGATAAATAGAGTATCCTTTCACTACTAGATCACCTAAAAGGTATCCCTTTGAAAAATGTAAGCATTATTGTTCTTGATTTTGGTTCGCAATATACACAGCTGATCGCACGTCGTTTGCGTGAAGAGAGAGTCTATTGTGAGATTGTTCCGTATTACACGACGGCTGAAGAGATAAAGGCTAAAAACCCTAAGGGTATTGTCTTGAGTGGTGGCCCATCATCCGTTTATAATGAGAATGCTTATGAAGTAGATCAGGCTGTTTATGAGATGGGTATTCCTGTTCTTGGTATCTGTTATGGTATGCAGAGGATTGCCGTTGATTTCGGTGGTTCTGTAATTCGTTCAGACCATCATGAATATGGAAAGGCCGAGTTGAAAATCGAGCAGAAGTCTGCACTCTTTGATCAGGTCGATGATAACGGAATTGTCTGGATGTCACACTCTGATCGTGTGGATGAACTTCCAGCTGGGTTCACACCAATTGCAACATCTGCAAATTCGCCATATGCAGCTATTGCCAACGAGGAAAAACGTGTTTATGCCATGCAGTTTCATCCCGAGGTTCAACACTCAGTAGAGGGTTATTTGATGCTTCGTAACTTCGCACGTAAGATCTGTGGCATAGATGAGAAGTGGAAAATGGAGCATTTTCTCAAAGAGCAAATCGCTAAGATCAGAGAGACGGTAGGGGATGGAAAGGTTCTTTGCGGATTGAGTGGCGGGGTTGACAGCTCTGTCGTTGCTGCTATGCTTTATGAAGCGATCGGTGATCAACTCGTACCGGTTTTTGTTGATAACGGACTTTTAAGAAAGGGTGAACGTGAACAAGTCGAAGAAGTCTTTAAAATCAACCTAAAAGTGCCTTTGGTTGTTGTAGATGCACGTGAAAACTTTTTAACCAAACTTGCAGGCATTTCAGATCCTGAGAAAAAGCGTCAGATCATTGGACATACTTTTATTGAAGAATTTGAAGCTGAAGCTAAAAAGCATGACGGTATCAAGTTCTTAGCTCAAGGAACACTCTATCCGGACGTTATTGAGTCTATTTCTGTTAATGGTCCATCTGAAGTAATTAAATCTCACCACAATGTGGGTGGCTTACCTGATTGGATGGATTTTGAACTCATTGAACCACTACGTGAGCTTTTTAAAGATGAAGTACGCAAGATCGGTTTAGAGTTAGGTCTTCCAGAAACGATGATCAACCGGCATCCTTTCCCTGGACCGGGATTGGCTATTCGTATTATGGGTGATGTCAATCAGCCAGACTTAGATCTTTTACGTGAAGCAGATGTGATTTTACTTGATGAACTTAAAGCAAGCGGTTATTACACCAAGACATGGCAGGCATTTGCGGTATTATTAAATGTTAAATCAGTAGGTGTCATGGGTGATAACCGTACTTATGACAATACAGTATGTGTACGTGTAGTAGAAGCTGTAGATGGCATGACCGCTACATTCGCGCATCTTCCTCATGATCTGTTGGAGCGAATTTCTCGTCGTATTATCAATGAGGTGGATGGGATAAATCGTGTTGTGTATGATATCTCTTCAAAACCACCAGCGACGATTGAATGGGAGTAGACCTAGTTTCTATCTTAGAACTTATGGGACATTATTAGATATGAATGGAAAAGAGCAGAAGATCTTTCTTTTTTCTAAGACTTCATATCCTGATGTCAACCATATTCCTATTCTTCATATTGAATACCTTCAACCCACAATAGATTTTTCCTCTTATGATTATATTATTGCCACTTCAAAAGAGGTCTTTAGTGCCTTGGATAAGATAGGTGAATGGAAAGAACTTCCCATTTTAGCCATTTCAAAATCTACGCAGAAGTTTGCAAAAAAGATTGGCGCCAAGATATTGGATGTCTCGGAGGGATATGGTGAAGATTTGGTCGGACTTATTAAACAGAAATACAGACAATTAAAGGCTTTATACCCCCATGCTGAAAGAGTGGCCTTCGATATAGAAAGCCATTTGAAGGCCTTGGATATTAGTGTTGACTCTTTCAGTGTTTATAAGACTTCATGTTCAAAAACGTCTAAAATTGAACTTCCTTCTGATGCCATTTGTGTCTTTACCTCACCATCGGCAATCAGATGTTTTGAAAGTCTATACGCCTTTCTTCCTACATATAAAGTTGTCTGCATAGGTAAGACAACGCGTTCGGCTTTACCTGAGAAAGTAGAATCCGTTCTCTCTGAAAGTACATCGGTAAAAAGTGCAATAGAGTGTGCCAAAAGGTTGGTTTAGTAACCACTTTTTAAAGTTTTATTTGTTATAATTTTTTAACCTGGGTGGTGCGACTACTCGCCTATTAAGGGGTTCTACATATTCATCCAGCAGACGCCGTAAGAGAGTCTGTGTGAAGCATTTTTGCTTGAGGGCCTGGCCTGAGAATTTGCTACCTGAAGACTCTTTCGTTTTGCTATATTCGGCTTTGAGAACCAAAGCAACACGCGGAACGCCCACCTGGACCCCTTTTTCTAATAAACATACCTTTTTTAATATAAAACCTTTTCAATACGGTTTTCCAATTAATATATGTTGATCATCAAAAGTCTTGAGTGAATAGGTTTATTTAAGAGTAAGTTAATCAAGAAGCAGCAAACAACAGGTTTGAATGTAAAGGTGAAGATATATGATTAATAATCCCATTCCTTGCACAAGGAAAGAGATTCTGAAGGTTTAAAATTTAAAGTTTACTGCACCGTAAGCAGAGCCGAGTGCTATTACATTAATCGAATTTCTATCACTCGTTGTCCAAGAATACTTTACACCAGCTTCAAGGGTGATGGCATCTGTTAACTCCATGAGACCTCCTGCTTGAACACCACCAAGTGCATCCGTCTCATCTTCTGTAGCTACATCAGTATATATTGCCCCTACATGAAATCCTGCGAAAGCTCTAAAGAAGTTATAGTACTTTTCTGTTTTCGCTTCAAGGTTAAGAACAAGAATATGTGTTTCAGGGTCACTGGCTGCCTTATCATCATTGATATAGTTATAAGAACCATATATCCGAGTCTTTTTGTTTTCAATACCTGCTCTGAGACCTATGTTGTCTATTGAGTGTGAATAATATTTATCTTTTTTACCTTTTGCGACTCCATACTCCGCACCAATTAGGATTTTTTCACCTGAAGCGGCATAAACAGATGATAATGAAGCCAGCAAAGCCAGTAAAACAATCTTTTTCATATTCTTCCTTTGTCAAATAATTGAAGTTATAGGTACTATATAGTGATATTACTTAAAATAATATTTATTTTATTTTGTTGAAAACTATCAGTTAATTACTTTTAATGCTTAATTAAGAGTTGCTTTTATTATTGATAGTATATATTTAGAAGTGAATTTTTAAAGATTTGGCCGGTCATTAGAAGATATTAGGCTCAAGTAAGAAAGTTGTATTGGGCTGTTTTCATACATAAATTTAATGGATACATAACTTCTATAGGATATAATTACGGGAGAATAAGGTGTATTCCCAATCTTTTTTATGACTAAAGCAAAATAATGGAATACTTTTTTGAATTTCTTTGTGCAAAGATTATTGATTAAAGTTCATGATATGGTTTTTGATAAATAATCTGCAAAAGAACCTCACAAAACAAATGACTTATCGGAGTAAATAATGAATGTAATGATATTAGGAAGCGGTGGTAGAGAGTACTCAATAGGCCGTGTTTTAAAAGATGATGAGAATGTTGATAAGCTTTATTTTTGTCCGGGAAACGGTGCGACTGAAAGCCTCGGTGAGAATGTTGATATCAAAGATTATCATGAATTGGCACAATATGCTAAAGCAAACAATATAGAGTTTACTATTGTTGGTCCTGAAGCACCATTGGTAGATGGTGTTGTAGATATCTTCAAAGCAGAGGGGTTGACGATCTTTGGGCCATCCAAAGAAGCGGCCCAACTTGAGGGATCCAAAGTATATATGAAAAACTTTTTGGCAAAGTACAAGATCCCGACTGCAGCATATATTGAAACTGACCATATTGAGACGGCTTTTAAATTCATTGATACACTTACGGCACCTATCGTCGTGAAGGCAGACGGTTTATGTGCAGGTAAGGGTGTTATCATTGCTCAGTCCAGAGATGAAGCAAAGAAAACAGTCGGTGAGATGTTAAGTGGTGAGGCATTCGGCGATGCAGGGAAAAAAGTCATCGTCGAGGAGTTCCTGGATGGGTATGAGCTTTCGATGTTTGCTGTGTGTGATGGAGATGATTTTGTGCTCTTGCAGGCAGCACAAGATCATAAACGTCTTCTTGATGGAGATCAGGGGCCAAATACAGGTGGTATGGGTGCTTATGCTCCGACGCCTCTGGTCAATGATGAGCTTTATGAGAAAGTGAAAGATCGTATCGTCCGTCCGACACTTGAGGGAATGAAAAACGAGGGTGCTCCATTTGAAGGTGTGCTTTTTATAGGGATCATGGTTGTCAATGGAGAACCGATGACTCTGGAGTTTAACGTACGTTTTGGTGATCCAGAGTGTGAAATATTGATGCCGTTGATGAAATCTTCAGTCTTTGATCTCTTTTACAAGGCAGCGACCTCTCAGCTAGATACTTTAAAGGTTGAGTTTTATGACAAATATGCTGTCGGTGTTGTCATGGCATCGAAAGACTACCCATACTCTTCATCAACTCCGGCCGAGATCGTCGTGGATGAAGTGCATCACGAAGAGATAGCAGATAACACACATATCTCTTATGCTGGGGTAAGTAAAATAGACGGAACTTTATGTGCAACGGGTGGACGTGTACTGGTATGTGTCGGTTTAGGTGATACGATCCAAGAAGCAAGGGATCGCG
>JBFESZ010000028.1:0-22177 GCA_041548245.1 Sulfurimonadaceae bacterium
GCGCATCTTCAAGAGTCTCTCTGTCAAGCCCGGATCGATTGAGCAGACGGTGAACATCTTGTGGTATCTCATCAAGAAGTTCACCATAGGGAGTCACCATCTTGTAGACAATCGCATTTGCACAGGAAAGAAACATCATTCTTTCTGAGCTGGCATTGAATGGCGAATCACTATAGCGTATGGAGTCGACAAGCTCACCTTCCAGTCCCCAAAACTCCAAAATATCGGCCGTTACAAAGGCGGTGCTCGTTTTTAATAAGGCGACTTCTGCTTTGGAAATCTCATGTGGAACATGACGTTGAAAATCCGTGATAAGATCTTGTGAATGGATCTCCTGGTCAATAAGGATGGAACCAAGGTTTCCGAGTATGGCTGAAGCACTTAGAACGGAAAGTGACTGTTCATCGATCTGTGAATACCATTTGTCCATCAATGCCAGTCTTAAAGCAGATGCCTTTTTAAAGCTCTCTTCATCGATCCCATAAGCATCAAGTCTTAAGCTCCCCAGCTTGTAAGCAAGGTCACTGAGTGTGATCGCCTTGATCAGGCGTTTTCCAAAAGCAGTAACAGCTTGGTTGAGCGAAGAGGTTTTGGTGATGCCATACATCGGCGAGGCCGCTGCGTATAGTATGTTTGCTGCAACAATAGGATCTGCATTGATGGTCTCGATCAACTCTTTAACAGAACTGTCCGGATCATTACAAAGTGTCGTGATCGTTTTGACCGAACTTGGCAAAGGGTCAAGGCCCTGGATAAAATTATAGATTTTTTGATGAGAGATGACAGAATGGACCTTGGAGAAATGTGAAGTCACGATATTATGAAGCTGACGCTTAAGGTCTTTTGACTGAATCGGCGAGCTGATCGGATGGGTCAAGCCTTGAAGTAAAAGTCGCCATTTTTTGTTGGCCCGCAAGTTTGGTACGGCTGTGATCAGTGCCAAATCTGGCTTTATCTTTAAAAGTTCCAATGCGACATCAAGAGTCTTCTCTTCAAGGTTCAAAATGACAATGTCTACACTGTTATTGAGTATGGCACCACGCAAGGTATCCAAAGAATCGGTAGTCTTGACAATCTTGAAGATATGACTCAGAGGTGCCTGCATGGCTGCTGAGCGCTTTAAGCTCCTGTCGGCATAGTAAAGGGTTAGTCCCTTCATGATATCCGTGGTCCTCTCCCCCTCATCGATGATACTGATAGTGGGAAACAGAGAGTAATCGGCAGGGGTCAGCTCGTCATTGGCCACAAGCTGTGCACACCATATCTTTAGCTGGGAAGCACTTGAGTTCAACCAGTCGATATCATACTGTGTCGCTTCACCTTTATGTGAACGCAGGCTGTTTAAGATGTTTTCGCCTGTGGCCATAAGTTTATAAAGCTCATGCAGTTTAAGATAGGAAGCCGATGCTTTATAGTTGTGGAAGATACGAAAAAGTTTTGCAGTCGCATCCTCTTTGTCTATTTTCATGTAGAGGATATGCTCATGAATCAAAGGAACGTCTATTTGTAATCGTTCGGTAAAAATATCAAGAAGTTCATTGTCCATGGTATATGTTCTCACACAGAAGGTATTTAGTTGTGTCTGTTAGACACGGGTAGAGGTTTGAAATTGTCTAAAAAGAGGGGAGACTCTTTTTAAGACATCTTGACGCATCTCTCTCCTGTTTTCATGGAACCGATGACATATCCGTCGGAACCGGCAAGAACAGCATCGACATTTTCAGGACGTACGACAAGTACCATACCGATTCCCATATTGAAGGCGCGGTACATCTCCTCTTCATCGACATGTTCTCTTAAAAGGTCAAAGATCGGCAGAGGACGCAATAATGACTTGTCTACGTCGGCATAGAGATGCTCTGGAAGAACGCGTGGAAGATTTTCAACAAGTCCACCACCCGTGATGTGTGCCATTGCAACGATATTCTCTTTGAGTGCTTTAAAGAGTTTGACATAGATTCGTGTCGGCTCAAGCAGTACATCGATAAGTGGACGGCCGTTGAAATCGTCATCAAAGTTCATTCCGAGTTTGTCAAAAAGGACTTTACGAACTAAGGAGAAACCGTTTGAGTGAAAACCAGAACTAGGGATGGCTACCAAGACATCACCCTCTTGTACCAGTGAGACACGGTCAAGTTCGGATTTTTCTGCCACACCGACAGCAAAACCGGCCAAGTCGTAATCATCTTCGCTGTACATGCCCGGCATCTCCGCTGTCTCTCCACCGATCAGCGAACACTCTGCCTGTCGGCACCCTTCAGCAATGCCGGAGACAACGGCTGTTGCAGCAGCGACATCAAGTTTACCTGTCGCATAATAGTCCAGGAAAAATGAAGGTGTACCGAAATTACAGATCAGATCATTCACACACATAGCGACCAGGTCAATGCCTACTGTATCGTGTTTACCACTGTCAATCGCAAGCTTCAGTTTTGTACCTACCCCATCTGTGGCTGCAAGCATTACAGGTTCTTTGTAGCCTGTTGGAAGTTCATATGCGCCGGCAAACGAACCAATCCCTCCTAAAACATGTGGTGTAAACGTAGATTTTACGATTGGCTTGATATTATCAACAAAGCTGTTTCCCGCATCAATATCAACACCAGCGTCTTTATATGAGATTTGGCTCATTGTCTCTCCTAGAGGGTTTATAAAATAGTGATGCGATTATAGCGTAGTGAAGATGTGAGTTTGTTTAGGAGGTGATAAATCAAAAAACAGCAGCATTTTTTTGATACTGAAACCTAGGTGACATTCAGAGATGCTTTTTAAGTATGCCAAAGAGCTGCTCTTCGTTAAAGGGTTTGCTGAGGTGGTCATCCATGCCGGCATCAAGAAATCGGACCGCATCTTCGACAAGTGCATTGGCAGTGACAGCAATGATAGGTGTTTTGGGGCGATTCTTCTCTTGCTCGATCCTTCTTATCTCCCGGGTAGCTTCAATACCGTTTTTATTTGGCATGTTCTCATCCATTAAAATGGCATCATAGGATGAGTTTATATAGGCTTCTATGGCTTCGTTCCCGTCATTTGCAATCTCATAGCTTATGCCCGTCTCATCGAGCATAAGCTGTATCAACATCTGATTGGTCTTATTGTCTTCGACGATAAGAATTTTCTTCGACGCTAATGAATCGGTTGTTTCTTGGTCATTGAAGGCATCGGTTTCACTGAATGAAGAGCTGCACGCTATAGAAGGAATAGCTATAGTAAAGCGGCTTCCTTCGCCAGGTTCACTGTCGACTTTGATCGTTCCGTTCATGATGCTTACGAGCTGTGTACATATAGCCAGACCCAGACCAGTTCCGCCATACTTTCGTGTTGTCGAATTATCTTCTTGTTCAAAAGGCTTGAAGATCCTTTCAATTTTGTCGCGGGAGATGCCAATACCGGTGTCACTGACTGAAAAGATGAGGGTCTTCTCTTTGGTGTTGTAATCGACATTGACAGTTATCTTTCCCTGAGCCGGAGTGAACTTGATGGCATTGGCAAGGAGATTGGTCAGGATCTGTCGTAAACGTATCGGATCAAGACGCAAACAGAGTGGAAGATTGCGTGAGAAGGTGGCATCAATGTTGATAGATTTGTTTTTACATTCTGCATCGAACAGATGCAGGCTATCTTCTACGAGTTCCTTGAATTGGCATGGATACTCCTCTATGGTCATTTTCCCGCTTTCGATCTTTGAAAAGTCAAGGATGTCATTGATCATATGCATCAGGGCCATTCCTGATGTTTTGATGATCTTGAGCTTATCTTTAGTCGATGCGTCGGTTCCATGTCGAAGTACGTGATTGACCAGGCCCAGTATGGCATGCATTGGTGTACGTATCTCATGACTCATATTTGCAAGGAAATCACTCTTTGACCTGTTTGCGGATTCTGCGGCATCGCGAGCAGCATGCAGTAGCAGTTCGTTTTCATGGGCCTGTGTAACATCTTGAACAACACAATATCCGTTTATTGGTTCGCCTGATTTGCCGTATTCGACCAAGTAGCGTTCGACAACATGAATGATGGTGCCTTTAGGAAGTTTCATCCGATGGTTGATGGTATCGGTGTAGTTGTCGCGATTCTTATAGACCTTTTGTAATGCATTATCGATAAGAGGGTGTTCCTCTTGCGGAATGTAGTTATCTTTAAAGGCATCGAGCGACATCGTTACTAATTCTTCATCATGGTTTACGAAATGTAGTAGATCCTGCATGGATGAATCAAGGAACACTCTCTTATCGACGAAATCAATTTGAAGGTATCCAAGCTTTGCAAGTTCTGCCCCATTTTTCATTAAAGTTAAATAGTGATGTAGCTGGGCATACTGGTTTAGCAGGATGTTGGTCATGAATTTTGCAATGATAAAGGCAAGAACTCCTACGACTAAGATGATCATCAGTATATTTTGTTGGTAATCCTTAGAAAAGAGTTCATTGGCATCGGGAATAATCCCGATTGATAGCTCTTCTTCGTCATTAACGGTGAAGAGCTTCGTTTGCAAAAAGAGCTCTTTGGGGTCAAACTTTTTGGCTTCTGGGATATAGCGTGTCCATGAAGGCTGATCAGCATCATTGGAATGGAGAATATAGCCATCCTGGTCATAGAGATAAACCTTAAAGACAGAAGATTGAAGTATCTTTGAAATAATGGGCTTGGAAAAGTAGTTGATGACAATCACACCTGTTCGCTTTCCGTCGTAATCAACGGGAAGTCCGAGTCTCCAGACCGGGTTTAATGGTTGTTCGATTTTCCCATGCTCCATGTTGAGATCAAATTTACTGTGATAATATTGATTGTTTTGAAGTTTTATACTCTCTTGAAAATAGTATCGATCAGACTTTGAATGCAGTTCTTCAGAGCGATAAAGGTGGACAAGTGATGAGACAGGATCACGATCAACGCGGGTGATTTCCATGCCATACTGGTCAATATAGCGCAACTGGGTGATATCCTTATTGGCTTCGACGATCGTTTTGAAAAAAGTATCAAGATTAAACCGGTTGAAATCGCTTGGGTTTTTCATAAAGGCATTGAAGATCTGGCTGGATCGGATAGAGTATATCAGATCATAGGCATTCTCATGATAGAGAACAAAGGTGTTCTGTTGATGTTTTAGAAACTCCTTTGCGGTATTCTTCAAGAGAGTGTTTTGAAGACGATGTTCCTGATACGAGATGATGGCTATAACGAAGAGGGTGAAAACAAGACCTATGAACAGTGAAAGACGACGGAATCGATTGATCTGCTTAGTTCGTTTTTTCATCTCTTTAGTTACCTGCTATCCAAATTTGTATAAAGGATGATTATAGGCTACAAACTTTAAAAGTTAGATTATATAGGCTTTCACCTTGCTTTAGTGGCTGGAAAATTCTCTCCATAGATAGAGTGAAAATGACGATTATTTTAAGAGAAAACAGCCCATTAAAAAACTGCCCGCAGTTAAATGCGATATAATGCGTTCATTATAAATATGTAGAAGGACTTGAATGGATTGGCTTGAGCAAAAAGGTATTGATCCTCAGCGTATCACAACAGGATTGGCTTTGTTGGCGGCAATTGTCATTATCGGGTTGATCGACAATTTTTTTGTTATGTGGTTGGTCTTTGGCGGTCTTTATCTGATCGCATTCTATGAAGCAAACAAACTTTTTGGCATTGAAAACAATACCCTATATGCTTATGCTGCTATTTTATGGATAGTGGCAGGCTTTTATCCCTATCCGGATGATCTGTTCTTTATCGCAGCGGTAGTCTTCGCATCAGTCTTGGCCTATACGCAGGAGTTGAAGTTCAAATATTTCTATCCCTTTATCTATCCGACAGCCAGTTTCTTGTTTCTGTTGACGCTCTACAGTGAATATGGGACAGTCGCTCTGTTCTGGTTGCTTGTGGTGGTTGCAGGTACTGATGTCGGTGCGTATTTTGTCGGTAAAAGCATTGGCAAGACAAAGTTTTGTGAGACTTCTCCGAACAAAACGATGGAAGGTGTTGTCGGCGGTGTCGCCATTGCCACAGTTTTAGGCTTCTTTGTCGGTATAGGGTTCGTCGATATCGATAAAGCGATTGTCATCTCACTCCTCTCGGCGATTGCTGCAATATTTGGAGACCTGTTCGAGTCTTACTTAAAGCGCAAAGCCAATGTTAAAGACAGCGGGAACATCCTACCGGGGCATGGAGGAGTCCTTGATCGTGTGGATGGGTATCTTTTCTCTGCCATCATTATGCTTGTATTGTTACGGGGACTGGTCTAGGTTGAAAGTGCTTTCATGATTTTACTCGGTTCGACAGGTTCCATCGGAAAGAACACGCTGGAGATAGCAAGGCAGTTCGATCTGAATATCGATGTCCTTGTGGCAGGAAAAAGCATCGCACTTTTGAATGAACAGATCAAAGCGTTCGCTCCGCGCATGGTTGTTGTAGGCTCAAAGCAGGATGTGGCAGAGGTAGATCATCCTCATGTCCTTTACGGTGAAGAGGGAATTCTTGAGGCGATCGAGAGTTCAGATTCAACTTTGGTGATTAACGCCTTAGTGGGTTTCTTGGGATTACGCCCAACCTTAAAGGCAATAGAGTGTGGTAAAAGGGTCGCTTTGGCAAACAAGGAGTCCTTGGTTGCTGCGGGTGCCTTCTTGGATACTTCGATGATTCAGCCGATTGACTCTGAACATTTCGGACTTTGGTATCTCTTGTGTGGTGAACGTCCTGTTGAGAAGATGATCATTACGGCAAGCGGCGGAGCCTTTAGAGACTGGGATCTAAACAGGCTGAAAAGTGCCACACTCAAAGATGCCCTGAAGCATCCGAACTGGTCTATGGGGCAGAAGATCACAATCGACTCTGCCTCAATGGTCAATAAGACTTTCGAGCTTCTTGAAGCCCGTTGGCTTTTTGGAGAGGGTGAATATGATGCCATTATCGAAACAAAGTCACTTATTCACGCACTTATCGATTTTAAAGACGGATCGACCACGGCGCATTTTGCTCATGCCGATATGAAACTTCCTATATCGTATGCCTTGATGCAAAAGGTCGAAAAACAGGTACTCAGACCGGTGAACCTTTTGGAAGTGGGTTCATTGCAGTTTAAACCGATCACGACAGAACGTTATCCCGTCTGGGAGATAAAGGATGACCTTTTAAAACACCCTAAGCGTGGAGTGGTTGTCAATGCAGCTAATGAGGCGGCCATAGAGCTCTTTATTGAAGAGAAAATCAGCTTCTTGGATATATCGAAGAAGATCATTGAGGCGTACAGTCATTTTGATAAAGAGGTAAGCAGTATTGATGAGGTATTTGCCCTGGATGAAGAGGTGAGAGCTTATGTCAAGGCATAAAGTACTTATTTTACACGGATGGGGTGGAAGTGATTTTCCGCATTGGCAAGCATGGCTGGCCGGTGAGCTTGCAAAAGATTATGGAAGGGTCTATTTCCCTCTTCTGGACAATCCTCATTTTCCGACGAAGAGAAGATGGATGCAGCAGGTCAAAGAGATCTTGGCCGAGTTTAAACCCGATGTGGTGGTCTGTCACTCCATGGCGAACAGTCTATGGTTCCATCTGTGTGAAGAGGCAGAGATAAAGACGGTCAAACGGCTTTTGCTTGTCTCTCCGCCAAGAAGTGATTTGGATCTCAAACCGATTAAGACATTCTATCCGGCACCCTTACCTAAAAAACTCTTTGCCAAAGAGGTTATGCTGGTCACATCAACAAATGATCCGTATCTGAGCACGGAAGAGGCGAAAGAGATGCAAATAGCCTTGAGCGTGCCTATGAAGGTCATTGAAGATGGCGGGCATCTGAATGATGAGAGCAACTACGGTGAGTGGCCCTGGGCACTCGAATGGGTCAAGAAAGGATGGGGTGTATGATATTGGCTATTGAAAGTTCATGCGATGACAGCTCGATCTCCGTCACAGAGATTAAAAGCAAAAAGCTTGTTTATCATAAGAAAATCTCTCAAGAATTGGAGCACTCCGTCTATGGAGGGGTTGTTCCGGAATTGGCTTCACGACTTCATGCCGAAGCCTTACCCAAGATACTCGAAGAGTGCAAACCTTTCTTCCACGAATTAAAAGCTATCGCGGTAACGACTGCACCAGGTCTGAATGTCACCCTGGTTGAGGGTGTGACCATGGCAAAGGCCTTATGCCTTTCTCTTAATATTCCACTGATTGCGGTTAACCACTTGAAAGGGCATATCTATTCTCTTTTTATAGAGAAAGAGGCATCCTTTCCTTTGACTGTCCTGTTGGTCTCGGGGGGACACACCCAGCTAATTGAGGTGAAAAGCCTTGAAGAGATGCAGATGGTGGCAACAACGATGGACGACAGTTTTGGCGAGAGCTTTGACAAGGTCTCCAAGATGATGGAGCTTGGATATCCGGGTGGGCCTGTCATCGAGAAACTGGCAAAAGAGGGTGATGAGAACAGGTATCCTATGCCCTTGCCTCTGTCTCAATCCCCGCTTATCGCCTTTTCTTATTCGGGTCTGAAAAATGCAGTGCGTTTAATAACACTTGAGTCTGAAGAGAAAGATTACCCGGACATCGCTGCGTCATTTCAAAAAGTAGCAGTCGGACATCTGCTTCAAAAGCTCAAAAAGTATTTCAAGTCGACCCCTCCTAGGCATTTTGCCATTGTAGGCGGTGCGAGTGCAAACCTCTATCTGCGCGAAAAGATTGAAGAGCTTCTGAAGCCTTTTGGCGCTAGATTGACACTGGCCCAATTGCAATACTGTTCTGATAATGCAGCGATGATAGGGCGTATAGCTATTGAGATGTACAATAAGCAAGATTTTACCGCCATTGATGAAGTAAAGACCGAGCCACGGACTTCTTTGTAGAGCATTGCCTCCGTATAGTCTTAAAAACAACTTAGCCAAACATCACTGCATTATAATTAAGAATAACGTTATGCGATTTAAGTAAACTTTCGCATAAATTTGAAAACAGGAGCCCAATATGGCAACTACAATGTTAAAAGGTAATACTGTAAATCTTGCAGGTAATGAAGTAAACGTTGGTGATAAAGCACCAGAAGTAACTGTTGTAAACTCAGAAGGTCTTGGTGACGTTGTTGTTGGCGGTGCCCAAGGTACTAAACAACTTATCGTTGTTGTTCCATCTCTTGATACTCCGGTATGTGCAACTGAAACTCGTCAGTTCAACACTAAAGCATCTGAAATCGAAGGTGTTAAAACGACGGTTATCTCTATGGACCTTCCATTCGCTTCAAGCCGTTTTTGTTCAGCTGAAGGGATCGATAAACTGACTGTTGCTTCTGACTTCCGTAACAAAGACTTCGCTAACGCTTATGGTGTTCTTATTGCTGATGGTGCACTTGCTGGTGTGACTTGTCGTGCGATCTTCGCGGTAAATGAAGAGGGTGTGGTTACATATAAAGAGATCGTTCCTGAGATCACTGCTGAGCCTGATTACGAAGCTGCTCTGGCTTCTGTTAAATAATCAAACAACTTTTATAGGGCTTCGGCCCTCTCTTTAGTCCCCTTTCGTAAACATTTTTATTTAATTTTTCCTATTGCATTGCTATATTACTGTCCAGAGATAATTTTGTGATAAGATATTTTCGATTAAACCAAGGAGAATATATGAGTAAGATCTTATCAGGCCTGCTTTTTGCCGGATTATTAAGTGCAAGTGTACAGGCAGATGTCGTACGCGTAGAGATGGGTGCAGGTGTATGGAGTAATGAGTTTAGCGGAGCAGTTTCAAGTACAGGTGTAGTAGATCCAATTACTGCAGATGAACTTGGATATGATAAAGAGAACAAAGGGTATGCTTGGTTATATGTTAAGCATCCTATCCCTGTCTTGCCAAACCTGCGTTTAGAGTATGCGGCAGTTGACTTTTCAGGAACATCAAAAACTCCAACTTTTGATTACAAGGGTGTCACATATACAGCCAATGCTAAAACAGATTTAACTTTGGATCAGATAGATGCCATCATGTATTATAATCTTTTGGATAATACGGGGTGGACAACAATTGACCTAGGATTGGATATTAAAGTTGTTCAAGCTGAGTTCAATGCAAGACAAAGTGATGGAAGTGATGCGGTTCAAGAAAAAGAGACCCTTCCTTTGCCAATGGCTTACGGGCGTCTGCGTTTCGAACTTCCTGGAACTGATCTAGGTATCGAGGGTACGGCAAAGTATACGGCATATAAAGACTCTAAGGTAACTGATTATACGATTAAAGCGGATTATATCTTGGTTGACCTTTTACCGGTTGATATCGGCGTGGAAGTGGGTTATCGATTTCAACAATATGACATTGATGGAACAGACTTTGATATTGATACATCACTTGATATTGAGGTTGACGGTATCTTCGCCGGAGCGACGATTAAATTCTAATTGTCTGTTTTTAACAAGGGAGGTTCTCCTCTTTTGTAATTTTCATCAATGATGATGACCTCATTTTCCAACCAAATCCCATATTTTTCAAAGACTTTTTTCTGGGCAAGCTGTATAAGTTCAATCGCCTCATCAAAACTTCCTTCACCAAGATTGACGAGAAAGTTCGCATGCTTTTCACTAAAGGCCATGTCACCGATACGGTAGCCTTTAAGCCCGGCTTCTTGGATAAGCTGGCCGGCAGCATGGCCTTTTGGATTGATGAAACAACTACCTGCACTGGGGTCATTGGGCTGATTGTCACGCATCTTCTTGAACATCTCCAACTGTGCTTCACTAAAGCCCTGATGGATCTCAAAGCGCGCTTCAAAGACAAGGCCTTCAAAGTCAGTCCAGCGATATCCATGGGGAATGTCTTTTTTAAGAAGCTCCCCATGTTCGGTGATGATCGAGTGCAGGTGATTAAAGATCTCGTATTCTTTAAGTCCTGCATTCATTTTTATCATGCCACCGACAGAACCGGGGAGTTTTGGCAGAAGCTCAAAATGGGCAATATCGTGTTTTTTGCAGAAAGAGAGAAGGCGCCCTCCGGAAGTAGCACCGCCAACGCAGAGCAAGTTGTTTTCGATCTTTATGTAATCAAATGTTTTCCCCAGCATCATCAGGGGAGGGTGATTAGGCCCTATAAGGACATTATTACAGTGTCCTAGGATATACCTCTCTTTTGGGTATGTGGTGTCTTCAATAATATAGACATCCGCAATCGGACCAACCTTTATGGAAGAGTATTTGGAGAAGTCTATGGATTTGATCAAGAGACGAACTCTGGGATCATATTGATAACTCTGACAGTAAACTCTGTCATCATGTTCAGCATCCATGGCATGGTGAGAATAATCACAATCACAACACCAATGATTTTGGGAATAAAGCTCAGGGTCATCTCGTTAATCTGGGTGGTCGCTTGAAAAATGCTGACGGCCAGTCCCAGAAGCATACCCACCATAAGTCCAGGAAGAGCCAGATAAAGAGCGATTTTAAAGGTTTCAACGCCAAGAGCAACGAGCTGAGAATCCATAGGACCTATCCTTTTCTGTACTCTGAATATTCAGTGGGAATCGTATAGTCTTCAGCCTTGACAAGCTCACTGTAATAACCATGCTTGTAACCGAGTTCATAAAGTTTGTCGATGGCCTTGTATTGAAGATCAGAGAGGGTGATAGAGTCATCATTGGCATATAGCTCCAGATATTTCTCCAGGGTCTTCCCTTCAATACGCACAAGATTGTTTTTGACAAGAAGGTCACAGAGCTCTTCTTTTCGAGCACGGGCGACTTCGACGGCTTTCGTGAGTGTCTCTTCATAGGCAATGGCTCTTGTTAGGGGTATAGAACGGCGGATGGCCATCCCGCCAAGCGGAAGCGGAAGCTTTTCGTCTTCACAGAGATCTTGCCAGACATCCCATAACTCTCTTTCAACTTCAAGTTCATCGCTGTAGGTCAAGATACTTTCATGGATCAAGACGCCGGCATGAACCTGCCCTGAACGGACAGCCTCTTCAATATCCAAGAAGTTCATATAGGTGATGCGTGCATCAGGGTAGGCAATACGAAAGAGCAGAGCATTGGTAGTATATTTTCCACTCAAAGCCACTTTGAAGTTTCGCTTGAGTATCTCACCTTTGCGTTTGATAAGTTTAGGACCGTAGCCTTCTCCAAAGCTAACGGCAGTACGAAGCAGGGCATAATCTTCTTTGATCAAAGGCAGCAGAGCAAAGCTAATAGCGGTGATATCATAAGTGCCTGCAAGTGCCTCGACGTTCAAAGTTTCAATATCCAGGGCTATATTCTCAAACTCGACACCATCCTGGCTGACCCAACCGAATTTGATCGCATAGTACATGAAGATGTCATCAGCATCTGGGGAATGGGCAATTTTCATTTTCGTCAAAACATATCCTAGTTCATTCTATTACAAACAAAAAGAGAAGAAAAATGTTAACAATTTTCTCTATTAAGTACTTATTATCAATTAGATTTTAACCAAAGAACGCTAAAATTACGCATTATTTTCTCCATAAGAAGAAAATATTGCATTTTGCAATATGAAATGACGTATATTACAATTTGTCATATAATTTTTCCAATTAACTATAATAAGGAACATCTAATGGATGCAAATAAACAAAAATCACTGGACTTAGCACTAAAGCAGATCGATAAGGCATTTGGTAAAGGCGCGCTCATGCGTCTGGGTGACAAAGAGATCGAAAAAGTTGAAGCCATTAGTACGGGTTCGATTGGACTTGACCTTGCACTGGGAATTGGTGGTGTTCCTAAAGGCAGGATCATTGAGATTTACGGGCCAGAAAGTTCGGGTAAGACAACTTTGACACTTCAGATCACGGCAGAGTGCCAAAAGCAAGGCGGAGTGTGTGCATTTATCGATGCTGAACATGCTCTTGATATAGGGTATGCCAAAAACCTAGGTGTTGATGTTGAAAACCTTTTAGTATCACAGCCAGACTATGGTGAACAAGCATTGGATATCGTTGAAACGATTGCACGTTCAGGTGCGGTCGATTTGATCGTTATCGACTCAGTCGCTGCATTGACACCAAAGGTTGAGCTTGAAGGTGAGATGACAGACCAGCAGGTTGGTGTGCAGGCTCGTCTTATGTCAAAGGCACTACGTAAATTGACGGGTGTCTTACATAAGATGAACACAACAGTTATTTTCATCAATCAGATTCGTATGAAGATCGGTATGATGGGATATGGTTCTCCTGAGACTACGACAGGTGGAAATGCACTGAAGTTTTACTCTTCAGTGCGTATCGACATACGCCGTGTTGCGACACTTAAGCAGGCAGAACAACCAATTGGTAACCGTACAAAAGCGAAGATTGTCAAGAATAAGGTCGCTCCGCCGTTTAAGCAGGCAGAGTTCGATATTATGTTTGGTGAGGGTATCTCTAAATATGGTGAGCTGGTTGATTATGGTGTGAAACTGGATATCATAGACAAATCTGGTGCATGGTTCTCGTATGAAGATAAAAAGCTTGGACAGGGCCGGGAAAAAGTCAAAGAGGCTTTTAAAGAGGACCCTGTATTGGCGGCAGAGATTGAGAATAAAATCAAAGAAGCAATGGGCATAAGCAGTCTTATGGACATGGAGCCAGCAGAAATAAACGAAGAAAACGAATTAAATGAACTAAACGAGGTAGATGAATGATCTTTATAGATAACATAAATGCAATTGAAGTAATGGATTCACGTGGTAACCCAACGGTTAAAGCGTATGTGACACTTAGCGATGGTACACAGGCAGAAGCCATTGTTCCATCAGGAGCAAGTACAGGTAAAAGAGAAGCGCTTGAACTGCGTGACGGCGGTGATCGTTACATGGGGAAAGGTGTTCTAAAGGCTGTTGAGAACGTTAATACGGCAATAGCTGACGCACTTATCGGACTTAGCCCGTTTAACCAAGCTGTAATCGATGCGACAATGAAAGAGGTAGATGGGACTGAAAACTATGGAAACCTTGGTGCAAATGCAGTTTTAGGCGTCTCTATGGCGGTAGCCCGTGCAGCTGCACAGAGCTTGAATGTTCCACTTTACCGTTATCTTGGCGGAGCCAATGCTATGGTTATGCCTACGCCAATGCTTAACATCATCAATGGTGGCTCACATGCTGACAACTCGGTTGACTTCCAGGAATACATGATCATGCCGGTTGGTTTTGATGATTTTGCAGAGTCTTTACGTGCTTCTGCAGAGGTATATCATAATCTCAAAAAGATTCTAAAAGACAAGAACCATAATACGGCACTTGGTGATGAAGGTGGTTTCGCGCCGGATCTTAGCTCAAATGAAGAGCCTATTCAAGTGATCATGGAAGCGATAGAAAAAGCCGGATATAAACCAGGTGAACAAATGGCTATTGCACTAGACGTAGCAGCTTCTGAGCTTGTTGTTGAGGGTGGCTATCGTCTGGAATCTGAAAACCGTACGCTTACAGCTGAAGAACTTACACAGTATTATGTTGATCTATGTTCGAAATATCCGATTGTATCTATTGAAGATGGTCTGAGTGAAGATGACTGGGCAGGTTGGAAAGTACTGACTGATGCCTTAGGTGCTAAGGTTCAACTGGTTGGTGACGACCTTTTTGTTACAAATGCTAACATTCTTAACGAAGGGATTCAAAAGAATATCGCAAACGCTATTCTTATCAAACCAAATCAGATCGGTTCGGTATCTGAGACAATGTTAACGGTTCGTCTTGCACAAAGAAATGGTTACAAATGTGTAATGTCTCACCGTTCAGGAGAGAGTGAAGATGCATTTATCGCTGATTTTGCTGTGGCGCTTAACTGTGGCGAGATCAAAACAGGTTCAACTGCACGTGGTGAGAGAACGGCAAAATATAACCGTCTCCTTGAGATTGAGAACGAGATCGTTTATGGCGAGTATCTAGGGAGCACTCTTTTTAACTAAGCAGTTTACCCGCTTAGTAAAAGTATATGTATGTCAGAACTACTTGACGAGATAGAAGCAGAGCAGTCGTTACCAAAACGTTATTTAGGTTTAAGCTGGCAACGTCTTGGGCTAGCTGCTCTTATTGTTATATTCTCAGGTATTTATATAGGCATTATTCTTTTTGGTGAAAGTTCATTGGAGGTCTTGATAAATCTTGATGAATACGAGAGCTTCTTGAAAGAGGAGATTTCGACTCTGAAAAACGAGAATGCTGCTTTGCAAAAAGAACTTTTTGAACTCAATGAATTAGACCCGGACTCACAATAGGGCTGACTTTTTATCCCCATTTCTTTAACAAATTAAAAAACTGTATAATGCTATAAATTAAATTTATAGGGTACCAATGCGTTTAACTCTTTTACTGTGTATGGTTATAGTCTCGTTATTTGGACGCGATAATCCATTCTTTCCTGCCAATCCGAATGATAAGCAAACTCCTTCAACTAATAAAGTTGAAAGCTTAAAACCCTTTACAACTCAGCAGATTGCTTTACCGAATTCCGCAAGAGCAATTAAAGCTGTTGTCATTGAGTATCAAAACCTTGATGGATCAGTTTCAAGTGAAAAACTTGATTTAAATAATGCTATTGACTGGCATGAACCATTGATAATCTCGCAGAAGCAGATAACTAAATCAACTGAGGTAAAAAGTGAGAATGCAGTGAAAAGTTTTGGTAACAAGTTTATAAGTTTTACGCCTGTACATAAATCAATGCAAATCACTACGACTGACACATTGCTGCGTAATTTCATGTTATCATCACCCAATAGAATCGTTATGGATTTTTCTCGCGACACCAGTTTTAAGCCAAAAGAGTTTAAGATCAACCATGCACCTTATAAAAGTGTACGTATGGGTAATCACGATAAATATTATAGGGTAGTTATCGAACTAGATGGCCAGTACAGATATAAACTCCAAACAAGTGAAAAAGAATACACCATTGTCTGCTTCTAATATTGTATTTATAGGTTTTATGGGATCAGGAAAAAGCTCAGTTGGAAGGTTACTGGCGAAAGAGAGCAATCGCTATTTTTTAGACACAGATGCAATGATAGAAAGCAGTGAAGGTATGAGCATTAAAGAGATCTTTGAAAAAAAAGGTGAGATCTATTTTAGACAACTTGAAGAGCAGACTGTTGCGTGGTTAAAATCCAATGTCCATGATGCCGTTATATCAACCGGCGGTGGTATGCTAGCACATTGTGAAGGTCTTAAAGAGGTTGGGAAAATAGTCTATTTGCAGGTGCCGTTCATCAAGATACTTGAACGTTTGAACTCGGCAGAGATAGAAAAAAGACCTCTATTTAAAGACAAGCAAACGGCTGAAAAAATCTATGATCAACGAGATCAGCTTTATGTGTCCAAAGCAGATTTAATCATAGATGCAGACGGTGATATCGAGACAGTATTGACTAACGTCCGCGACGTAATAGCCTGACTAGCCTTTTTGGCGGGTGTACAATGAGTTTTATTGCTAGCATTACGATGATGACCTCAAAGAGACTCGCTAGAATAAAAGCGTAATAATGAAACTTATCGATACTGTGTTGATGATATGCCAGTGTCGCAATAGCGATCAATAGAGTCAATGGCATTGAATGCGAAAGCCCCAATAGTATAGAGTCCTTAAACGATCCATCTTGATTGAACACCATGGCCGCTATCAAACGAATGCCTATCATCAGACCTGAGACAAGCAAAGCTGTTGCTATAAGGCCATCAACATAAAGAGCATTGAGATTAAAAGAAGTCCCGACATGGACAAAGAAGATAGGGACAAGAAACCCAAATCCATATGATTCAAGCTTATGGGGGAGCTCATATTTATGCTCAAAGAATGTCGGTATAAACATGCCTGCTATAAAAGCACCAAAGGCAAGTTCAAGTCCAAGATACATCATTAAAGCAATAAATGAGAAGAAGATGGCCATAGATAACCTGAAGTCCTGGTCTTTGTTATCCAGGTGAGGCATTAATAAAGGTGCAGCCTCAGGAAACCACCAAAACAGAAGCCTGAGCAAATGAAAAAGGACAATAATAAGAGCAATAAAAAAGATAAGAGTGAAGATAGTCTTTAAAAGTCCCAGACTAATCCCGGTGACAAAGGCTTCAGATGCGATAGTCAGAACGGCAATGGAAACAATCTCACCGACAGAACCGACAATCATAGCAAGGGGCAGCCATGATGTCTTTTTACCATACTCTTTTTTAAGGGCTGCAATCAGTCCGACAGAGATCAAAGGCAATATAACAATAAAAACATTGCTTAAATGCAGATAGATTGAGCTGATAAACGATAGAAAATAGAGTAGAGACAAGTATATCAATGCACGGTTCAAGATACTTTTGTCAATACGAAGTATCTTTTTAAGATTGATCTCTGTACCGGCTAGGAACATAAGGTACAAGAAGCCAAACTCGGCGACCAGTTCAAAAAGCTTATGTTCATGAAGCAGCCCGAAAAAGGCAAGAAACGAGCCAAGGATAATCTCAACCGGTGTGGTTGGGACTTTAATAATTTTTGCTAAAAAAGGGGAAAAGGCGATAATGGCACTAAGTGTCAATACAAGACTGATATTTTCTGCCATGTCATTCCTTTTCTATTTATCGTCCGGGCTTTTGGCTATCTGGAGTCCAAGATCTGCCAACATCTCAAGGTCTTTAGATCTTTCTCTACCTGAGGTTGTCAAGTAGTTACCGATGACAATGGCATTGGCGCCTGCTTCAAAGATTTCACTTTGACGCTCTTTAAACATTAATTCCCGTCCACCTGCTATCATTATTCTGTCGGCATTGGGGATGAGTTCTCTAGTTAGCCGTACCAATTCAAGTGCCTCATCGGTTGTAAGATCATTAGGTTTAAGAGGAAGAGCGGGATTATGATGATAAAAGTTAATAGGTACTGACGTAGGGTTTAAAGAGGCTAGAGCTTTTAGCATAGAGATACGGTCTTCCTGTGTCTCACCCATACCAAATATGCCACCGGTAATTAGAACCAATCCTGCCTTGTTCACATTTTCACAGGTTTTGTATCTTTCATCCCAACTGTGAGTTGTACATATTTCTTTATAATAGCGCTCAGAACTTTCAAGATTATGATTGTATGCAGAGACACCTGCTTCTTTAAGTGCCAATAACTGTTCTAAAGATGCTGTCCCGTTACAGGCAATAAGACGCAGTCTGGGAACCTCTGCCTTAACGGCTTTGGCAACCTTGCAGACGAATTTAAGCGTTCTGTCGGTCAAGCCTTTTTGGGCTGTGACAAGACAAAATCCCAGGGCACCTGAAGCTTCGGCGGCTTTCGCCTCTGCCAGGATGTCCTCTAGGGGTTTTTGTTTATAACGTTCGATATCGGCACTGTATTTGACACTTTGTGAGCAAAATTTACAATCTTCATTGCAGGTACCACTGTTAATATTACAGATTGAACATAAAAATATTTTCTTCATATTTAGTTTCTTTCAAAGTTCATACGCTGTGTTTTCCACTCTTGCGTTTTAAGTGCACGTGAGTAGGCCTCGACAGCATATTTTTCTTCAGTGATGGTCAACATGAGACACTCACTGATAGGTTTGTTCCGAGCACAGGCTTCACCTGGATTTAAAAACAGTGTATCATGTTTGTAATCACATTCAAAACTGTGCGTATGTCCAAAGATGACAATGTCAGCATCCGGATTCATATAGTAAGGCAGGTGCATCAACTTGAAACTGTACTTGTCTATTTTAAACAGATGCGGCTCCTGGACAAGATTGAAATCCCTGTGATGTTGGACCATATGCGCATCATTATTACCATACACCGCAATATAAGGAAGTTTCGTTTTATACATGTAGTCCAAGACCTCTACTTCGCAAATATCGCCGGCATGAAGAAGATATTCTGCCCCATTGTTAACAAGATGATCAATTACTTTTTTGGCACGACCAACTTTCGAATGGGTGTCAGAGAGAATACCTATTTTCATAACAGACTCGCTTTATGACTCTTCTTGAGGGGTACGGTTTTTACACTTAATACATTCATAGACCTCATTGTTTCGGTAGGTACGTTTTGCCAATACTCCGTCACAGCCCGCTTGTTCACATTTTTTAAGTGTCGGCTCAAATTTTGAGATAAACTTACACTCCGGATAGTTTTCACATCCCCAAAATGCTCCGCGGCGTGAGCGTCTGAAAAGAAGTTTTCCACCACATTCAGGGCACGGGACATCTGATGTCGGTGCATTTGCATCATCAAGCGGTTTGGTATTTTTACATTCTGGATAGGCTGAACAAGCTAGGAACTTACCGTTACGGCCATTTTTAATGACCATCTCTGCACCACATTTGTCACACTTTTGATCAGTTGTCTCTTCTTGAACCGGTACGGCAGCTGTCTCACCATCGGTTTCGACCTGTTCAGTATATTTACATTTAGGAAAACCGGAACATGCAATAAAGTTTCCATAGCGTCCGCCTCGAAGAAGGAGTTCTTCCCCACATTTTGGACAATTACGTCCAAGAGGCTGTGCCAGTTTTTGACTTTTTATCTTCTCTTTCCCTTCCGTGATCTTGTCCATAAAAGGGAAATAGAAGTCATGAAGTACTTTCTGCCAGTCTTTTCCTTCTTCCGCAATCTCATCAAGGACCTCTTCCATGTTGGAAGTAAACTCGGCATCGACGATCTCAGTGAAATGTTTCTCCAGCATCTCTGTCACTTTAAAAGCGACTTCAGTAGGTATGATTTGACGTTTTTCTATATCGATGTACATACGTGCCTGAAGGGTAGAGATGGTAGGAGCATAAGTCGATGGACGACCAATGCCTTCTGTCTCAAGTTTTTTGATAAGACTGGCTTCTGAATAGCGTGAAGGAGGTTCTGTAAAATGCTGTTCCGTCGTCAGTGATGTGAGATCGGCTTTTTCGCCCTCTTTGAGTGTGGGTAAAAGCTTGTCTTTGTCATCAGCCCCGACAACTTTATAGAAACCGTCAAATACCAGCTTACGCCCATTCGCTTTGAACTCGGCGCTCTCGCTTTTAAAGATTATACTTTGTTGTTCGAACTGTGCATCCGTCATTTGGCAAGCAAGAAAGCGGTTGTAGATCAAAGTATAGAGTTTTAATTCGTCCGGTTTGAGGTAGTCTTTGGCGATTTTGGGTGTGAACTCAAGCATAGTAGGGCGGATGGCCTCATGCGCTTCTTGTGCACCTTTCGCTTTCTTGACATAAGATTTGGCTTCCTTAGGAAGGTAGGCTTTGCCATATTCTCTTTCGATGAGAACACGTGCAGCATCTACGGCTTCGGCAGCCATGTTAAGGCTGTCTGTTCTCATATAGGTGATAACACCAGATGTTCCTTCAGGCGTTTTGACTCCTTCATAGAGCGTCTGTGCGAGCATCATGGTCTTCTTAGGTGAGAGTGAGAGCTTGGATGAAGCCGTCTGCTGAAGAGTCGATGTCATAAATGGCGGTGGTGTGGAGGTTTTGCGCTTTTTCGTTTCAATGGAGGCTACGATAAACGCTTCACCTTTAAGTGTCTCTACAATAGCCTTGGCCTCTTTCTCATTAGAGATGGAAAGTTTGTCCATCTTCTCGTTTTTATAGCTGTGAAATACCGACTCGATGTTTTTGTTGAAGATAGAGTCGATCGACCAGTACTCTTGAGGTACAAAGGCTTTTATTTCACGCTCTTTATCAACGATGATTTTTAAGGTCGATGACTGGACACGTCCTCCGGAAAGGCCTTTCTGTATCTTAGAACTCAAAAGAGGAGAGAGTTTGTAGCCAACGATACGATCAAGAAGCCTGCGCGTCTGTTGGGCATTGACCATATCCATATTAACGGTGCGTGCCTCTTCGAGGGCATGTTCGATCGCGGTTTTTGTAATCTCGTGGAAGACGATTCGTGGCAGTGTCTGCGGGTCTTTTTTGATGGCATGAGCGATGTGCCATCCGATGGCTTCTCCTTCACGGTCCTCATCGGTCGCGATATAGATGGTGTCTGCTTTTTTTGCCAACTCTTTGATCTTTTTTACCGTGGGAGCATTCTCTTTGGCGACAGAGTACTCGGGCGTAAGTACATTGTCATCGTCTACTTTGATACCGAATCGTGATTTTGGAAGGTCGCGAATATGCCCCTTTGAAGCGATAACCTCATAATCCTTACCTAAAAAATTTTTAATGGTCCTGGCTTTTGCCGGAGATTCCACAATGATTAAATTCAATGCTTGCCTTTTTTGTTCTTACTATATATATGGAAAATCTAATTAAGTGCGAAAGTGTAACAAAAAAAATGTTTATTTCTATAAAACTTTTGAATTAGCTTCATATCTTGAGTAAGAGAGGCAATTGGCCAATGATATTGGGATGTCACTGAAAAAGTTTGTAAAAAATTGAAAATTGTCTACATTTTTTTTACAAGCTGTCGATAATACTTTTACAGCAAGGACGCTGAATATTAAACAGAAGCATTTGCTTCGGATAAAAGGATTTATCATGGGTTTTAGAATTAATACAAATATTGCAGCTATGGATTCACATAGAAATGCGACAATGATTAACAGAGGTCTTGACAAGTCATTAAGTGCATTGTCATCAGGTTTACGTATCAACTCGGCAGCAGACGACGCATCGGGTCTGGTAATTGCAGATTCTCTTCGTTCTCAAGCGAACTCACTTGGTCAAGCGATTCGTAACGGTAATGATGCTATTGGTATTATCCAAACAGCGGATAAAGCGATGGATGAGCAGATCAAGATTCTTGATACAATCAAAACGAAAGCTATCCAAGCGGCTCAAGATGGTCAAAGTGCTGACTCTCGTAGAACACTGCAAGCGGATATCGTGCGTTTGATGGAATCACTTGATAATATTGCATCAACAACTTCATTTAATGGTAAAGCACTGCTTTCTGGACAGTTCACAAATGCTAACTTTCAACTTGGTGCATACACTAATCAGACAGTTTCTACAAGTATTGGTGCGACGAGTACAGATAAGATTGGTCAATCACGTTTTGAAACATTTGAAGATGTAAATGCTGGTGCAAGTGGTTCAGTCACATTAACGTTTACAGGTACTGCAGCAGATCCAACTGATGTTGTTACTTTAGAGTCAGTTGTTATCGGTAGTGGCGCAGGTGAAGGTGTGGGTGCTTTAGCTGAAGTCATTAACAAAAACAGTGACCTTCTTGGCGTAAAAGCAAGTTATAGTGTTCAGACAACTGGTACAGCTGCAGTTGCTTCAGCAGCTTCTGCATCATTCTCTATTAATGGTGTAAGC
>JBFESZ010000029.1:0-22042 GCA_041548245.1 Sulfurimonadaceae bacterium
CCCACCCATTACGAGATATGATAAAGGTGTCAGTACGTATATTCACTCGTCCCTACTTTCAGTTTCTGCCGTTGTCTCTTCAACGGGTTCTTCTTTTTTCTCGTCATCTTCATTAGATACCTGCAAGCGCGATTGCAGACCATTGGCTTTTTCAAAGTCGGAGATGATCTTGCGAACCTCATCACCGTCGAGCGTCTCTTTTTCAAAAAGTGATGCCACCATAGTCTCGATAGCATCTTTATACACGTTTAAAGAAGCTTTGACATCTTCATAATGCTTTTCCAGTTCAGATTTAATATGCTGATCCATATCTTCAGCCATCTTCTCACTGTATTCACGTGCAGAGCCCATACCGCCGCCCAAGAAAGACGAACGCTGTTTTTCAAGGACCATTAGCCCGGCAACATCGCTCATCCCGTAAACTTGTACCATATTTTTAATGATATCGGTTGCTCGCTCCAGGTCATTGCTAGCCCCGGTAGAGATTTCATTGATAAAGACTTCCTCGGCTGCACGGCCTCCAAGCAATACATCGACTTCTGCCATCAGTTCATGCTTTTGCGCAAGGTATTTGTTCTCTTCCGGTGTATTAAGTGTATAACCAAGTGCCGCCAGACCGCGAGGGATGATGGAGACCTTTGATACACGTTTTGCCCCTTTGGTTATCTCTGCAAGCAGGGCATGACCACACTCATGATAGGCGACAATACGCTTCTCTTTTGGATCAATACGACGGCTTTTCTTGGACAATCCCGCAATAGCACGTTCTACCGACTCAAGAAGATCCTCTTGTGTGACACTTAACTGTTTTTTACGACCCGCCAATAAAGCAGCTTCATTGATGATATTGGCTAGATCCGCTCCGGCCAGACCAGCCGTTAAACGAGCCAACTCTTCCAAATCCGCTTTTGGATCAAGTTTAATTCCTTTAACATGTACATTAAGGATCTGCTTACGTCCTTCAAAGTCAGGTTTGTCAACCAGGACCTGGCGGTCAAAACGGCCAGGACGCATAAGAGCAGGATCAAGTATCTCAGGACGGTTAGTTGCTGCCAAGATAATAATTGGAGTATCCGTACCAAACCCGTCCATCTCTGCCAAGAGCTGATTCAGTGTCTGCTCACGCTCATCGTTCCCTCCAAAGTTTCCACTCGCTGCACGGGACTTTCCGATCGCATCGATCTCGTCGATGAATATGATTGAAGGAGCATCTTTTTTGGCCTGTTCAAAAAGGTCACGTACGCGTGCTGCACCTACACCGACGAACATCTCAATAAAACTTGAACCTGAAACCGAAAAGAAAGGCACATCTGCCTCACCGGCAACTGCCTTTGCCAGAAGTGTCTTACCCGTACCCGGACTACCGACAAGGAGTACCCCTTTTGGTATCTTGGCACCAAGTTCAATATATTGATGAGGATATTTCAAAAAGTCAACGATCTCTTTGACCTCTTCTTTGGCCTCCTGTACTCCTGCGACATCGTCAAACTTGGTTGTCGGTTTTTCAGAATTTACAAGTTTTTTGGAATTACCCATTCCCAGGATTCCTCCACCCATACTCTTCTGCATACGGCCGGCAAAAAACATCCAGATTGCCAATATGATAAAAAACGGCAGCAACCAGCCAAACATATCTGTAAACCAATTTGACTCGCTAAAGCCTTTATACTCGATCCCTTTTGCATCCAAAAGCTTTATCAGATCAGGATCCTGATGAACCAGTCTTGCTGTATAGACGACTCTTCTACCACTTTCATCAGAAAAGCCACGAATAAAGTTCTGTCCTATGGCCACTTCACTGACGCTGTTTGAATCGATCAGCTTTTTGAGCTCCGAATAGGTGATCTCTTTATTTTTCGTTGCCCCTTGGCTCACTTGAGAACCCAATCCAGTATTCTCTCCGACCAGTGTTTTAAAGACCAGTATAACCACCACCGAAAAAATGGCAAATGTCAACAGTGGGTTTTGATTAAAAAAATTATTATTTTTATCGTTTTTCGGTTCTTTCATTATTTCTCCATAACTAGACTAATCCATTCTCCATCACAAATGCGTTCAATACATTTCATGTCAGAAAACTTTTTTTGTACTTTTTCTTCATATTTATCTAATATTCCCGAAAGAATAAGTTTTGACTTCGTTGCCTTTTTCAAATCACTCGCTATAAAAATCAAAACATCGGCAACGATATTCGCAATGACAAGGTCATATTTTCTATCTGTGTCTGTGATCGAACCTTCCCAAATATCACGGTAGCTCGACTCGTTTAATTCAAAGTTCTCTTTTGCATTGTCAACAGAGATGATATCCGTGTCACACAGATCAACTGTAGCACCCATCTTCTGTGCAGCCAAAGCCAAAATCCCCGAACCGCATCCTACATCAACGACTTCCATGCCCGGTTTAACATGGCTGGAAATCGCTTTGAGACAACTTGCCGTTGTCGGATGATGTCCTGTTCCAAATGCAAGAGCCGGATCAAGCTTGATATTGTACAGCTCTTTTGAGGGCTCACTCCATGTCGGATGGATATAAAACTTTCCAACCTGAACAGGTTCTATCCCCTCTTGATATTTCGATATCCAGTCTACATTCTTCTTTTCAAAAAGTTCCGTTTGAACAGTAATCTTTTCACCCAATGCCTCGCCCAGGGCCTCTGCAAATTGCTCGATCCCCCAGACCAAGGTATCTAGTTCATCCTCGCTTCGTACGATCAAACTTGAGTCTCTCTCCTCAAATCCAACCGGCAATGACGAACTTAAAAAATCACTAAAATGTTCTATATACGCAGAAGGAGTTATCACTAACTCGTGGTAACTCTCTTGCATTACTCCTCAAGACCCATTACAGCGGCAAGTTTCTCTTTTAAAACCTGTGGTGTAAATGGTTTGACAATATAATTATTAACACCTGCCTTCAAGGCAGTGATAACCTCGGCTTTACCGCCTTCAGTTGTAACCATAATGATCGGCAGGTCAGCAAATCTTTCGTCTGCACGAACTTTTTTAACCAACTCCAGACCATTCATCTCTGGCATATTCCAGTCAGTGATCAACATACCAGTATCAGGATTACTGTCCAAAACGGCCCATCCTTGAACACCATCTTCACCCTCTAGAACATCTTTATATCCTAAACGAGCCAAAGTATTCTTAATAATACGGCGCATTGTTGAACTATCATCTACTACAACTAATTTCAATATTTATCCTTGCAAGATTTAAAATATATTACTCTAATAATATCTTATTCTACTTTGAGCGAACTTTAAAAACTTTTTTAAGGTCTATCGTGCCCTCATAAAACGCTTTGCCAACGATCACACCGGATACATTCCCGGCTTTTTCCAAATTCTCAATGTCCGACTCGTCACGCACACCACCACTGGCAATGGTCGGGATACCCGAAGCCTCTGCAATCGATTGTGTAAACTCAACATTGACCCCGCTTAATGTTCCATCTCTACCGACGTCTGTACAAATGATTGCTTCGACACCCGCATCAGCGAAAGCTTTGGCTAGGTCCGTCGCCTTCATCTCTGAGGTCTCTGCCCAACCCTCAACGGCAACATAACCGTCAATTGCATCAATACCGACAGCAATCGGGTATTTTTTTGCCATTGCTTTGACAAATTCCGGATCTTTCACTGCAATAGATCCCAAAATAAGTCTGTCTATCCCCAGTTCAAGATACTGCTGAATCGTTTTCTCATCACGAATTCCACCGCCTAGTTCTAGTTTCATCTTACAATTTTCACGAATAAGACGGATTTGTTCAAGGTTCTTAGGCTCTCCGGCAAAAGCACCGTTAAGATCTACCAAATGCGTCCACTCTGAACCCATCTCTTCAAAAGTCTTGACCAGTTGCCAAGGCTCATCCGAATAGATCTTTGCACTATCCATCAAACCCTTTGTCAGACGCACCGCTTTTCCGTCTTTTAAATCTATTGCCGGTAATATATCCATGCTACTCTCTGTCCTTTTATAAATTAATAAAGTTTTTCAAAATCGTCAAGCCGTTCTTATGACTCTTCTCGGGGTGAGGCTGAATACCTAAGATGTTCTCATTCTGTACAGCAGAACTAAAACGGTAACCGTACTCCGTCTCACCGATAATGTTCTCTTCATCCTGACATACGGCATGAAAGGAGTGGACGAAATAAAGATAATGTTCTTGATCCATCCCTTCAAAAAGAGGGTGCGCCTTGGTAAACATCCGATTCCATCCCATGTGAGGAACTTTCAAAGGATGAGAAAAGCGTGATATGTCAAAACCGACGACCTTTCCAGGGATCAGACCAAGGCCCTGATTGGAGCCGAACTCCTCACTGGAGTCAAAAAGAAGCTGCATCCCCAAGCAGATACCCAGCATATACTTGCCCGACTTCGCATAAGCCTTGACTGCCTCATCCATACCGTTGACCTTCAGATGCTCCATCGCATCTCCAAAAGCCCCTACTCCAGGTAAGATGATCTTATCATACTCCTTAAGTCTGTCTGGATCTGATTCAACAACAACCTCTTCGTCCAGAACTGAAAATGCATTTTTAACAGAGGCCAAATTCCCCATGTTGTAATCAACTATTCCAATCAATCCTCATCACCTTGTGCTCGTTTTGTTAGTTTAATATAGCCTGCCAACGTAATCGTCAACAGCGCAACGCCGATAATCAGATACACGGCATTGATCAGCATCCCCGGTTCGATCAGCGCAAACTTAAAGACCAGCATCAAAGCCTCAATTGAGAGTGCGATGATAATGGAGCCCAAGAACTTGATCATTGTCCGATTTGCTCCCGAGTGAGAACGTCGATGTATCCCCATGACTTCTTCTTCAAAGATGGTCTTGACCAGATCAAATATGGCCAGAGAAAGCGTTAAAAGGATGGTCGCTTCAAAGATGACCTTCACTTCTAAAGAACGATAATCGAATCCATAATGAAGAAAGTTTTCTATACCTTTGACAAAGAGTAAAAGTGCCACTAGGGCCAAAGCCAAAGAGAAGACGGAATAAGCAAATTTACTGGTCTTTCCAAAGAGAGACGAAGCCGCTGTCGGATGAGCGATATTGATAACACTCGCAAGAGGCATGTCTATACAGGCCACATACTTGACCCTGCCTGTTTCATCAAATATCGGTTGAGAGGCTGTGACAGCCAAATCTTGCGTAAGTAGAGAGGGATAGGGATCGGTAATCGTACAGCGTTTCTCTTTCATTGCCCGATAATAGTACGCTCTGTTAGAACGGATAGAACCCACGTCTTCAGGCTTTTCCACGTTTTGAAGATACGTCGGTGTGATCTGTACACCTTTCTCGTCCAGAAGGTATACACCATCCGCATCGGGCTGATCTCCCATCATCTTGCGTAAACGGTCCATCACCGCTTCCGGAGATATCTCCGGAAGACGGTTAGGCAGGTTCTTTGAAAACAGATAACAGAAATAAGCACGTGCTTTTGTACGAATCTCAGCAAACTGCTGTATATCTCTTGCGACCATATTCTCCCTTTATCCTTGTATGCTTGCAATTATACCTCATTTAGCTTACGATGCTATGAACAAAAGCCTCGGCGAGCTTTGTTCACGCATTCAAATGTTTTGTTATAATTACGAAAAAATTTCGAATGGAACATATGCGCATAGCCATTGTCAGACTCTCTGCTCTTGGAGATATTATCAATTCAGCCCTAATCTTGCAGTTTATCAAAAAAGCCTATCCCGATGCGCGAATTGAATGGATTTGCGAAGAAGCATTCGCCCCTATTATTGCCAATCATCCCCACTTGGATGCCGTCCATACTGTCGCCATCAAACGTGCTAAAAAGACGAAATCCTTTTCTGTTCTCTTTCAGAGCATCTCCATGCTGCGTTCTTTAGGACGTTTTGACATCATCATTGATCTTCAGGGACTGATAAAATCAGCCCTTGTATCACGGCTTATCGGTAAGAACATCTACGGTTTTGCCAGGGATTCCATTCGCGAAGGCATCGCCTCAAAGTTTTATGCGCATCATGTTCATATTCCCTATGAAGAAAACTCCATATGGCGCAGCATTGTACTCGTAAGTTCGGCCTTGAATATTGAGATAAGCAAAGAGATGGTCAATGCTAAGCAGCCCGCACTCTCTTATGAGGAAAAGGACAACATCACCAAGGGACTATTGAGTGATTCTCAAAAGAACATAGCCTTTGTCATAGGGGCGAGCTGGCCTTCGAAGACCTATCCCAAAGAAAACTTTATCCAACTAGCCAACAGACTTAAGGCCAATATTATCTTGATCTGGGGCAGTGAGTCAGAAAAACAGGCTGCTTTAGACATCTCCATGGCAGCTTCAAATACCAAGCTCTCTGTAAAGCTGGACCTTCCTCAATTAGTCGCACTTGTAGATAGTGTGGACCTTATCATTGGCAATGACACCGGTCCTACCCATATCGCATGGGCTATGAACAAACCCTCTATCACCCTTTTCGGTCCGACTCCTGCACAGAAGATGATGTGGCAAGGGAGTAAAAACATTGCCATAGAATCCGATTCAAAAGTCAATCCGCTCAAGCTCGATCGCAGTGATATGTCAATCAAAAACATCCCAGCTGAACTTGTCCGTGAAAAAGCCCAGGAACTTTTAAGATGATCGCATACTATCTTTTTCGGTTTTTTGAAACCTGTTTTCTGGCACTACCCGATAAGCTTCAAAGAGCACTGATACTTGGCCTGGCAAAGCTTGCTTTCTGGATTGATGCCAAGCACAGAAAAATCATCAAGGCCAACCTTGATTTAACAATAAAGCATGAGCTCTCGACTCAACAGTACGACAGCATACTTAAATTTTGTCATAAAAACCTTGCCCTGGTTCTTCTGCAAGTCTTGCGCAGCAGTCGATTAAGCATAGAGGAATTGCAAAAAAGTGTGACATTCGAGAACAGACACTATCTCGATGATGCGATCAAAAAGGGTAAAAAAATCATTATTGTTTCCGCCCATTATGGCAACTGGGAATTGGGTGCTACAGCTGTGGGAGCACTGATACATCCTATCACTTCTATTCACAAAAAAATGAACAATAAATATTTTGATGACTACCTTCTACAATCACGTACAAAATTCAACATGACCATGATAGAGAAAAAAGGTGCGATCAAGCATTTGGTCAAGGCGCTAAAAAATAATCAGATCGTCACGATGATGATCGATCAAAACGTCAACCCAAAAGATGGGATATACGTTGATTTTTTGGGTGCAAAAGCAACACAAACAGCCGCTCCTGCCTTTTTAGCCAGAAAGTTCGATGCCCTCATCATCCCTGTACTGATCCATACCACACCCGAAAAAGAGAATGTCATCAGCATTTTAAAACCCATCATCACACCAAAGACGGATGATGAGGAAAAAGACATCTTCGAATCAACTCAGGCACAGGCTGATATGCTGGCTGATGTCATCAGATCACATCCGGAGCCATGGTTTTGGTGTCATAAACGCTGGAAGTCTGCCTATGAGAGGATCTATAACTAGGCTACTGCTTCAGGTAATCTCGTAAGATCTGAGCATGATCAAAGACCATTTTCTCAAAAGGAATACAATCCCTTTTGTAAACCATGGCCTCTTTGGCATCATCCATGCCCTTGGGTATTCCTTCCGCCTTACAGACATAAACGACTGTCGCTGTATGAAAACGGGGATCTCGAGAGGGGTCAGAGTAGACATTAAGCAACGAAGTGATTGTCACATCCAGATTTGTCTCCTCCTTCATCTCTCGAACCAGTGCATCTTCGACTTTTTCTCCCACATCCACAAAACCGCCTGGAATCGCAAGGCCATGAGGAGGGTTAAGTCGTTCTATCAGAACGATACCTTGAAATATACCCTCTTTATAAAGCTCTATGATGCCGTCAACGCTTAAAAAAGGTGTCTTAATTTCCACAGCTTCTCATCTTTTGCACAAGTCCGACATATTCATCCTCATATTTTCGAATGATCGCATCAAGGTATTCAAAATCGAACATCCTTTGCAGGTCAAGTTCTTTTGGCAGACTTATCTGCGCCTTTCTATTAAGGTATTCCAAGATAACCCATGCTGAATAACAATCCAGAAAGTACGGCAGATGCTCCATTCCTAAGGAGTGTATCTCTTCCATCGGTACGATCTTTAACATCAGATTTTTAAGCTCTGCTGTTTTAGGCTCGTCATGTCGTCGCAAACGCAGATCAAAAGCCTCTTTAAGTGCGGACTCCAAAGTTGCATTAGAGACCTCATCACTTACAATATATCCGGGTTTAATATTTAAATACATTCCTACATCCTAATATATTCGTCTTTTAGCGTGACAATTTCTTCTGCAGTGCACTAGCACAGACAACAGCGCTCGCAAATGCCCATTGAAAATTATATCCGCCCAGTTCTCCGGTAACATCAACAACCTCTCCGATAAAGTAGAGGTTTTCATGCAGTCTGCTTTGCATTGTATCAGAATTTATTTCAGATATATCTACCCCGCCACGGCAAGCCTCTGCTTTTTTAAGGCCAAAAGTACCTGCCGGCGACATCGCATACGCCTTCAATAGATCCAATCTCTCCCACTCGTCCTTACTCAGTTTATATACCGGTTTGTCTTCTATATCGATACTTTCCAAAAGTTTTTTAGCAAGACGTTTTGAAAGCTGTAATTGGGACGAGATCTGTTTCTTTTTGTCCTTGAGCAGGCCTTTTAGTGTACTATTGGGTAAAAAGTCCACCCTGACCAGACCTTTTTTCCAGTATAGTGAGGCCGAAAGTACTGCCGGACCGCTAATCCCTTTGTGCGCGAACAGAAGATCACCACTTAATTTCTTATGCCCTACATCTATACTAACCCATGTCGATATACCGCTCAACTCTTTCATCCAGAACTGATCTTTCTGGACTGTCCATCCGACAAGTACCGGTGAAAAGGCTTCAACCCCGTGTCCCAGCCCTTGTGCCAGCTTTAAACCGATATCACTGCCTCCGACTTGTGGATAAGCGGAAGAGCCTGTGGCAATGACAAGATACTTAGCCATCATCCTTGTCTTGTCCGTTGCAACATGATACCCATCTGGGACTTTGTCCACACTCGCAATCTTATGCGAAAGCAAGAAGGCTGCACATTGGGCATCTGCTTTTAATACGTCAATAACCTCATCAGCACTCCTGGTACAAAAGTACTGTCCAAATGAACGTATCTTCGGTATCACACCTCTGTATTTAAGATAGGTTAAAAGCTCCTGAGGCGTATATCTTTGCAAGACATCCCTTACAAATTGAGATTCACCCAAATAGTTGTCTTCGCAGACATCCTGATTGGTCACATTGCATTTCCCGCCGCCTGATATCTTCATTTTCATTCCGACACGCGGATTGTGATCAATAAGTACGATATCTTTGAAACCCTTCTTGCACAACTGAGCAGCAAGCATCAATGCACTGGCCCCCGCACCTAGTATTACGACTTCATATCTTTTGATACCGCTTTCCTTTTTCCCAGAGCATAACATAACCTTATTGCTAATATAAACCATGTCATATTCTGTTTAATTTTCATTCAACATTGACATTGTATAATAATTGCAAACTATCGCGAGTTGCTGTATCTGTCCGTACCTTTGCAACTTGTTTTCAGAGGATGTCATGAGCCTTCCCATTAATTCAGAAGAGATATTATTACCCGAACAGTTTCTAGATGAGCCCAAAGAGTTTTTACAAAAAGTCATTGATTACAAGATGGATAAACTCATTCTTTTAGAAGACGCTGTCATCCCTTCTGTCGTTATCATGAAATATGATAGACTGCACAAACTTCTTACCCCTGGCGGCAGTATGGATCCACTCAACAGGGATAAGATCTCTCGTGAGATGAGCATGTTGTTAGCCGTACGTAAAAAAATCCATTTCTTTGACAACTTAAGCGACGAAGAAATTGTGGCACTCACCAAGAGTTCAGAGTTCTTACGTCCAAGCAAAGGGACATCTATTTTTGAACAGGGCGATTTCGGCAATGAAATCTATTATATCATCAACGGCAAGGTCGATATCTACGGGTACAATGAAAATGTCGAAGGAGATGACCCTTTTTCTCATTTGACAACATTACAAGAGGGCATGGTCTTTGGTGAGATGGGGGCCATTACCGGTGAAGCGAGAACAGCCCGTGCTACGGTCGCAACAGATGACGCTTTTATCCTTTCCATGACCGTTGCGAAAGAGATCGACTGCACCAATGCGACAGGTTTTGTCAAGATGTACAAGAATATCATTGACGTACTCGCGTCCAAGCTTGTCACAGCAAACAACCAGCTCTACCCTTTTATAGAGAGATAAAGCCTCGGCTGCATACTTATGCACAATATAAAGCTTACTTTTTGATAAGCCTTAAAGCCAACAACCCTGTAAGTATTGCAACATAGACCATGACATTCATTCCGATAACCTTTTGGCTCATCATATAATGCAGAGCAATCAGTACGGTAGCGAGATAGACCATCTTGTGCCATTTGACAAAGATAGCATAAAGTTTTTTAGCAGATGTCAGTGCCATCATCAATAGAATAAGAAAGGCAATCGCTCCCAGCAGGACAAAAGGTCGCTTAAGCATGTCTGCATACATCATCGACAGACTCCCTTCGTTATCAGCCAAAAAGAAGAAAAGCGAATGCATAAAAGCATAGGCAAATGTCCATAAACCAAGCAGACGTCTGTACTTGATAAGATTGATTTTCACATAGGACTTTAACGGTGTCACACTCAATGTCGCGATTAAAAACTGTATCGCAGTGATTCCTAAAAGATCTGCCGTAAACTTTAAAGGGTCATTAGGAAAAGTACCTAAAAAGCTTCCCCCGTTCTTATAAACGAAGTGAGAGACATGATGCAAATATTCAACTTCCCACCCCATTTTATAAACAATATACAGTAGAGGCAAAAATGCAATGAACCAGATGATTTTTCTCATATGTCTCCTGTGATGATAGGACAAACCGTATAACCCGTTTGTCCCCTAAAAATATTGACGTAAGTCCATTCCCTTATACATGTCGGCAACCTGATCTGCATATCCGTTGAACAACCGTGTCTTTTCCTTAAAGAATGCACCCAAAGGACGTTCTTTGGCTTGTGACCAGCGTGGATGGGGTACATCAGGATTGACATTGGAATAGAACCCATACTCCTGTGGAGCGACCTCGTTCCATGTACTTCGCGTCATTGTATCTGAGACATGTATTTTGACAATAGACTTGATACTTTTGAACCCGTACTTCCATGGTACGACCAGACGGATAGGTGCACCGTTTTGTTTTGGCAATCTCTTCCCGTACAGCCCTACACTTAAAAAACTCAAAGAGTTCATCGCCTCATCGATACGGAGTCCCTCAAGATACGGAAAGGGAATATTACCAAAAAAACCCGCACTCTTTTGTTCCGGGAACATCGTCGGATCATATTTTGTCTGAAACTGAACGAACTTTGACTTGGATGTCAATCCAGCCTTTTTGAGCAGATAAGAGAGTTCGAAACCGATCCACGGCACTACCATCGACCAGCCTTCAACACAGCGAAAACGATAGATCCTCTCTTCAAGAGGAAATGTGGATAGAATATCCGCCATATCAATAACCATCGTTTTTTGCACCTCACCAGTGATCTCAATCGTCCACGGTTCAGGCTGAAGTGTATGTGCCAATTTTGAGGGTCCCTCTTTTGAGAGTGAAAACTCATAAAAATTATTATAGGTGGTGATCTTCTCATAAGGTGTTGCCAGAAGATCCTGATATTTTCTGTTTTTGCTAAAAGAGAGACTCTTTCCGGGATAATCGTTGGCAGCTTCAAGCGAAGCAGGCAATAGGGCCCCCGCTCCACTCACAGCAGCTATCTTCATCAGACGTCGTCTTTCACCATATATCTTCTCGTCAGTGACTAAATTTTCATGCATATGCCATGCTTGTTTTTTCAAGATGTTCATACTATATCCTTTAATCACTCAATTATAATGCATCACTGTGTAATTCATGTGAAAATCGATCAATCTTAAAAACATCGCTTAAGCATATTAATAATGAGTTTTTTGTTCATATTGGCTTAGGTTGGATATAATTGCATCACTAAATTGAAGGAACTCCATTGCACAAGAACATGACATTCACGGAAGAAAAACCGGTAAAAAAACTTCACATCGTTTCGCTTGGCTGTACAAAGAACCTTGTCGATACCGAAGTAATGTTAGGAAAGCTGCGTGACTTCGAGATGACAGATGCCAGTGATGAAGCCGATGTGATTATCGTAAACACCTGTGGCTTTATCGATGCTGCCAAAGAGGAGAGTATCAATACTGTCTTAAGCCTGCATGAGCAGCGCCGTGATGACTCTTTACTCGTTATGGCCGGTTGTCTGAGTGAACGCTATAAAGAGGAGCTCCAAAAAGAGATGAAAGAGGTCGATATCTTCACCGGTGTAGGCGACTATGACCAGATCGACGCACTGCTTGCCGCCAAACAGAGCCGCTTTTCAGAATCGACCTATCTTATAGGCAATGAGGAACGTGTAATCACCGGTTCCACCTATCATGCCTATATCAAGTTCTCGGAGGGGTGTAATCAAACCTGTAGTTTTTGTGCCATCCCTTCATTTAAAGGCAAACTCAATTCGCGTGACCTTGACGTCGTTGCCAAAGAGGTCGAAAGTCTTGTCAATCAGGGGTATTATGACTTCTCATTTATCTCGCAGGATTCAAGCTCATATCTAAGGGATAAGAACATCAAAGATGGGCTCATCCATCTCATTAAACGCATTGAACTGATTGAGGGTGTCCGCTCAGCCAGACTGCTCTATCTTTATCCGACAACGGCAAGCCTGAAACTTCTACAGGAAATCTCAAGATCAAAGGTCTTTCACAACTACTTCGATATGCCGATACAACATATCTCTGACAAAATGCTCAAGCTCATGAAACGCGGTTTCGGAAAAGAGAAGACGATCGAGCAACTTGAGTTCATGAAGACACTCCCTAATGCCTTTTTACGTACCTCTTTTATTGTTGGCCATCCAGGTGAGACTCAAGAAGAGTTTGACGAGATGTGTGACTTTGCACGCAACTTTGGTTTTGACCGCATCAGTGTGTTTGCCTACTCGGACGAAGAAGGTACCGCCGCTTATGATATGGATGGCAAGCTCCCGCAAGAAGTCATTGAGCAGCGTGCTGATATCATGGGTGAAATTGCCGATGAAGTCATGAACAAAAGCCTCGAAGCACAAGTCGGTAAAGTGGTCGAGATTGTCATTGACGGGGAGAGTGATGAGCATGAGTTCCTACTCAGCGCTCGTGAACTTGGATGGACACCTGAAATCGACGGTGAGATCTATGTCAATGACAATGAACTTGGCGAAGATGCAATCTTAAAGTTCGGCAAAGTCTATAAAGCACGAATCACTGAAAAAGTTGGTGACAAACTCCTCGCGACCGTCATTGCCTAAAGGAACCCCCTTTGAGCCTTTCACTTATCCCTTTTGATAAGCTGTCAGATCTTGAAGAAGGCAAAAGCCTTCTTGCATTTTCCGGTGGGGCTGATTCAACCGCTCTCTTTCACATCTTGATCGAATTCAACATCCCTTTTGATATAGCTATCGTTCATTATGGTCTTCGCAAACAGGCTGATAAAGAGGTCCAATACGCTAAAGCATTGGCACAAAGACATAATCTCACCTGTCATCTGCTAGAAGTGAAGAAGATCGAACAAAACTTTGAGTATGAGGCAAGAAAATCTCGATACGACTTTTTCGAACAGCTCATTGATCAATATCAATACAAGAACCTGCTTACCGCCCATCACCTTCAAGACAGGCTCGAATGGATGCTCATGCAGCTATGCAAGGGTGCGGGAGCCGCTGAACTGCTTGGAATGAAAGAGAGAGAGGAACGAACTGGATACATACTCTTACGCCCTTTGATCGAAATCTCCAAAGAAGAGATCATCTCCTATCTTCAACACAATAAGATAGAGTGGTTTCATGATGAGACAAACGACGATCTCTCCTACAAACGAAACTATTTTAGACACGAGGTAGCAGCCAAACTCATCCATGATAATGCCCAGGGTATCAAACAGAGTTTCGTCTATCTTGAAGAGGATGTCAAAGCCTTGATCAAAGAGGTAAAAATACATGAAGCTGAAGCATTAAGCCTTTTCTTGTCCAGCGGAGACAGACGAAGCGACATCTATCATATTGACAAGATCCTTAAAAACAAAGGCTATATTCTGAGTGCTGCACAGAGAGAGGAGTTAAAGAGTAAAGACGAGGTCATCGCAGGCCGGAAGTTTGTGATCATACTGGACAAAGGCATCTGTTATATCGCGCCCTACCTCAAAGCTGTCATGGACAAGGCTTTCAAAGAGGAGTGCAGAGTCTTGGGTGTTCCCAACAAACTACGGCCCTACCTCTTTGTCGCTCCCCTCGCTTTCATTCTTTTCACCCGTTTTCTTCCGTGCAATGTAAACATGCATGGTAAAGGATGACTTGATAAGATTGGCATCTCTTTCAAAATGGATAGGGAAATTGACTCCGATGATATTATCGCTCTTGTTTACCGCGTCTAAAAAATCATAAAAACCCTGAGGCGAGTGAATAAGAGAAGAAGTATTGACCTCATACACAGCAAACTCTGCATCTGTAGAACCCCCTGAAAGTTCAGAGAGGGAAAAACTCTCAAAATGAGACTCATGCATCTTCTTAAAACGTTCAGGGTTAAAAATAGTCTTGTAGGCGCTTATGACATGGCGATTGTCAGACTGTAGCCCTTTTAGCTTCTCATATACCTTGTCATATTCTGCCTGAATGGCATCCACCTGATAGGCCACTTTTTTCGACTCCATACGTGAAACTCGATACTCTTTGCCTATTGGAATCAAAAAGGCAAAAGCAAAAATAAAGACGACAATCAGGAAAACAGTGGCTAAAGCCAGGATGTAGATCATTTGACGGCTGATATGGAATTTCACTGCGCAGTTATCTCCCTGTCAAGATAGTTTTTTGAGACAAAACTGTACCAACCATTAGGCATCGCATAATAACTCGTATAGGAGCGATGAAATATAGAACGCAAAGGAGCAAGAAGAAGAAACTCATACACCTCTTTGCTTGGAGTCACCCCGTAAAGCTCCAGCTCATTCTCTTTTAGCAGTGCCTGTGACAAGGTGATCTTCTCGGGCACAAGGTCGAACAGGTTGTGGATACTCTCTTTAAGTACTGTATTTGATGTGTAGATGCCTTCTGCATGTCGTCTTTGCACCTCAATAAAAGCAATCTCCTCATGCATTGACACGATATTACTACGAAGTGTCTCGCCCTTGGCCAAGCGTTCTTCGATACTGCTTTCATACATCATCGTCTTGACCTTCAGATAGGAATAAGACATCAAAAGCATGCCTATCGTCACGGTAAAAAAGAAAAACAGAAGCTTGAACTCCGGACTGATAATACTCTTCTTTCGCGGCTTGATAAAACTATATCGCATATTTTGCCTCCGATATAGCTATATTCACGACCTCTTTTTCAAGTTCGATCTGGCGTTTATATACGGAGACAAAGAGCTCTTCCTCCAGGAAACGCATAAGGTCATGTCCCGTTTCACAGGCATCTGCAATATAGGTCTCTTCGACAAACTGGTTGTCATATCTGTCATCATTATAAAAATGGTGCAGCGCCGCTTGGATGAGTTGAAAGCGCTTATAGTCATCGGAAAAGTTGTCAATCTTCGAGTCATACTTCGTTTTTGCTTCTTCCAAGGCAGCTTCACTCTGCTCAACGGCATCATTCAACGACTCTTCAAAGTCTTCGATCTCATCCAGATCGTCCAGATCGTCCAGATCATCCAGGTCCTGAAGGTCATCCAGGTCATCCAGAGCATCGAGTTCATCCAGGTCATCGAGGTTGATCGATATGTCATCATCATCCAGACTAAATCCCAGACTTTCTTCAGCACTCTCTTCAATGTGCTCACTCATCTTCTCATCTTCTATTGCATTGGCTGTTGCATAATGACTTGCGAACAGAAGCTCTCCATGACTAAATACACACAGACTCAGGTAGTTCTCCTGGATCAGAACCAAAAGTGCCGTTTTACCTTCAATCTTATCTGCAAAAAAAGTCGACAGTATGAAAAAAGGAGAAAAAATGAAATCAAGTCCGGTCTTTTTAAACCTTTGCTGCAATTCATTAAGTTCTGACTTTTCTGAATAGACCATCCACTTGTTCTCATTGCACAAGGTAACGCATGATCCCAAGTCGCTGAAACGTTCGGCCTCATGCATGGAACATGTCGGCACAGCACCCTGTGTAATGCCGTCGTTAAGAGCAGAGATGTAGCAAAAAGGGGATTCGTCCATATACTCTTTGATAAAATCGTTTAATTCACTGCTTGGCTTTGAGTTAGAGATCTCAAATGTCTTTGATATCTCTTTTTCAAGTTTTTTGCCCTTGCGCATTTGCACATAGACTCTTACACTGCTGTGCTGAACAACGATCCCGACAAAAATCTTCTGATAGAGATTCTCAATCAGACGAGAGAGTTTCATTACGCTCCTTGGCTAACGGGTGGGCAGCTTGGTAGTTTTTCATCTTTAACGAAGAACTCAACTTGGTATAGATCTGAGTCGTTGCCATAGATGCATGCCCCAATAGTTCACTTACATCGGCAATTCTTGCATTATTGTTTAATAGATGCGTTGCATACGAATGTCTCAGCATATGCGGGGTGACGTGAAGACCGATTTTCTTAAAAAGTGATGTTAATTTATATCTTAAACTATTTTCGCTTAATTTTGTTCCATCTTGCTCAAAAAGAAAGCTATGCGGTGAAAAATTCCTCTTATATTTCTCAATCAATGCAAATGTACTCTCAAGCAGAGGCAACTCTCTTTGTTTGTTCCCTTTTCCCAGCACACGAACCCACTCTTTGTCTATATCGGATATCTTTAAGGAGGAGAGCTCACTGATCCTCAATCCCAGTGTGTAAAGCATGATGACGATCAGAGCCTCTTCTTCGTCTGCAATGGTAAGCGCTTCTTTAATATGTGCGTAAGAGACAGGTTTGGGAAGCGTCTTGGCAACTTTGATCGGTGCATCCCCTTTGAGGATCACTTTTTCTCCCCGCTCCTGCATAAAGTGGACAAAACTTCTTATCGCACTGAGTTTCTTCGAGATGGTTTTGGCATTGAGCTTGGAAATTTTAAGCCTATAGGGATTCAGGTTTAAAATACAACCATCTTCCTCATCGATATCTATATATAAAAATGCTTCATCAAGGACCCTTGAATAGGTCTTTACCGTAAGATCCGAATATCCTCTGATATCATTTAGATAATCTAAAAATGGCAGTCTATAGCGCTTTAACAAGGCGTTCATGAAGCTTTACAAACTGTTCATAATATTTTTGACTCTCTATGACCAGTTCCTTATCAATGAGTTTGGTAGGCTGCATCTTCTGATGCTTTTCGATCATAATATCGCACATCATCTTGATACGCATCTGCTCTGCCAGGGAAATCTTCTCCTGATCCGCATAGGTGCGAATAATAGAGAGGTACTGCTTCGCTTCTTTGTTATAGTTGACATACCGAAGGGCATACTTGCTTTGAACCATGATCGAATTGGCCATTCTGTTATACGGTTCTTGCTCGAAAGCCTCACTCGATAACTGATATGCTTTTTCATACTTTCCAAGGGAGTAGTAGAACTTTGCCTCAAGAGACTTCTCATAGGAGGGATTGAAAGCAAAGTAAGCACCCATCACTATCAATAAGATCAGTGTTACAAGGGTCCAACTCTTATAGCGCTTTATCGACTTTGCCATCGTTTCACCTTTTCTTAGACAATACTCTTTTGCATCAGTTTATCATGTATCAGCTGTTTTGCTTCTTCCATCTCCATTCCCGTCACCTTAAAAGGTTCGGAGGTAAAGAACTCAAGATGGCAAAATGGCTTGGGTATCACAAACCTGTCCCACGAACCCAATTGCCAATATCGGCTTGGAATACAGTTTTGAACAACGACAGGTCGATCAAGTTTCTGCGCGACTGCCACAATCCCTTCTGTTACTGAAAAACGTGGTCCTTTCGGGCCGTCTGGTGTAATACCAAGGTCGTATCCATCGCGGACTTTTTTGATCGCTTGCATCAAAACGCGTGCTGCGCCGCTTCGGGTTGAACCGCGAATCGTACCTAGACCAAAATATTGCATGGTCTTGGCAATAAGTTGACCGTCAAAGTGCTCAGATATCATAACAACCGCCTTAGGATCTTTACGCCAATGCCTGTAATTCAGAGGCTGCATCAAAAGATCACCGTGCCAAAATCCGATTACACATCTCTCTTCCGGAAGGTTCTCGGGCGTATGAAAAGTTTTTTTGGAGGTAAGATAGATGATTTTAACAAGAAGCGCCCCCACAAAGGGGACGACGAAAGAGGCTATCGAGCGAAGAAATCTCTTCATTCCTGAATCTCACCTGTTTGTGCCATTCGGCCCGTCTTGGTGACTTTGACTTTGGCAAAGGTACCCAAAAGATCTTCCCCTGCCAAAACTTTGATCATAATGTTATTGTCACTGCGTCCGGCTATATATCCGCCTTCGCGCGTCTCTTCAAAAAAGACTTCATAGGTCTTGCCGAGATACGAAGCGGTGATCTCATCGGTAATACTGTTTTGAAATCCTTGAAGATAGGCAAGGCGTTCAGAACCTATTTCAGGATCAACCTCATTGGTCATCTCAGCCGCTTCAGTCAATGGACGAGGAGAATATTTAAAAGAGAATACCTGGTCAAAGCGGACCTGTCTCATCACATCGATTGTCTCTTCAAAGTCGGCATCGCTCTCACCCGGAAAAGCCACGATGATATCTGTCGAGATGCTCACATCCGGGATCATCTTACGCAGTTTATCCGCGCGGTTTAAGAACCATTCCTTGGTATAACCACGTTTCATCATCTTGAGTATTTCACTCGACCCGCTTTGAAGCGGCATATGCATGGACTTACAGATCTTAGGGTTGGCAGCAAACTCTTCGAGGAACTCATCATCCATATGAAAAGGATGCGGTGAAGTAAAACGGATCCGCTTGACCTTATCTATTTTGGAAATACGACGCAGCAGCTCTGTAAAGTTTACCTTCTCATGCTCGCCTGAAAAGCGGCGCCCATAATTATTGACATTCTGCCCCAGAAGAAAGATCTCCTGAGCACCGGCCTCTGTCGCTCTGACACACTCGTTTAAAATAAGATCTGTCGGAATGGAGATCTCATCACCACGTGTCTTCGGAACGATACAAAAGGTACAGGACTTGTCACAGCCTATGGATATATTGACATAAGCCTTATGTTTCGAACTTCTAAAATCTTTAAAGGCAAACTGACTCTCATCATAGTCGATATCGATCTCAACTGCTTTTGGCTTGTGCAGTACTTCCGTTATCTTCGAGACATTACGTGCACCTAAAACAAAATCCACATAAGGAGCGCGTTTGATGATATCCTTGCCAAGATGCGAAGCGGTACAGCCACATACACCAATCTTTGCACCAGGCTTTTTCTTCTTATTAAAGCCGCCAAGCTCAGAGAAAAGTTTGTGAACAGGACGTTCACGAACCGAACAGGTGTTGATCATGATCAGATCAGCTTCTGCCGAGTCTGTTGTGACCTCATAGTTCTCTTTCTCTTTGAGCTCAGCGATCATATGCTCAGTGTCACGCTCGTTCATCGCGCAACCCAGTGTTTCAATAAATACTTTTTTATTCATCAATAGACAATCTTTTTATAATTACCGCTAAGCGACTATAAAACATGTACCTCATACATATAGTCGTTGTCATTCAGACCGTAACGTACTTCTCTCATATAAAAACTTTTTTCACTGTTCTCGAAGTGTTCACCCAAAGCAATCAGGTCTTTGTGTGAATTATCTCTGTCAAAATAGATAATCGCTGAACCATCTTTTTCCACCATTGCTTCGATCTTTGCCAGGTCTGTCTTTTTCGGTTTGCTGTTTAGTTCAGTGCGTACTAGCTTTAATTCCATAGTTTTTTCCCTCGTTTGGAGTTTTATTTATACCGCGATTATATCTTCTTATTACTAAAGTGCGTATTAAGTCTATTTTCAGTATAATAAGTTTCTCTTTTGATAAGATTTACCGAAGCCCTTGTACACAGGAGCTAAAGCGGGTGAATCGATTACCCCACAAACTTATCAATGTTAGCCATCTTAAAAGGATACCGTTATGGAAAAAATAGTAGATATTATCGAATCAATCGCGCATGAAAAAGGTCTTGAGCCTGAAAAAGTCAAAGAAGCACTCAAGACTGCCTTTATACAGACAGCAAAACGTGTCATCTCTGACCACTTCGACTATGAAGTAGAGATCAATGAAGAGACACGTGCAGCCTCTATATTTCAGATCATCACTGTTGTGGCAGATGACGCTCCCGAACTTCAGGGTGAGCTGGCTGACGCGTACATCTCGTTGACAGATGCCAAAGAGCTTGACGAAGATGTCGAGATCGACGATCAGCTTCAATATGAGCACAAACTTGAAGATTACGGCCGTACTGCAGCAGGTCAACTGCACAGAGAGATCGAATACCATATCCAACGCCTTGTCGAAGATGAACTCTATAACAAATTTAAAAGCAAAGTAGGCACTATTATCTCCGGACGTGTCACACGCGTGGACTCGGCCAACAACACCTATATCGAACTTGATGAGATCCGAGCTGTCCTTCCAATGAAAAGCCGTATCAAAGGTGAAGTCTTCAAACCGGGTGATATGTTAAAAGCCGTCGTACGCCGTGTCACTGTTGATAAAAACGAGGGTATGATTACTGAGCTTTCTCGTACCAGCCCTAAGTTCCTTGAAGAGCTGTTAAGCCTTGAGGTCCCTGAGATTGAGGACGGTTCCGTCATCATCGAACACTCAGCAAGAATCCCTGGTGAGCGTGCGAAGATCGCTCTTTATTCGACACACCCTAAAGTCGATCCTGTCGGTGCGACAGTCGGTGTCAAAGGCGTGCGTATCAATGCGGTCAGCGAAGAGTTGAACGGTGAGAATATCGACTGTGTCGAATACACGAACATCCCGGAACTTTTTATCTCAAGAGCGATGAGTCCTGCTATCATCTCTTCTGTCGTCATCCAAGAGACAGCTGAAGGCGAAGAGAAAAAAGCCACAGTCATCCTTCCGGCTGATCAAAAATCAAAAGCGATCGGAAAAAGCGGTATCAATATCCGTTTGGCCTCTATGCTTACCGGTTACACGATTGAACTGCAAGAGCAAGAGGGCACCGTTACTTCCGAGTCTGGCGAGATTGAAGAGGAAAAAGAAGGTATCGATTCTCTAGAGGCATTATTTAAATAATTTTCATCATTTAATACGGCTAAAGGAGCAAAACTCCTTTAGCTATAGTAAAACACTGAGTATAAGACACCGATGTTACTTGGTGCCATTATTTGGGTCAATATACTATTTATATTAATGGCTTTAAGCTAAAAATTATCCCCGTTTGAAATACGGATTTAACTTCAACAAGATAAGATCTGAAAACATATTTCCCAAAAGCGTCAAAAAGGCTGTTACCATCAAAATCCCCATGATCACAGGATAGTCCCTGCTCAGTGCGGACATATAAAAAAGCTGACCCATTCCTTCGATTCCAAAGATAGACTCCAGAATAACAGAACCGCCGATCAGTCCAGGCAAAGAAAGTCCCAGGAGTGTGATGATAGGGGGCATCAAGTTTGGAAGGATGTAATAGCGCAAAAGCTCTTTATCTTTTAAACCCCTTGCTTTTGCAAAGAAATAATAATCACTCTTTAATATCTCCGTCACCAAAGAGCGGACATAAACGATCATGGAGCCCAAGGAGACAAAGATCATGACGGATATCGGCAAGAACAGGTGCCAGGCCATATCCAGATAATACCAAACACCCTCCTTCGGTTCAATGGAGTGTAAACCTGCGATGGGAAACCACTCCAGCTGTACCGACAAAAACAGG
>JBFESZ010000030.1:0-21723 GCA_041548245.1 Sulfurimonadaceae bacterium
GAGGAGTCGAACCTCTGAACCCATAGGGAGCAGATTTACAGTCTGCCGTCGTTGGCCACTTGACTATCTCACCAAAAATTTGTTGTAATATACTCTGGTCGAACACTGACGTTTTTCGTCAATTTTTTTCAAAAATAGAATGGTGCTGGCACGAGGATTTGAACCCCGGGCCTGCTGATTACAAATCAGCTGCTCTAGCCAACTGAGCTATGCCAGCATCTAAATTCGAGCCGTAATTATAAGCATTTTAGTTTTGAATGTCAAGGGTTTTTAGAAGAAATTTCAAAAATTTCTCTTTTTAGAAGTATATTGTATCGCCATCATCTAAAATAATCGCGTCTTTTAGGACTTCTGTCGAATATATCTCCTTTTTTATTTCCTCTGAAAAAGTTGGTTTCAGATGGTTGAAATAGAGCTTCAATGGCCTCTTGACACACCGTATCTCTTCTTCCGCCAGTGAAGGCGTAAGGTGAAGTGTTTCCAAAGCCAAGGCATTCATCGTGGAAGGGAACGAGCACTCTATCACCAAAGCAGTGATCTCAGGATACTTTTCAATACTCTCACACAAAATCGGGCTTTTATACGTATCAGCTGTGATCAACACGGCAGAAGCATTCTTGCGGACGATATAGCCACAGCTTGGAACCGTATGCGTTGTTGCAATTGCCTCTATTGATGTCACATCATCAATGCTGTACTCCTTGTTAAGCTCTATGCTCTCATAGACAACACTCATCTTATCTGTATTGGAAAGAGGAATCTTAGAAAAGTCAGGCCAGATAACATCATTTAAAAAATGCTTTTTTATTGCCTCAAGAGTCTGGGGTAGCCCCATGAGTTTTAAAGGTTTTTTCCTAAGTGTAAAATAGGAATCAAGGATATATGCGATGTCCACAATATGATCCAGATGGGAGTGCGTCAACCAGACAGCATCAATATGCGCTGCACCTTCATCAAGCCCTCGTAAAAGATTACCCGCATCGATGACATGCGACTCATTAATCAAAAAAGAGGAGGTTTCCTGATGAGAACCCTTTGTCCCGTACGCACCTAAGATTGTAATCTTTTCCAATACCGGCCTTTTATCTTATCTCTTGTATATCCTACTCTAAGCAGGTAAATCATCTATTAACAAAAATTATAACGTATCTTTGTATTTCTCTCTAATATTAAGTACCTCATCAAGGTTTTCGATCAAAAGGTCAACCAGTCTAGGATCAAAATGCTTACCTTTTTCATTAAGGAAAAGGTCTAAGATATCTTCTAATCCCCAAGCCCTCTTATAACATCTATCTGATCCCAAAGCATCAAAGACATCTGCCACAGCGGTGATACGGCCATAGATATGAATATCTTCACCCTTGAGCCCCTGTGGATAACCTGTGCCATCCCATTTCTCATGATGCTGATGAGCAAGAATGGCAGCTGCCTTAAGTATACCCCGTTCTGACGCATTTAATATCTCATACCCTAAATACGCATGCTGCTTCATGATATCATATTCATCCTCACTCAGCTTTCCCGGTTTATTGAGTATAGCATCAGGAATCCCGATCTTGCCTATATCATGCATTGGCGAAGAAAACTCCAATACATAAGCCTCCTCTTCACTAAGACCATAAGCCAAAGCCAAAAGTCTCGAATACTCAGCTACCCTTTTGATATGGTTCCCCGTCTCTTTCGAACGTTTTTCCACAGCCTCGCTCATCAGGAAGATCATCTCTTTTTGGGTTTGGTCATTCTCTTCGGCCAACAATGCTGCGTCAAGGGTCTCTGCCGAATATGAAGCCGCCAACATAAGATACTTCATATCCTTCTCATCGAATTCACCTTCAATCTTGTTAATCACCTGAAAAGCACCTATGATCTTATTATGAGAATTAAACATGGGGATGACCATCATATTGTGTGTCGTATAACCTGTTTGTCTGTCGACTTCTGCATTAAAGCTCCCATTAGATTGGACATCATTGATAATCATCTGTTTTTTTGTTCTGATGGCTTCACCGACAATACCGCTTTCCAAAGGAATATGGATTGTCTCTATTCCATGTGCGACTTTTGTCCAGAGAGACTGCTTCTTATCGTTTACAACCCATAAGGTACAGCGGTCAGCCCTAACAAGATGACGTCCCATATTGGCAAGTTCAATCAAGATATCTTCATAGTTACGTAAGGGCTGTATTTTCGTGATATATTTAAAGATCGTCTCGACGATCTCTTCTGCGTTAAACCCCATCTTCTATCCTTTTAACAAAGTATCTACTTAGGCTATCGTCTTGCAATACTTTAAATGCTTGCAATGCCCCTTCCTTTTTCCCATTGTAATAGAGTTCTCTTGCTGTATTGTATGCCTTCACTTTTTCCCGGTTCTGTGGCGTGTCTTTTAGCAATTCATACAAAAGGACCTCTTCTTCCTTCCCTTTGACCCTTACGCGTTCTATCGGCCGAGTCAAAAACTTGTCTTTTACTATGGCATGCGTAAACTCTGTGATGATGATATGTGTTCCATATGTCTTGTTTATCCCCTCTACCCGAGAAGCGAGGTTCACGCCATCTCCAATGACGGTATAGTTAAAACGCTTATCCGATCCCATGTTACCCACAACAACCTCTGCCGTGTTCAAACCTATACCGATATCAATCTTGGGAAGTCCCTCTTTGAGAAAAATCTCATTGATTTTTTCAAGTTCATCCAACATCTGCAAAGAAGATCTGCATGCTGAGGCCGCGTGTTCTTTCACATCTACCGGGGCATTGAAAAAAGCCATGAGGGCATCACCTATATACTTATCAATCATACCCTGATTTCTTATGATGATATCACTCATGGGAGTAAAATAGCGATTAAGATATTTAATCAGTTTTTGAGGGTCCATGCTTTCAGAAATGCTTGTAAAAGAGCGAATATCACTGAAAAATATTGTCAGCTCTTTTTTCTCTCCTCCTAGACTCAGGCTTTTAGGTTCCTTTATCAGCTTCTTCAAAAGATCAGGAGAGAGGTATGAAGCAAAGGCACCTTCAATAAAACGTGACTGTTCCTCCTGCTGCTGATATAAAACCACTTCACTAAACGTTCCAGAAAACAACAGCGCCACTAAAGGATAAAAACTGTCAAGATAAAGGTTCAGATAGAGATAGGATATTTTCGTAGCCGTAAAAAAAAGAGTATAGACCAAAGCGTAAATGAATACACGCTTATAGATTGAAGAGACGAGTATCCAGCTTAGCGGAAGCAAAAAAAACAATGCCATACTAAGATATGTCAGCAACATGTTTTTTGAAAGCACCTCATCGTTTAGAACATTAGATATGAAAGTATAGTGAAGCAAGGGGCCAGGTATCATCCCCATCGGTGTCGCACGGATATCCCCAACCCCCACTTCTGTTATACCAAGTATAACGATCTTATTGTTTAAGACATTTCTATCTATTCTGTTCTCATACAGGTCTAAAAATGAATATGTCGTATAGCTGCCCAAGGGATAATAGTTCAATAAGGCGAAACCGGCCTCATCTGTTGGTATATGATGAGCCGCCAAATCAAAAAGCTGCTTTTTTACAAAAACAATCTCCTGGTTTGCGTACATACGAAGGGCCTGAGTCCCGATAGAAGGGTAAAGTTCATTATCGTAACTAAAAGCCAGGGGATAACGGCGAAAGAGCTGGTCACTGTCTCGAAGGCTTGAAAACGTTCCTGATAATGTACAGGAAGAGAGAATATCTTCTACATTGACCTCCGCCTCCTCACCTTCGACAAATGCACTATATTCTCCTATTTCAGATGCAAGGCGATCAAGCGTCGAATCACCTAACAGTTCGAACTGCTTACGTGATGGTTTTTCTGAGGCTTGGTGACGTAAAAAAAATCCGCAGAGATTATTCTGCTGATTCTCAAGGCTTCTTGCTAAGGACTTGTCACTTTGTGTCGGCTCGGAAAAAACCATATCCAAGATCAGCAAAGAGGAACTATCCAATTTCTCAATACCCCTTGCCAAGATAGCTCTGTCCCAGGGCCATCGGCCAAATTTGTTAACACTTTTTTCATCGATGGCAATAAATACGATCTCTGCAGATGCTTCTTTATTTTGAAAGACAAAGTTAAGGTCATTGAAACGCAAAGAAAAACTGTGAAAGGGTTCAAGCTCTGTTTTATACACTCCCAAGACGACAAAAAGGGAAAAGAACATTACCCCTATATATTTCACTCTATTTTTCATACAGCAGATCTTTTACTCTTCAACGATCTTTTGATAATGTTCAAAACGTTTTTTCGTCTCAGCTGTAAAGTCAAATTCACTCACTTTAGACTCACACGCCTGTTCACAATCACGGGCATCATCAAAATGAAGCGACTTGCTTGCTTCCAGCTCAAAGGTTTTTACATAGCTCACCACCTCATCATATCTCTGCGCTTTGTACGCTTCGAATTCCTGTATCTGTTTGCTTTTAAAAGCTTCATATTCTGACATGACCTTTTTCTTATGCAGTTCAAACTCTGCATGTAGAGCTTCTATACCAATAAGACCTTCATTTAAAGCGATCTCTCCTCTTTCAGCCGAGTTGACAATAAACTCTGTGCCTTTGATACCTATGATCGAAAAGGGTGTCTCGACTTTCAGACCTTTTGAGCTGACTCGTTTTTTTATTCTGTAGTATATCTCTCCACTTCCCTGTCGTAATCTCTCTCTATCCACAAATGTAAGTTCGGCATTTTCATTGAGAACCACCTTTGAACTGTCAGCCAATTCAAGAAGTACCATGGAATCTGCATAAGAGATCAGCTTATCACCTTTAAAAAGGTATTCTCCTCTCACAGCTTGATGCTTCTTGATACTATCGGCCGGTAATACCTTAGCCTTGCCTTCTATCTTTGAAATAAGAGCGAAAGGAACCTTTTGCGTTAGCTGAGTATTCTCATGGCTCAGGTCAGCGGACATGGCCAGTAAATTTGCAAAAAGAATCACACCTATGATTATACTCTTCACCTTTTCTCCTAAGAGCAAATAGATTTTTCTTATATCTTAAACTTCTTTGACTTAGATGCCGCTTTTTGTGTTTTCAACTCTCTTTTCGAAATAAGGCATCTTGAGTTATCCTTTGCTTATATAATGCTACAATTGCAAAAAAACAGACAAGGTAAATGATGTATATTTTGTTCTCTCCCAGTGAAGGTAAAAAGCTTGGCGGTAATGAATCATCCCTTCAGCTCCAAACCCTTCTTTTCCCATCGCTTAATGTGACACGCCTCTCTCTTCTTAATGAGTATAACGACCTTCTCAAGAAAGGCTCTTTAGAACAATTACAAGCATTGACTGGTGTGAAAAAAGAGGAAGAGATCAAAAAATATCAAGAGGACATCTTCTCTTCCAGGACTATGAAAGCGATTGAACGCTATGACGGTGTCGCCTATGACTATCTGGATTTAGCTTCCCTCTCGCCACAAGAGAGATCTTATCTAGATACACAGACGATTATCTTCTCAAATCTCTTTGGACCGATTCTCGGCGGTGACAAAATTCCATCCTATAAACTAAAACAGGGGGCAACCGTTAATGCAATAGCGACTGAAAAGATCTATAAAGACTCCTCCAGCCAAATGCTGGATGAACTTCTTAACGGCCAGACTATTCTTGATCTGCGTGCCGGATATTATGAAAAGTTTTATACACTGAATCAACCCTTTACCACAATGAAGTTTTTAAAAGATGGAAAAAGTGTAAGTCATTGGGCAAAAGCCTACCGGGGAAAAGTCCTGCGCACTGTTGCAAAGATTCAACCTAGAACCCAAGAAGAGTTATGTGAGATCGAGTTTGAAGGCTTACAGTTTATAGAATCCGTAAAATATAAGAAACAAGGCACAATGCTTATTTATGAGGTTTTATAAAAATCTACTTTAAAAGCGTTGGAAAAAAGTTTGCGGATTGTGGAAAAGTTGTTAAGGAGATATCCGTCAAAAAGACGGATATAAATTAGACCTCTGCAAGTTCAAGGTCTTTAAGAGAGTCACTTCCATGAGAAATCACTCTATCATGCAGACGACGAAGCGCTTTGGTGGCTCTTTCGATTGCTAAATCGATTGCTGTGTCTAGATCTTTATCCCCTTGATTGATAACTACCGGGTTTGCATGTGCGATATGCATATCAAACTCTACATTCACACCATTTTTAACTTCTGAAACTACGACATTAACCGTAGTGATATCTAATTGATATTTTGAAAAACTTTCAATTGCTGCTTCTATATGTTGACGATTTAAATCATTAAGTGTGACATGTCGTCCTGTAATATTGACGTTCATCTCGTACTCCTTCTTTGGATATACTTAAGTGTAACTCCACTTAGCTTATGACTATCTTATATTTTAAAGAATATCACCTCAAAACGGTGCGCTTAGCGTTATTTCTATGATACTGTATAATACGGTTAAAAAATGGACATCTTCATGGATACAACACTAAGCAGTTTAGATGAATTAAACGAAAAGCTAAAGGATGAGTTAGCCCTGGTAGTCTACTTCAGTTCACCCTCATGCAATGTCTGTCATGTGCTACGGCCAAAGCTGATGGAAGCTCTTGAAAAAGAGTATCCATCCATTGGGCGTTATCATGCGGACATCGCATTGACGCCTGAGATAGCGGCACAGTTTCAGGTCTTCTCTGCACCGACGATAATCGTCTTCTTTGAAGGAAGAGAGTTTATTCGCAAAGGGCGTGCGATGAGTATAGATGGCATGCTTCAAGAGATCAGACGCCCGTACGAGCTGATGACCTCATAAGGAGAAGTCTTGAAAACGATCTACATCATCTTCTCCCTATCATCTCTCATGCTCTGTACTTTAGAGGGTTCCGTCTCTGAAGGGAAAGTCATCTATTCAAAGGCTTGTCAACAGTGCCACCCCTACAGCATGAACTTCGCTGGTTCAAAAACCTCGAAAGAGTGGAAGGCTCTTTTCAAACGCCAAGAGGAAAGCACCCATCTAGCAAGAATCCATCTCGACTCAGAAAAAGCGAAACTAGCTTGGGATTATTTTAAAAATGATACGTATAAAAAAGAGGCTAAACATCTCAGAGACTATCTACTCAAATACTCATCAGACAGAGCTCAACACAACTCCTGCTATTAAAAGACGTGATTAGGAATAATAGGCTAAAAGGGCAGCGGTCACGGCAACATTCAAAGACTCTACACCATTTTTCATCGGGATGGAAAGCGTCTTATTCGCAAGCTTTTGCACTTCCTGGCTTACCCCCTCACTCTCATTGCCCAAGACAAAGATTGTCTTTTTACCCAGTTTTAGATCAAATAGTGATGCACTTGCATGAGATGAAAGCGCATAAATATCCGCTCCATCTTTTTTAAATGCAGGCAAACTATCTCGAAGATCATCGCAATAGAGGATTGTCGTTTTAAACAGAGTACCGGCACTCGCCTTGATAACCAAGGGCGAAATTTTTGCAGAACCCTTTTTCGGCAAAATAAGGCCATCGACAAAGCCTGCTGCAACACAACGAATAATCATCCCTAGGTTCTGAGGGTTATGGATGCTCTCAAGAGCAATGTAGCGATAGTTTTCTGTAGCATTTTTAAGAAAATCATCTGTCGAAAGATAAGAGGAAGCTTCTATGTCTGCCGCGACACCCTGATCCTGCTTGGCATTTTTTGAGATTCTTGAGAGGGCTTGTTTTGAATGATAGAGCACCTCTATCTTTTTTTTCTCACACAGATCCAGAATCTTGGAGATGGCTCCGTCTTGTTTATTGGAGTCGGCAAGGTGCACCTTTCTGATTTTAATATCTTTTTCTTCAAGTACCTCAAGCACGACATTACGCCCATAGACCGTAATCATACGGTCAAAGTTTTTCTTTTTTTCATTATAGATTGAAGAGTTTTGCATCTACCATTATGCCTTTTGCGGAAGTGTTTTTGAGAGTACTAGATACCCTATAATGCCTGAGATCAGTGATCCAATCAGGATCCCCATCCGTTCATCCACAAGTTCATAACATGCCCCTTGGTGACACTCAAAAGCCAAAGATCCGATAAACAAACTCATCGTAAACCCGATGCCACTCAAGATAGCCAATCCATATACCGACCCCCAGGTGATTCCGTCGGAAAGTGTTCCCAAACGAAGTTTGATCGCAATAAATGAAAACAAAAACACCCCTAACTGTTTACCCAAAAACAGTCCTAAGACGATTCCCATAGTCATACTGTCCGTAAAGTCTTTTATCGTAACATTACCAAAACTGACACCTGCATTTGCAAAAGCAAAAAGTGGCAATATCACAAAATTGACAGGAGCGTGCAAAGAGTGCTCAAGTTCATGGAAACTATGGTGATTGTTCTTCAGTGGGATCATCAGACCAAGGATGACACCGGCGAGTGTAGCATGCACACCCGATTTTAAAACGGCCGTCCATAAGACAAGCCCAACGAGAATATATGCTGTATTATTTGTCACGCCACCTCTGTTCATCAAAAAGAGCAATAAAATCATGACAGCAGCGATAGCCAATGAGCTAAAAGACATACTGGAAGTATAAAAAACAGCAATCACTATGATAGCCCCAAGGTCATCTATGATAGCTAGAGCCAAAAGAAAAACCTTTAACTGCGCAGGTACACGATTGCCCAAAAGTGATAATATGCCCAAAGCAAAGGCAATATCTGTTGCCATCGGAATAGCCCATCCCTGCATGGCCGCTTCATTTCCCCAGTTAAAAAAGCTATAAATGCTTGCCGGGACGACCATCCCTCCGATAGCCGCCAATGTCGGTAAAGCCAATTTGCTTTTATCGCTTAGACTGCCTTCCACCACTTCACGCTTGATCTCAAGTCCGACCATAAAAAAGAAGACCGCCATCAAACCATCATTGATCCAAAGAAGAAGTGGTTTTGCAATATTAAATTCTCCGAACATAACCATGACAGGGGTCTCCATCATCTCATTATACGCATCCGTCAACGAGGAGTTCGCCATCATCATCGCCAGAAAGGTCGCGACCATCAGTAGGATACCGACGGCCGATTCCTTCTTAAAAAAGCCCAGCAAAGAATATTTGATATCATACTTCATAGTGTATCCATTAAATAGGACTTGCAAAAATCCTTAATTGTTTCACGATTATAGCATCTTTGATAAACACAAATGAGAGAAAGCGTATAAAGGAGTGCAAAGAGTATACCTTTGGGTATCCTCTTTGTAAGATGGATCGGTTGGATTAAGACAATTTTGCAGCGATTGCTTCTGCAGAGAAACCGAACTTTTCAAAGAGCTGGCCGGCTGGAGCCGATGCACCAAAGCTATCCATGTTGATAATCTCATCTGCAAATCTGTACCATTCAAGGCCTCGTGCTGCCTCAATAGCAACAACTTTATCTGTCTTGATAATTGTGTCTAAATATGCTTTGTCTTGTTCAATCAACAGATCAAAACATGGGACAGAGACAACGTTCGCCTTCACACCTTTAGATGCAAGAACGTCTCTTGTCTTCATCGCTGTCTCGACTTCTGATCCTGATGCCAGCAGTGTCACTGTAGCTCCTTCTGACTCCTGAAGAAGATACCCGCCTTTTGAGGCTTCACCGTACACTGCAGATGGAAGAAGGGCAAGGTTTTGACGAGAACACACAAAAGCAGATGGTGATTTTTTCATCTCTAACGCTGTTTTCCATGCCTCAACATTCTCGTTTCCATCAGCAGGACGCCATACATAAAAGTTTGGCAGAGCACGAAACTGAGACAGATGTTCGATCGGCTGATGTGTCGGACCATCTTCACCCACACCGATACTATCATGCGTCCAGATAAAAAACTGCTGGATATTAGAAAGTGCTGCGATACGCGCAGCAGGTTTCAGATAATCTGAAAAGACAAAGAAGGTCGCAGAAAACGGCATTAATGGACCATATAGTGCGATAGCATTGGTAATTGAAGCCATAGCATGTTCACGAATCCCGTAGTAAATATTCTTCCCTTTAGGAAAAACCCCCATATCAGTCAGTTCAGTCTTGTTGGACGGACTAAGGTCAGCTGAGCCGCCAAGGAACCCGGGAATTGCTTTTGCAATAGCATTCAGTATCTTTCCATTCGTGCTTCGTGTTGCATCCGCTTTATCAAATGTCGGCCACTGGATACGAGAGAAGTCGGGGTTCAACAGAGCATCTAATGCCTCGTTCTGTTCCATCAACGGAAGCTCTTTAAGACGATGATTCCATTCACGCTCAGCCAGGTCTCCTGCTTCAATAGCACATCTGAAACGTGCCATAACATCTTCGTCCACAAAGAATTTCTTTTCAGGATCAAATCCGGCTGCTTCTTTCGCTTTAGCAATAACATCTTCGCCAAGTGGAGCACCGTGTGAGTGATGAGAACCCTCAAGCTCGCCTGCTCCTTTAGCTATCTTTGTATTCGCGATGATAAGAGATGGTTTATCAGAAGACTTCGCACGGATAATCGCCGCATCGATCTCATCATAATTATGGCCGTCGATCTCTTGAACATCCCATCCTTGAGACTCGAAGCGCATCGGTATATTTTCCGAGATGCTTAGTTCTGTTGATCCCTCGATTGTGATATTATTAGAATCATAGATCAAGATAAGGTTGTCAAGCTTGTTGTGTCCGGCAATCGAACACGCTTCATATGATATTCCTTCTTCTAGGTCACCATCACCACATAAACAGTAAACATAATGATCAATGACTTTTGCCGTCTCCGAATTTGTCTGTGCCCCGACAAACTTTGAAGCCATAGAAAAACCAACAGCATTAGCGACACCCTGCCCCAATGGACCTGTTGTGATTTCAACACCCTCTGTATGGCCATACTCTGGGTGACCTGGTGTCTTCGAGTCTAGTTGACGAAAATTTTTAAGGTCCTCTAACTCCAGTCCATATCCCCATAGATAATACAATGAGTAGATAAGACCTGTACCATGTCCACCTGAAAAGACCAGTCGGTCACGGTTCAACCATGAAGGGTTTTTAGGGTTATGTGAAAGATGTTCACTTAGAACTACAGCAATATCCGCAAGCCCCATTGGTGCGCCCGGGTGACCTGAGTTTGCTGCTTGAACCATATCTGCTGCTAAAAATCGAATTGAATCTGCCATCTTTTGACGCATCATTTTTCCTTGTAATTGTTATCGATGTATAGACTATAAAACACATCTATGCTTTTTAGTCTATACAACCTTATTTATGTCGTACCAGATACTCTGAAAGTATAGGGGAGAGTTCCTGATAAAGGTTTTTATCAAAGGCCTTAAGTTGTTCATTTAACTCTTCCGCCAGACTATTCGCTTCATCCATGGCACGCTCAAGACCCAGAAGAGTTACAAAAGAGTTTTTATCTCCGTCATTCTGTGTTGTTTTGCCCGCTTCCTCGGAACTTTGCGTGACATCCAAAATATCATCTTGAATTTGAAAAAGTAAACCTAATTTAATCCCAAACTCATAGAGTTTCTCTTCCATCTCTTTTTGGCCCGTGATTATCGCACCCATCTTAAGTGAGGCTGCAATCAGTTTAGCCGTTTTATTCGTATGCAAAATCTTAACCTGTTCCAGGCTTAACGGTTGATTCTCAAAATAGCAGTCTATCGCCTGCCCAAGAACCATTCCTCCGGCACCACCATTCGTCGCAAGGGAACGGATGAGTTTCACACGGACCTCATCAGAGAATGATGCGTTTGAAAGAACTTCAAACGCATAAGTATTAAGGGCATCTCCCGCAAGGATTGCTGTCACTTCATCATATTTGACATGTAGTGTCTGTTTTCCGCGTCGCAGATCGGCATCATCCATAGCCGGAAGATCATCATGGATCAAAGAGTAGGTATGCAAAAGTTCAATCGCATAAGCCGCCGCATAAGCCGATTCTAGCAAAAGAGCATTATTGGCTCTTACTACCGCCAGAAGCAGTGCGGGACGAAAACGTTTTCCACCAGCCAGTAGCATCTCATGAAGTGCTTCTTCATAATGGGGATGAAAACTTGGAACTTGCGGAAGATGCGAAGATAGGTATGCTTCGAAAGTACTGATGTTTTCTTTGGTATGTGCCTGCACTATGACCTACTCTTATATTAAATATTCATTGAATGAAATTATACATATCATTTACTGTTATTATGCTTTTATTTGAAGCGTTTTTATTTAGGCAAATGTATGAAAAAATCAAATCCGTTACGTCTAAAAAGAAGGGTGACTACTTTCTTCTCACTCGACTTCTGCTCGGACAAGACTTTACGAATATCAGTCAAGCTCTTGACCTCTTGATTCATAATAAACAAAAGCCTGTCCCCTTTTTTAATCTCGTATTTTGCATTGTCGGCTTTGACAACAAGGTTTTCATCTAATTCAAGTCCGAAAAGCTCAAAAAAAGTATCCGGAACCAATCCTCCACCAAGACGTCTTTTGATCATCCCTTCTATCTTGAGCTTATGATTGTCTCTTAGAACATGAAATTGATGTATATTTCCCGGAGAAGCAAAAAGTATTTTCTTGCTGAGCTCAGCAGCACTCTTCACCTCTCGGCCGTCCATCTCCAGGACAATGTCACCCCAGACAAAAGGCGAATCTGTAAAAAATGGATTGACTTCGACGACTCGAATACCCTTGTCATCATCAAGGCGAATACCGATATCGCCATAAGTGATCTCTTCTGACTTCAAAAAGTGTCGAATAAAGTCCTTATCTATCACCCCATTTCCGGTTGACATACCCATCACGCCGCAACAGGTCCCGCTGATCAACGTATTGGCTTTTAATGCTTTAGAAAACTGTGCGAGCCGATTAAGTCCTATATGTCCGCGAAGAAAGCTTCCTTCATAAACCTTTGTAGGCAAGACGGCACCAAGCTGTTCAGGCTGGTTATTATAGAACTTGAAAACATGTTTAAACTTTTTTGGTGATTTGATCAAATTAAGACCTAAAAACGGATCTCTTTTTACAATTTTAAAAGAAGGCTTCTCTTTCGAATAAAAAAGTGCATACTCATCGTCCACGGCAAACGCATACGTTTCACCTATCGGAATAGAGCTTACCTGATATTTCAGTTGGCACGATTTAAAATCTGAAGGTGCAGAAAAAAGCAGTAAAGGGGTTATCAGTAACAGAAAATGGCGCATAGCCATCATTTCTGTCCAAACAGGTCGCCAAGGTTGCCCATACCACCGAACATTCCCATAGCAGAGTTTTGTTTGTCAGTTTCTACCATCTTATTGGCATCGTTTATACATGAGATAAGAAGTATCTGAAGAGACTCTTTATCCTCTAAAAGCGAATCATCAATACTGACATCAATGACTTCGCCTTTTCCGCTCATCTTTATCTGAAGCATACCGCCGCCTGCTTTAGCCGTATACTCCTTGGACTCCATCTCGGCTTCCATTTTTTTTGCTTGTTCCTGAACTTGCTCGAGCATCTTGCTCATATCGCTCATGTTTCCAAACATAAAAAGACCGCCTTTTATAGTTCGTCTAAGATTTCGTCTATATTGTTATCGTCGTCTAGAAGAACGACCTTAGGTGCATATGTCTCAAGCTCTTTCTCATCATAAGATGCATACGCAACGATGATAACCTTATCACCTTTGTGTACCTTTCTAGCAGCTGCTCCATTCAGACAGATATCACGTTTACCACGCTCACCTAAGATAATATATGTCGAAAAGCGCTCACCATTGTTGATGTTAAGGATCTCTACTTTTTGACCTACACGCATGTTAGCTGCTTGCATTAGTTCTTCATCGATTGTAATTGAACCGACGTAATTCAGATTAGCGTCTGTTACCGTAGCACGGTGAAGTTTACTATAAAGCATTTCCATTGTCATTTGTCTTTCCTATTGACCCATCTGTTTCATCATATCTGCAGGAGTTATCGGCGCATCCCAAAGTTCTTTGTCGATAACATACTCTTCAACAACATTACCACCGATGATGTGTTCATCAATAATACGTGTGATTTTCTCTTTGTTTAGTCCTACATACATCGTATGACCCGGTTCAACCAGCATGATTGGACCAGCATTACAGCGGGCCATACAGCCTGTTTGGATCGGTTGTACTGTACCAATTATACCTTTTTGCATCAAAGTTTGTGCTAAATGCTGAAAAAGGTCCTGAGTCTCAGGCGTAACGCATGATGGTTTTGGCATACCTGGAGGTGCAGACTGTTGACATTTAAAAATGTAAAACGAAGGTTGAGGGATTCCCATAAACTTCTCCTTGTTAAAATAATTTCGAAATTATAGCAGAGTAAATTTAAAGTGCCCAACCTAAGATATTAATTAAGACAATTATTAGGATAAGCAGCTATTTTTGTAGTAAGAGTTCTATATCTTTTTTTATCGCTTCAGGCTTAGTGGATGAGCCATATCGCTTAATCACTTTTCCTTCTTTATCGATAAGAAACTTGGTAAAGTTCCACTTGATCGCTTCCGTCCACAAAAGGCCTTTTTGCTCTTTTTTAAGATACTCATACAAGGGTATTGCATTCTCTCCATTAACATCGATCTTCGAAAACATATCAAAGCTTACATCATAAGTTTCATGACAGAAGAAATATATCTCTTTATCACTCTTGGGCTCTTGGGCTCCAAACTGATTTGACGGGAAGCCGAGGATCATAAAGTCCTTATCTTTATAGGTTCGATAAAGCTTTTCTAGTCCTTTGTATTGCGGTGTAAAGCCACATTCGCTTGCAACGTTCACAATAAGAAGGACTTTCCCTTTATACTTTGACATTGAAATCTCTTCACCCTTTATATCCCTTACAGTGAACGCGTAGATACCCATTATCTGCTCCTTTGCACTTAGGCTGCCTTGAAATATCAGACTAATCAATATCAGCGAGATAAAACCCCTCATCTACTCTAACAACTCCAAGGCATCTTTGCTCAATGCAGCCCATGCTGAGTTAGCATCTGATTCGATACTCATCTCATAAGCTCTCTTCGCCTCCTCGTTTTTCTTCTCTTTCATTAAAAGCGATCCCAGCATATACTGTACACGAGATTTTTCATCGGCTCTAAGTTCTCGTTTGCTTAGTTCGTTCAAAAGTCTTAGTTGCTCTTTCTCTTTTTTCTGAGCTCTTAAAACCTGAAGTGCGGCAAACTCCACAAATGGCGATTGCGAATAGCTCTTAGTCTGTTCTTGAAGTGCCATAACATTGGCCGCATATGTTTGTATGATGATGTCATCATGCTCTTTTAAGCCCAGTTTGACCATACTCACGTAGATCTCGATATCATCATAAGTTCTTCCTCTTCGTCTCTCCAACTCTTTGGCTATTTCGATCATCTTTTGAGTATTCTTCATTCTTTCATACGCAAAAAAAGCATCTTGCAGAATATCATCGTATGCTGAGCTCTTCTGCAAATCGGAAAGTGTGATTACGTCGCCTGCGACCTTCGTCAACTCCTCATACTCTCCCGCCTTGTTCAGTGTTTTTGCATACCTATACAACCATACAAGACGCTTGTCTCTATCTTTAAGATGATTCGTCGCTGTCTTTTTTGCCAGGGTATAATTTCCCGTCTTAAAAGCACACTCATAAAGGCTTTCATCAAACTTCTTCTCAAGTGTGAGGTTATATTCATCGCTTAGCGCTATCGCTTTCGCACATTCGCCTTTTTCAAGTGTCTCGAGAGCGAGTGCTTTTGCGGATGTCTGTTCAAGCTCAAAATACCCTACTTCATTTTCAACACCGCTACCATGCATATCCAAGACGGATTGATACGCTTTCTCTTTAAAGTACAGCCTTGCCTTTTGCAGACGTGCTTTTTGTCCCAATTCTTGATTCTCATATTTCTGCTCAAGAGCCTCGTACTCGCTAATTAGAGCCGTTGCATTGGCATCCTCTGGAGTATAAAAGAGTGCGTCCAGGGCTTCTTGTACTTCCGCCGAATATTCACTCTCTCCATAAAGCTTCTGATATCTTGTCAAAGCTTCATAAGCTGCTGGTTTGTCTTCAAGCTCACTTAACCATATACCGATATCCTTAGTCATCTCTTCATATGATTCATTGGCTTGAGGCAGATGCTCTGTCATCCCTACTAAGATATCAACTGCCTCACGTTTCTTGCCCCGGTTGGCTAGTGCTCGTGCTATATCATAGTTTCTATCCAGGTCATGTAGCAGGTATTTTGAATTACCTTCGACTATCTTACTGTAGAGTTCAGCCGCTCTGTCCATGTCACCTTTTTCTAAGCTCAATTTAGCCAGACGGACAGCTGCCATAGAGGCGATTTCAATGTCGCTTGTATTATAAAGCGCCTGTTCAAAATAGTTCTCAGCAAGTTTTTGCTTTCCACTTGAGATATACTGATCACCCAGATAAATCATACCTAATGAGGCGAACTTTGATTTTGGATGTTCTTTGAACAAACGTTCATAAAAGTAGCTTGCATCTGACTGCATTCCGACACCTGAATAGGCATTAGCGGTATAGGCCAGGACCTCTGCCATATTGACATCATCAGAATACTCACGGATATACTCTTTTGAGGCATTAATAAGATCTTCCCCCTGATCAGTATGATGAAATCCCCGCATTTTATACAATAGAAGTTCTGCTTTAAAGATCGTATGTGGAAATCGTTTCAATAGAGCATCCACGTCTTTCGCCAATTGGTCATAATTACCAGACTCATATTCACTCTTAATACGCATATAGGCACTGACGTCGTTTATTTTGTCCAGTTTAATAGGACGACCTGATATATCAAGCGCACCTACACCTGGCATCGCAACCTCAGACATCTCTATTGGAAAATTGATACCTAATGGAGGGCGCGTTTCTGGTGATATGAGTGGCAGCTTTTTTGCATAACCGATTATCATCCAATGCTTTGAGATATCTGTCTGCGAAAAAGGGTGAATCTTGCCTTTTTCATATAGGGTATAGGCTATAGGAAAGGCTTGAATCTTTTGAATTGGATAAATTCTGACATAGTATTTCCCACTCTTCTCAAAAGAGTCTATCGTAAAAAAGTTCGTTGTCATAGTTTCAAACTTCTCTTTTGGTTCACGCGGGAAGACGCACTGTATCTGCTTTATCTCGTCAAACTCATTTTTTTCACTCAAACATTTGAAAGGCATCTCTTCTTTGATATGAACGGTGGAAAAGTTTTCACCTTCGTCACGTCCGACATTGATGGTTAATGTTAAAGAGAATAAAGGAAAAAAAAGAGAGGAGAGAGGGAAGAGAAGTAGTGCTAATCGTTTTAACAAATCTCTCTCCCTATAAAGTTCCCGCAAGAGCGGGGGATGTCTTAATATCCGCTATTATACACCATTCCAGCAACAAATTCCATCAACGGACTTACTGCTACAACAGAAGCGATTGTAAATACAGCCGCTGTACCGATAACTGTCTTAAGTACATTTGATGAGTTCACCATATAGTCATTTTGACCTACAGGTTCTTTCATAAACATATAGACAATAATCTTAACATAATAATAAGCAGCCACTGCCGAGTTCAGCGCCATGATAAGCGCTAGTACAAGGTAATCACCTGTCACAGCTGCAGCAATTAAATAGAGTTTACCCCAGAACATAGCAAACGGAGGGATACCAGCCAAGCTCAACATAAACAGAGCAATCATAACAGCGCTGAACGGAGATGTTTTGATCATACCTGAGAACTTCTCAAAGGCATCATCAGACTCACTATCATGCTTCTTCTGGTGTGTTATCCATAGCATTGCGAATGCACCAAGGTTAGCAAACGCGAAAAGTGTCCAATATACAAAAAGTGCAGAATTAGCATGTGTAGTACCGATCAGTACCGCTGCCATCACAAAACCTGCATGTGAAATAGAAGAGTAACCCAGCATACGTTTCGCATCTTTTTGAACCAGTGCCCAAACATTCGCCATAGTCATTGTCAGTACCACGATCGTGTACAACATGATCTCAATCCAAACAACACCTGTTGACATCAAAAACTCGAAAATACGTACAGCAACAACAAATGCTGCAAGTTTTGGAACGATTGACATGAAACCTGCCAATGCTGCTGTTGAGCCCTGATACACATCCGGTGTCCATGTGTGAAATGGGACTAGACCCAATTTGAATGCAAATGCTGAGAGCAAGAATACCGTTGCTACGATGACAAAAACCATGTTAGCCGAATCAATTCCATTTGCCGTCAATGTATTTGCAATAACACCAATCTCTACTGAACCGGAGAGTGCATATAGGATCATTGAGCCAAACGCAAACAGACCAGCTGCCAATGCACCCATCGTAAAGTACTTCGCTGCTGCCTCAAAAGAGTTACGTTTACCATGCATAGCAATCAATGGATAAAGCGCTAGAGATGAAGTCTCTAAGCCTACAAACACCAAGATAAGGTTATCTGTTGCTACCATAAACTGAAGGCCGGCAATCATGAACATAAAGAGTGCAAAATATTCACCATATCTATACTCTTGAAAGCGCTGTTTTGTCAATGCTAAAAGAATAAAAAGCATAGAAGCAACAATCATAATGATCTGAGCAAGAATAGCGATTCCATCCATCAACATAACGTCAAAGAAACCGCGTACTGCACCGGTCATCTCAAAGACGCCGACAAAGTCTAATACTGCACCAAGATCAAGTGCAAGGAAAAGAAGAGTGATCATTACATACACACTCTTATCAAGACCCGATTTAATCAGATCAATACAAAGAATAAAAAGTGCTCCCACGATAGCAATAAGCATCGGATAGAGCGTAGGCATATTTAAAGAGGCAAAACTCACATTGACTGCTTCTAACATTAGTGACCTCCTTCAGAGTGATGAGCCGGTGCGGCATGCTTCTTTACTGGAGCTGCTGCAACGATTTTTTCTTTTTCTGCATACGGATCAGAGATCATAGCACGTGCTGCATCCGTACCCATCTCCGTATTCACTTTTTGATACATGATATTAAGTACGTTTTCACGTACTGATTTATCAATAGGATCGAGAATTGGCTTTGGATATACACCCAACCAGATCGCAATGATCAAGAGTGGAACAAGACCATACAGTTCTGTTCTGTTTACATCCGGAAGATTTTCATTCTCTTTCTTCGTCACATTACCAAAGAATGCTTTTTTATACGCAGAAAGCATATAGATAGCACCAACAATAATCGCTGTACCAGCAATAAGTGCATACATCAATGACACTTTATAAAGGCCTAAAAGTGACAAGAACTCACCTATGAAGTTGATCGTCAATGGAAGTCCGACAGAGGCCATCATCATAATTCCAAAGATTGTCGCATAGCGAGGCATTACAGAAGCCAAACCGCCGAACTCGCTCATCAGCTTTGTATGACGTCTGTCATAAATCACACCGACAAGCAAGAACAGAGCGCCTGAGACGATACCGTGACCAATCATCAAGAAGATCGAACCAGAGATACCTTCAATATTCATTGCGAACGTACCAAGAACGATAACACCCATATGCGATACAGAAGAGTAGGCAACAACCTGCTTGATATCCTCTTGCGCATAGGCCACCATCGCCGTATAGATAATCATAATGACTGAAAGCACTACGATCAAAGGTATAAAGAACACTGATGCATCCGGGAACATCGGAAGGGACATACGTACAAAACCGTATGTACCCATTTTAAGAAGTACGGCCGCAAGGATTACAGAACCGATAGTAGGTGCTTGACCATGAGCATACGGCAACCATGTATGAAACGGGAACATCGGTACCTTGATTGCGAAACCAAGGAAGAATGCCGCAAACAGCCACAGCTGATATCCCTCTGGAAGAACCACTCTGTACCATTCAGTAATTGAGAACGACCAGTTACCTGTCGCTTGTTGATACAGATATGCCATAAAGATCATACCAACGAGCATGACCAACGAACCTGTAAACGTATACAGAAAGAACTTCACAGCAGCATAAACACGCTTTGGGCCACCCCATGCACCCACCAGGTACAGCATTGGGACAAGTGAAAGCTCCCAGAAGAGGTAGAATACAATAGCATCAAGTGAAGCAAATACACCAATCATTGTCATCTCTAAGCCTAAAAGGGTAATGATCATGTTTTTAACATTACGTGTCTCAGTCAATGAGGCAATACCGATAAAAGTTACAAGTGTCGACATAATGATGATGAAAAGTGAGATACCATCAATACCCAGCTGATAGTTAATTCCAAAGGCAGGAATCAAGGCTGCCATCTCTACAAACTGGAAACCACCGTTAGTCGCATCAAATGCGTACCATAACCACAGAGAAAGAGCGAACTCGATCCCTGAAACCGCAATACCATAGGCACGGATTGATTCTTTGTTTACCATGAAACCAAGAACACCCGCAACTAATGGAAAAAAGATTAATATTGATAAGATATGATCAATCATTCTAGTGTCCTAATAATTTCATAATTGCATCGGCATTGCTTACAACACCGATAAATACAGCTGCAGATACAAGAAGTGCAACCAGACCGACAACCATCCATTTAAGCATAGATGATAAATTACCATCTTGCATTGTATGCGTTGACTTACCTGTTCCGTAGAATACATTTGCAATGCCATCAACCGTAGCATCCACAACAGTATTATCTACTTTCCACATCATCTTAGAGAGTTCGGCATATGGCTTGGCAAGAACTTCGTCATAAATTTTTGGAATATAATATTGATTAAACAGAAGTTGGTAAAAGAAACCTGACTCAACTTTCTTATCAATCTTGGCATTCTCATATTTTCTATAGGCATATACAATAGCAGCAATGACAAAGAGTTGTGTACCGATAGTCATAACCCAGTATGTCACTGCTGAATGAACATGGTACTCACCTGCCGGTAGCATGGCTGTAACCATCTCATAATACGTACCCTTAAATAGGAAACCAGCGATGATAGCAAGAACAAGCAGTGGACTCATCGCCACTAACATATACTTGTACGCTTCATGCGGATGGAAACCGAACAGTTTGTAACGCTCTTCACCGTGGAAGATAAGTGCCACAAGACGGAACGAATAGAACGCTGTTAAACCGGCAGTCAATAAAAGCACCGTATAAAGAATCGGATGATGCTCTACAAATGCAACCTCTAAGATAAGGTCTTTAGAGAAGAAACCTGCAAACGGGAAGATACCTGCAAGTGCTACCGATGCAAGAGTCATCATGATAAATGTCCCTTTCATCGCCTTGCGCAACCCACCCATTTTAAACGGATCAAGCTCGTCATCCATCGCGTGCATAACGTTACCTGCACCTAGGAAAAGAAGTGCTTTAAAGAAGGCATGTGCCATAAGGTGGAACAATGCGACCCAGTATGCACCCAGACCAGCTGCAACGAACATGTATCCAAGCTGAGAAAGTGTAGAGTATGCGATTATACGTTTCATATCACGGTTGACCAGTGCCATAGTTGCTGCAAACATCGCGACAAAAGCACCAAGACTAGCGATGAACAGACCCACATCAGGGATCAGGTCATACATTGGGTTCATACGAACAACAAGGTATACACCGGCTGTAACCATCGTAGCAGCATGAATAAGCGCTGATACCGGAGTAGGACCTTCCATCGCATCTGCAAGCCATGTATGAAGCGGAAACTGCGCTGATTTACCCATAGCACCGACAAACAGGAAGATACCCGCAGCTGTCATTACATCGTGGTTAAGTGCTGTAATACCCGCAAAAATGCCATCATACTGAAGTGTACCCAGGTTCCAGTAAA
>JBFESZ010000031.1:0-20131 GCA_041548245.1 Sulfurimonadaceae bacterium
TCAAGCCGGCCCTTGCCAGAGGGACATTGCGCTGTGTGGGCGCCACCACGCTGAATGAATACCGGAAGTACATTGAAAAAGACGCGGCCCTGGAAAGGCGCTTTCAACCGGTTTTGGTCAAAGAGCCGTCTGTTGCAGATACAATTTCGATTTTGCGGGGACTCAAAGAAAAATACGAGGTACACCATGGCGTCCGGATTAAGGATTCGGCCATCGTTGCGGCGGCAACCCTTTCCAACCGCTATATTGCAGACCGTTTTTTACCGGACAAGGCGATTGACCTTATTGATGAGGCTGCTGCTGAGCTGAAGATGCAGATCGAGTCTGAACCACATGTACTTTCAAGTGTGAAACGGATTATCTCGGAGCTTCAGGTCGAAAAAGAGGCTTTGAAGATGGAAGAGAGTGCAAGCAATGAAAAGCGTCTTGTGGAGGTTGAAAAAGAGTTGGCAGATGCCCAGGAGAAACAGCGCTCACTTGAAGCACAGTTTGAAAACGAGAAAGCTGTTTTTGACAAGATATCTCACATCAAGAATGAGGTTGAGGTCAAAAAACGAGAAGCTGAACAGGCCAAGCAGAGCGGCGAGTTCAACAAGGCAGCGGAGATCGAGTATGGGGATATTCCGAAACTAAAAGAGCAAGAGCTCGCTCAGCAGGATATATGGACGAAGATGCAGGCAGAAGGGACACTGTTACGAAACAGTGTTGATGAGAACGCCATCGCGTCTATTGTAAGCAAATGGACGAAGATCCCTGTGACGAAGATGCTTCAGGGAGAAAAAGAGAAAATCTTGCATATTCAAGATGAATTGGATAAAGAGGTCATAGGTCAAGAAAAAGCCACGTTTGCGATATCGCGTGCGATCAAGCGAAATAAAGCAGGACTTTCCGATAAGGATAGACCGATCGGTTCGTTTTTGTTCCTTGGTCCGACAGGTGTGGGTAAGACACAAACAGCTAAGACTTTGGCCAAGTTCCTGTTTGATTCTGAAGAAGCGATGGTCAGGATCGATATGAGTGAATATATGGAGAAACATGCCGTATCACGTCTTGTCGGAGCACCTCCGGGGTATGTGGGATATGATGAAGGCGGACAGCTTACGGAAGCCGTCCGTCGCAAGCCATATTCTGTCATTTTACTTGATGAGATCGAAAAAGCGCATCCAGATGTCTTTAATATTTTACTTCAAGTCCTTGATGATGGGCGTTTGACTGATAATAAGGGAGTTGTGGTTGACTTTACCAATACCATCATTATTCTTACCTCGAACATTGCATCAGACAAGATCATGGACGGGGCCGGCGATGATGTGGTTCTTGGTGAGTTGAAACAACATTTTAAACCCGAGTTCTTAAACCGTCTGGATGATATAGTCGTCTTTAATCCGTTGGGGCTTGAGCAGATTAAGGGAATTGTGACATTGTTCTTCAGTGAGATACAGCAGAAGGTCAAAGAGAGAAATATCACCCTAAACCTTAGCGATGAAGCTTCCTCCTTGATCGCAGCATCAGGGTTTGATCCTGTGTATGGTGCAAGACCGTTGAAACGTGCCCTGTATGAGATGGTTGAAGACAAGTTGGCTGATCTTATTCTCTCCGGAGAGGTAGATGAGGGTTCAGTCGTTGATTTCAATGCTCAAGATGATGAGTTCGTTGTGAGGGTTCATTAGATTAGTTTATAATTAGTGCCATGAAAACGGTAATATTTTTATGGGGTCTTACGATGGCTTTTTTTGCGTGTACTGGCGACTGCCTTACCTGCCATCCGAATTTGGCCACTACAATCAAAGAGGATAAACGTCATAAACCTATGATGACCTGTATCAACTGCCACTCCGCCGATCCCAACAGCATGGCTGATTGCGGCAGTGACTGTTTTGCCTGTCATCCTATGTCCAAGATCAATGGACTGGGCATTAAAGAACATGAGGTGATACAGGGATGCAGGGACTGTCATGTGGCCTTAAAGCAGGAACTTTATGGTATCTCTGAGAAAGGCCAATCTACTCTAAAAGAGACGCTTTTTAACCCGGATTAGAGCCTTATGCGTAATAAGGCTCTTCAGCCTTATCAAGCTGTTTAAACATCTGTTCTAAAAACCGTTGTGCATGTGAAAGTATGGTCTCTGTTTGTTCAAGCGGCTTGAACTCTTTATCCAAGGCCTTGTCCATACCCTTTACAAGTCCACTCTTTGTGAAATTCAAAAGGTTTTGGTTATTTGCTTCTCTGACGGGTCTGAATATCTGCGTAATATCTTGTGTCAGCTGATTGATAGGCTGAATTAAAGAGGAGCCATCATTTAATCCTGCTACAAAGTTGTCAATACTTGGTTGTGCTACTTTTAAAAATGCTTCAATCTCTTTTTTGTCCTGAGCATCAATGCCGTTGCCTTCATAGTGAAATGAAAAAGATTCCATGGAAGAAAAGGAAAAAGATTTTTGGTGATCACTTGCGCTGTATTGTAAAGACTTCTCATTATTGAAGTCGAGTTCAATGATATCCCCGCTGCTTGTTCTGATGTCGATAGACAGTACATGTTGTGAATAAGTGGCTAGGGCGTTGGTTACATTCATGGTCAGCTCTTTGCTATATAGATAAATACAATATCGGCTGATCTGGCTGAATATTTACAGGTGTGTTTTAAAAGCGTCGTGTTGAAGCTGTTGTAGATCCTCATGAGAGATCTGTTTGATCTGTGTCGGAATCATCTCTTGTGTGACGGATATACCGGAAGGGAGAAGTTTTCCATCTTTTACCAAGGCATATTCATATCTTCGGCTCTCTTTGTTGTACAGGCAGATATAGCCATTGGCAAGTTCGATATAGTTAAAGAACTCTTCACCCCGTACTATCCCTTTGAAGCTGGACCCATCAGCTTGTCTGAAGGTTTTGAAATTTTCCTGCTGCATTGTTTTTGTCCCGAAAGCCGTTGAGTTGTTTTGTTCTGCTATAAGGCTTGAAAGTAGAAAAGCAGTGATTAAAAGTATTCTCATAGTAATCTCCTTAATCTATATGCAATCGTATCATTTCAAATTAAATAAGCAGTAAACATCCTAAGGAAGTCTTGTTCCGTAAGAAACAGCAGAAAAACTGCTGATTATTTGTCTGTTATCATGCGCATTTCTATGCTTTCATTGATAAAGATATGACTCAGGTAGATGACAAAAAGCAGGGGAAAAAGTATTCCCACAAAAGGTATGAGTGTCAAGAGGTACATCAAAAGTGTTCGAATACGGACCTGATTGCCGACAATGGCCTTTATTCGAAAGAATTCCTCTTTGGTATTGATGGTCGAGCCGACATCAAAGACAAGCATCTTATGAAAGAAATAATAAGCAGGTATATTAAAGGCGATGATATTTAAAACAGGGATGAAATAAAAAGGAATCAAGACAATATACAAAAGAATCATAATCAAAAAAGATTTTAAGCCGTGCCAGATAACATAGACAAGACTACCGTGCCCTTTGATATGAAAAGGGGGATAGTGGCGAGATTTGAGTTTTTTTACGACAAGCGGCGTGAAAAAACCGACAATGGTCACTGCGATGATAACGGCAAAGATCAGTATGAAATAACTGGCGACCAAGAAGATAACCTTTTCGATTATCCAGCGTAGGATATCGTTTTGCAGCATGCTCTCAAGGATATCAGAGCTTTGAATCGATTCAATAAGGGCTATCGGGTTGATGTCGAACAAGGAGGAAGCTTCTGTAGCATTGTCATCATAGGTAATACTTATAGAGCTTTGTGAACGGGTCTGTGTAGGTGTGGAGTATTCTGTTGTAGTCTTTTCGATGCTGACAGCGTTCATCTTGTTGTTTAAAACCTCTATACCGTAGAACAAGGAGGTGAAAAGAATAGCCAAGGTGATAAGAAGAGGCAGAAGAGCCAAGCCTAGAAAATAAGGGGTGAAAAAATCTTTTAAGGAAAGCTTGAAGAGGTTTCTTCTTTTCATCATGTTCAACTCCGTTTAATCTGTTGATAGATTATAGCTATTTCATTGTTAAAGCTCTTAAAGCCAAAGCCGTCGCATTGGCACGGCCGTACCAGTTGAAATTAAAAAGACCAAAGGCTTCTCCGCCAAAGAGAGAATGCTTTGAGGGAAGATAAGCATACTCTTCTCTTTGCACAATGCCTTTTTTTAGCTCATTTTCCAAAGAAGCGATCAGACGCCTCAGAAAATAGCCTCTTTCATTTTCAGTTTTAAGGCTTTTTAGGATGATAATGTACTCAGCCATTTCGGTGAAGTAGTTCAGTCCGGGGTGTTCCAAAAGATAACGTGCCCGTTGCTTCGCTCGCGCAAGAATAAGTTTCTTATCCTCTTCCAGGCAAAAGGTGTCGGCTGTATAAGCTTTGGCATAGGCAAGGTAGAAGTGCGAAGGGCGAGTATACCAAGTGGCACATCTATCCTCTTTATTCAACTGGATGATCTCATGTATTAGACGGCAGGAAGCCTCTTTCGCTTTTCTTGTTGGTAAAGGCAGTGTTGCGAGGTTGTTCTCATATAAAGAGAGGGCAGTGAGGATGTTCAGGTTGACAACACAATCAACATCGTTGATGAGATCCATAATTCGGTTGATCGGTTTAGCCGGAGCCTCCTCTTCTGCCCAAGTCATGAAGGCACCGCTGTTTGGTTCTTTCCATTGCAGGTTTAAGGGGTGCTCAACTGAACGGTTCAGGTCGGTGAAGTGGCTAAGGGTATGGACAAAGCCATCAAGAAATGTTTTGTCCTGATGATCAAGATATAACCAGACAAAAGCCTGTGAAGAGGTATCGAAGTCGTTACCGACATTGAGAATACGCATGGACGTGTTATACCATTTGGTATCGAAGCTTCGTATCCAATTTCCCTCATCATCTTGCAGCAAAGGCCAAAAAGCGATAGTACCCTTGGGTTCACTTGTCTGTTGAGCGTCCTTGATATAATTGCTGATCTGTCTGTTAGCCGAGGAGAAGAGATTCTGTATAGAGGGGAGATCATATTCCTGATTGACCTCATGCAAGAGGATAAGGGTTTGCAGGGTCATGAAAGCATTGGACTCGGGTATCTCTTTACGTGCACCGTCATACATGGGATAGCTTGGCCATGTACCCAGATATCTCTCTATAGGGTGTTCGGCTATTTGATTCTTCTGTATGTAGGCATAAAGTTTGGCTTCAAGAGGAGGAAGGCTTTGAGCGGCCCATAGATTCAGGCCGATTAAAACAAGTATAAAGAGACGCACTATCTGAGTAGTACTGCTTTGGCGAAGATGTCGACATTATCCTCTACACACAAGGCAAAAACAAGCAGACACGGTGCTTCCACATTATAGTCGCTTAATAGGATCTTGGATACGGCACTGATCGTTACCGTATCCTCCTGAAGCAAGATCTCCGCATCAAAGTCAAGCTCCTTTTTAACACCATGAAAATCAAGCATGCCATTGAGGGTATAAGCGTTTGTCTCTTTTGCTTTATGGATACCGGTGATCGTATAAGATGCGAGTGGAAACTTTTCTGCTTCGGTCGTCTCGTGCATGTTCTCATCACGATCACTGTTGTCACTCATGAAGAGACTCAGCTCAACAGAGAGTTCACCTGTGATACTGGTGATATCATCACCCGAAATGTTTAAATTGGCATGCAGGCTATGATTGAGCGGATCGATCGTACTGTCACCAAGGACTTCAGTATGTGCGGCTACGAAACCCTCTTTGAGTTCTAGGTTCCCTGCAAAGAGCGAAAAGCTCAAGAGTAAGAGAAGTGAAAATGTTTTCATGGATCATCCTTTGAATAAATTATAGCACGTTTAATGCAAACTTTTTGACAAGGCGATAGCAAGGCCGAGACCGGACGCTATCCATGCAATAAAGACCATCAGTTGCGAAAGTTTTAAGAGGCTTGTCTCTTTGCTTAAGGTCATAAACACGATGACATTATAATAAGAGATCGTAAAAGGATATATGACGGACAAAGCCAGTTTCCATTCAAAGTAGGAAAATATATAGCTTGCTATAAAAAGTAGGGCAATCAAGAGATGTTGTCTGTTCTCACTGATCTTGACAAATGAAGCACCCAAAAGACCAAGAAGGTGAAAGGCGATGATGGTGTAAGTGTTCTCACTCCAGATGTGTAGTCCTTGATGGCGGGAAAGGGTCTCAAAAAGATTGGAATCAAGCATGATCCACAGCATCAACGGAACATAAGAGATTAAAGGGCTTTCTTTTTTAGGGTCATCATGTCCGACCTTATATTTACGCAGTAAGATGGCACTGCTGAGTGCCGCTGTTGAAAAGACAACCGCCATCCATTCTCTATGATCGGCCAAAGAGGTAAAGGCGTATGTTCCTATGGTATAGGCAATGGCCAAAGCAGAGAGAAGTTCGTAATGCTGATGCTCTTTAAAAAGGTAGATACCCAAAGGAGCCATTAATCCGACGGATATCCCAAAGAGTAACAGAGTGAATGGGTTATAGTCCGGATATAAAAAAGAGAGCAGCAGTTGCATGCTTAATGCGATGATGATCTTGTGGACAGGGTTGGTGATTTTCCCCCATCTATAACCGCTTAAAAGAGTCCCAAGAATACCTCCGGCAAAGAGTGGGGAAAGTGTTACTAGATCTGAATGATAATGCTCCGCAATACCCGTCTGGATGATCAGAAGGTAAAAACTGAGTTCGAACCCAAGCAGTACTACTAGTGCAAACGAGTGAATCATAGACGATGCCTCATCAGAAGATAAAACAGGGCATAGAAAATGTCATACACACCGACAAAAAGCCCAAGAATATCAATGCCTTGGGCATAGAACAGAGTCAAAAAAACAGTTCCCGTTATCAGGCGTGCCAAGGAGGTCAGATGGGCTAAAAGATGAGCATGTCTGTCGATGCCAACAAAGTGTAAGATACCGACAAATCCCATAAACCCAAATACAAGATAATAGTGTACATCAAAGACAAAACCCAAAAGGGCAAAGAGGTAAGAGCCAAAAAGAAAAAGGATAAGGGCACCAATACCATCAGAAGCAAATCCGATCAGGTGATAAAGCTGTAGCAAGGAGGGCTTAACATAGGCTGTTTTTTGGAATATGAAATAGATTAGACCCAAGACAGAGACGATGCCAGCGATAAGACGCAGCCACCATAGCAGAGTTACATCAAGCTGTATAAGGTCTGCTTCGACAAAGCCGGCAAGACTCAGCGGTATAAAGATAAGGGCTATGATATAGAGCCAGAAGTGGGCAAACTTTTTAGGCAGTTGATAAAAATAGCTCAATATACTCAAGGCCATAAAGACGATGCCCAGTCCGATAGCGACATGGGCATGGGCTACGATGAGGTCGTTTCTATGAAAGAGCCATCGAAGTTCGGGAATGAAAAGAATGTTACCTTCTATCATCACAAACAGAAAGGCCCAGATAGATATGACAAGGTAAGGGGTATCAGAAAGGCTGAGTTTGGCATCCCTGCACCACTTGATAAGGAGCGGTGCATAGGCAAAGGTCATCCATTGGAAGACCCACTCTTCAGCGTAAGAGAGCTCTCCCCTAAAGATACGAAGCGCTACAGAAAGGGCATAGGCACCTAAAGGAAGTATCCAGAAGATATCCCAGGCGGCGTTGAACTTCTCTTTGGCATGCAGTTTTATCATAAGATAAAACAACGGAATCATGGTGAAGCTCATTCCCAGGGTATTGTCTCCGTGCGGACCTGAAAGCGTCTTTTCAACCTGGCCATAACTCGGGTTCATCAAGACAAGAAGCGAAATTGGTGCGATAAAGATCAATGCTTTTGAAACCTTAACCCACAGTGGAGGAACGTCATACTGCCTGATGACTTTAAAGATGGCGATTATATAGAATATTCCCGAAGAAGCCAGAAGAAAATTAAGCTCATAGGCAAAGTCATAAAAAGGCAGACCTCTTTGTATTCCCAAAAGAATAGAGATAGTGGCCATAAAGAGAAAGAGGTGCCACAGTAAAAAATAGTTCCGTAGCGGGGCACCGGCCGGTTGCAAATCAAGCCTGTCTTTTGAAAAGAGTGCAAAAGGAAGGAGTGAAAGGGCAAGCATGACTGGCCCGTAGAGCATGAGTGTGATGTGCAGTGAACGGGTTCTGATGGGCTGAAGAAGCGTGTCATCAAACAGGGTGAATCCCACAAGTTGGGCGGCATAGATTACGCCAACAAGAACAGAAGCAAAAAATATCCATGCCCAGAGGGGGACAATGGAGTGAATGAGTTTATGAAAGGTGTCCATCTTTCATCCTTATAGTCTGTGTTGCAAATTTTTCAATCTGTATATCATGTGAAGCGACCACAACAGTGGTCCCATTGTTTGAAGCCTTTGCCAAAAGCTCGTAAACGATCTGTGTGTTCTTGGAGTCAAGACTTCCCGTAGGCTCATCTGCGAAGATTATCGCAGGTTCGTTGATCAGTGCTCTTGCGAGGGCCACGCGTTGTCTCTGCCCGCCTGAGATCTCATTGGGATAACGTGAAGACAGCTCTAATATACCTAGATCACGTAATAAGTCGTCAATGTTTGCTTTTTTCTCTTTCAAAGCAGCCAGGACAATGTTCTCATAGACACTGAGATAATTGATCAGGTAGTGAAACTGAAAGACAAAACCGATCTGGTTCTGACGAAAGCGATCTATGTCTTTTATATCTTCGATCAGCCTATTGTCCAAACGAAGCTCGCCTTTTGAAGGGTGTAACAAGGTAGACAGAATGGATAGCAGGGTCGATTTTCCGCTTCCGCTCTCTCCGCTTAAAAAGACAAACTCACCGGGATTGATCTTCAAGGAGACATCAAAGAGAACCTGTTCATTACCGTAAAGATGGGAGATGTTATTAGCCTCTATCATCAGGAACATCCTTGATTGATCAAAATGATAGGATCCGTCTTTGAAGCAATCCAAGCAGGTATCAGTGTACCGATAAGGGCCATACCGATGGTAGATATCAGGACATAAAAAGACGAAGAGAGGGACAAAGAACCATTGACATAGCCTTGCAACATCTCTATATGCGGCAATGTTTCCAGTACCAACAGACTCAGTACAAGCGCAAAGAGGTAGGCTGTGAAACTCATGATAATTGTCTCAAAAAAGAGGTTCTTGATGATAAACAGACGGCTTTTACCCAGGGCTCGCATGATACCGAACTCCTCTTTTCGGGAGTTTACGATCATGCTCATCACGGAAGCGATTCCCATCAGTCCCATGGTAAAGGCCAAAGAAGAGATGACGAAAGAGGAATTCTCAATGATCTTGAACTGGTTGTATTCCTGTACAAAGCTTTGCGTTGTCTTGACGTCGGTCTCCGTATCCAAGGTGGCGATCTTTTCTTTAATCTCATCAGTGTATTTAGGCGATTGTGCGGAAACAAGAATAAAGGAAGCGGAACGGCTGAAGAGGGTACCTGCATCTTCAATGTTCATAACAACACCTCCTTCTTCAAACCCGATATCACTGGTGTATGAGCCTGATATCTTAAAACGTCGGTTCCCTATCTTGACACTTTTGCTGCGAAGCTGTTTGGATAGGGTCCTGCCCAGAAGCACTTCACCCTGTTTCGGGTATTTCCCCTCTTGAAGTTTGTAATGAGTAAGGTGATTCTCACTCACCCCGTAGATGCCGGCGATAGGAATATGTCCTACGGGAGAAGCACCGACGATCATGGCATAGCTTGATTTGACATGTTCAATCGCATTGATGTCTTGCATCAAATCAATATTGACATTGGAGAAGAAAGTATCGGCAATACCCCGTTGCGTAATGATGATATCCCCATCCGTCTTGATCATCTTTGAATACATCCCGATCACGCCTTGAGAGATCGAGGTGATCAAAAAAATAGCCATCACGGCAATGGTGATGGAAGAGAAGATTAAAAAGCTTTTGAATGGGTTTTTTGATAGTGCCTTAAGAGACATCATCGCTCAATGGCTGATTTCAGTTCATTAAGTGTCAAAATATAATCAATACTATCAACTTTTTCATCTTTGATGCGTAGAATCGTCAGTTTTCCTTCTTTATGCGGTACAAAGTTCTCAAACTGGTCTTCGTAGTGAAGATAGATGGGATGTTTGTACTTTTGCATCTTTGGCAGGGCGAACATGGTGGTGATAATGGAAGGCATTCTATTGATATCGGCAATAAAGACGGCATTATGATCGACGATATAGCTTGATTTCTTTGTGTCAAGATAGTCATTGACCAAAGCACCGGTGTCTTTTTCAAAAGAGACAATTACGAGTTTCGTTGCTGAAGGGATCTGCATCGGATATTTGTGCTGGTTTTCGTACTTGTAGGGCTTTAGTTTGTTTAGATGTGTCCCGACACCCAGTGTTTCAGCGGCAAAGAGAGTAAATGATAAAGTCAGTATCAAAAATAGTGTTTTCATTAATGTTTCCTTTTTAGGTGATAGACGATTATAGCGTTTATTTATTACAAAATGGTAAGGACAGGTATCTCACTTGGCGCTTTGTAACGAATCTGTACTCCCCAGTAGCCCAAACCGCGTGTGACGTATAAAAGTGTCTTGCCATGAATATATTGACCTGAAAAATAGGGCTGAAACCGTTTGACAAGTTTGTTGAAAGGGTAGACTTGTCCGGCATGCGTGTGTCCGCTTAGCTGGATGTCAATACGATAGTTGGAGGTGTGTTCAATGTCTTTTGGCTGATGGGCCAATAGAATCGTCGAGATGTTTTCATCAAGACGAGAAAAGAGCTCATCGATCGGACGTTTTACTCCTCTGGCAAAACTGTAGCGGTCACTCAATCCGACCAGCTGTAAAGGAGTATTATTGATATTTAAGATAGCAATACTGTTATCCAGGCATGTAATGCCGTTTTGGTTCATTTCCTTTTTGAGCATATTAGGCCCATAGACGATGTCATGATTCCCGGTGACATAATAGGCCGCCGCTTCCAAAGCCTTAAAGGCATGGAAGTGTTTGCGAAGACGAAAGGCAAAAGTCTGGAGAATGTCGCCCGTGAAGACGACAATATCCGGATGCAGTGCATTGATCTTTTTGACCAGGTTTTCGAGATAGTGGATATCAAAACTCTTTTTCATATGTAAGTCTGAGAGCTGCACGATACGAAGTCCCTTAAGCTCATCTGCAAAGTTGCCAGGCTGAAGTGTAATCTCTTCAAAGGGAAAATTTTTCCATCCCGTCTGCAGACTCATACTTTGCTCCAGAGTTTTTCATTGAGTTTCAGCTCGTGTACGATACCTATGGCAAGTTTCAAGGTCGAAATATACTCTTGTACCAGCTTATAATCAAGCAAAGAGCTGAAGACGGTAGGCTCAAAGAGGTCTTTTTTGTATTCAAGTGCGAGATATATTTGGGCGTTGTTAAAACTGACATACAGAGGTACGCTGGAGCGTTTTTTAAAGTCCAAAAGCCTTTTCATCATGGCATGCGTAAGAATATAACGCGCTTCGATCTGGTTGGTGCCGTAGACGACAAAATGTCGCTCGAAGGTCGGATCATCCATCTTGATCAAAGCTTCCTGAGAGATATTGTTACGCTGCAGCCATGAACCGATGATCTTTCCGAATAATTTTTCGGCCTTGTCGGGAAGGATGGTCGTGCGTCCTTTGAAGTCCTTGTTAAAATCAGCGATAATAAAGAGGCCTTGAAAGATCGTATGCCAAGAAGTCCTTCCTTTTGAATCTTTGCTCTTGTATTCGGCATGGACATCTGAGAACCTTAGATTGACTCCATCTATCTGACCCTTGACAAGATCATTGCCGCTGTAACGGTCTATGCGCTTTCTAAAGAGCTTTGATCGTTCAAAATGGGTCTGGGAGACACAGAGTGTTTTGCTGTATTGTAAGGAGGCATCGATCTGTTCAATGAGGGGATGGATGATATTGTCTTTAAACTCATGAGCGTAGTCTTTGCTCATGACTTTTTTGATCCATATGAAAAGTGCGAACCCGATGAAAATAGGAGCAAGATCACTCTCAGAGTGTGAATTTGAGCTGTTAAAAAAAGCATAGGTGATCCCCATAGATATGAGGGCGATTCCTATGCCGATATAGATCAGTTTTTTTGCCAGCTTCTTTCGGTCATCTTCTAGTTTTTTCAGATCGGGATGAAGTTCATTGTAAAAAAAGTTGGTCAGTTCACTGATCTTTTTCATTCGATGGTAACCTATCTTTCAAACAGCTCTTTGACATTGACGTTTTGACGTGCACTTTCTTCTGCTTCGAACACCGCTTTTCGTGTGTAGCGCATGAAGCTCGCCATGAAGTTTGTAGGAAACATCTCAATCGCGTTGTTGTAGTCTGTAACCGCCTGGTTATAGGCACGTCTTGCTGCAGAGATCTGTGCTTCAACTTCTGTTAAAGTACGTTGCAGGTGCATGATGTTCTCATTGGCTTTGAGATCCGGATAATTCTCCACTGCGACCATGATGGAACCGAGTGCTCCTGTCATCTGTCTGTCCAGCTCAATCTTCTTTTCATCACTCAGACCTGGTTTCATCGCCTGCGAACGCCATTGTGTGATCTTTTCGAGAAGCTCTTTTTCATGTGACATGTATTGCTGTACGCTCGAGACTAGGTTAGGGATCAGATCATAACGTTTCTTCAGTACGGTATCAACACTGGCAAAGATGTTTTCAACCTGGTTTTTATGCGAGACGAGGGTGTTGTACATCAAGACCAGTGCAAGTGCGACAACGCCGATAATAATCCATGCAATCATAGGAGACCTTTATGTTTAGATGTGGGTGATTATACGCCTAGAAAGATTAGTGAGAGATTAATACCTTGCGTTTTTCTATGAGGTTCTCTTGTTTCTTAGGGTCTTCTTCTTTATCGATTTGCAATGTCAACCAGGCAAGAATCGCTTGTTTGTAGCCATGATAGGAAAGTGTGTCAATGAGGTTTTGTATGTTCTTATTGCTGAGTTTATCTTTAATAAGAGCCGAGGCGAGTAACCTTGAAGTGATAGGCTCTATCGTGTGAATTGTATTGTTTATTGTCTCGATGTCACCGGCTAGAAGTGAAGCGGCAAAGTTTTGGTATCGTGACGGCAGGTTATCTATCTGCACGGGTGAGAGCTGATTGTTTAAGAGGTCAAAATAGGCTTTTTGATTAGTGTCTGGATCAAGTTTCAACAACTTGGAAGCCTTTGGGCATGGATTGGGTTTTAAGATACTGATATCTGTGGCACATACACTAAGCTCGACATCGATCAAGGTGTGTAGGGCAGCAGATCTAGAGGCTTCTTCTCTGGCATTTTTCAGGTCGCTTCTGGCACGAAGTGTGTTACCTTCCAAATAGTGTTCGATATAGGCCTTTAAAGAAGAGGTGGTTTGATATTGCCATTGGTTTTTAGGTTGTACGTAGGAGCAGCTTTGAAGGAAAAGCAAAGTGATAAAAAATAGAACAAATGTTTTCACAGTCTAATACTCCTTAAGGCAATTCGATGTTTTCTTGAGGTTTGTCCCCGAGCATGTTGTTCAGGCGCCCCGACAGTTCTGTGACTTCGTCAAGCCAGACGTTCATCTCATCTTTAAAGTAGCTGATGTCTTTTCCCGATTCACCTAGGACTTTAACCGTATCATCGATCTGAATCAGTTTAGAGCGGATGTCTTGCAGGATAAGTTCCAGTTCGCGCATATTGGTATGGGCGGGTTTGATAATCTCTTTACGTATCTCAAGGACACCTTTGTCCGTGTTTTGAACAAGAGAACGAAGATCTTTTAAAACGACATTGAGTGTCGTCAAGGAGTGGTGAAACTCTTTCGCACTTTGGGTATCTCCGGTAAAGGTATGCAACAGATCAGGTGAACTTGAGAGTCTGTATGAAAAGTTTTCCAAATGTTTAAGGGACATTTGAAAGCTTGCGTTTTGATCAGCCAGTGAAGCAGTGATCATATCCGCATTGCGTACGATGTTTTGAAGTTCAACGACGACAGGCTGAATATTGGAGATAAGTTCATCGATACCATCCTTGATATGCATACGAAGAATGCTCTTTTCATTGAGCGGAGGACTTGACATGGAAGAGGTAAGTGTGATCTTTGGTTTTCCTATCAGGGGTTTTTCAAGAACAAAAAGCGCATCAGAACGCACCCACTTGGTATTATGTTCGGCAATTTTAATAAGGATAAGAACCTCACCGTTTTCGTAGAGGGAAAGCTCGTCGACCTGACCGATTTCAAAACCTGAGAAAAGTATGGGCATCCCCTCTTCGATCTCTTCGGCATTCTTGGAGACAAGCTTGTAATATATCTGTTTTTCAAAGACACCTTTTTTCTCTATTACATAAAAAAGTGAGATCAGGATAAGCACCGAGCTTACGATGATGAAGATACCGACACTGAGGACTATCTTTCTATATGGCACGAAATCTCCTTATATCGGCTTTGCTGATTTTTCAAGTCGATGATAACTACCTGTTGATAAGGTATAAGCAAGACATCCAAGGCATCAAGTATAAAGTTGATGTTATTCTCTTCTGTCAAAAAGGAAAAAGGCTGGTCGATAACAATTTTAGCACCTTTCTTTTCAAAAGCACGTATGAGTTGAACATAAAAGATATCTTTCTTGCTACAGACGTCATAACGCAGTGATGCTATGGAATCGAGTCCAAGCGATTGGAGTGCATCGTACGCTCTCTTCTTGGCACTTTTGCGGCTGAGGTGCTCGTGTACCTGTGTAATCAGCATAATGTTCTCTATCATGCTCAAGTTGGAGAGCAGTGGAGTTGATTTTGATACCAAAGCATACTCTTCATTCAAATAGGCATCCTCTTTGTAAAGATTAAGCTCATGCACACCGGAAAAGAGTTTTATAGATATTGAATCAGTAATAGTACCACCTCGATAGACATAATAGCTATGACAAGCTTTACCATTCCGTTTAAAACAGCGATGGGAACACCGGTATAGTTCATAGCGGTACGCAATCCGCTGTAAATGGGTACCAGGGTCACAAAAAAACCAAACAGCAAGCTTTTAGAGAATAGAAGGATAAAGTCATCGATGCCAATAGCATGCATCAGCGTTCTGATATACAGGTCTGCACCGGTTTGATAAAAGAAGAAAAGGTAGATATAGCCGCTTAAGAGCATAATGATGCTTAAGAGCGAAGCCAACATGATAAGAGAGATGATACCGGCGATAATACGAGGCAAAAACAGGTATTCAATCATATCAATCTTAAAGGCTTTTAATGTGTTAAGCTCATTAGAGACCTTCATGACGGCTATTTCGGTATTGATGGCAGCACCTGAGCGCAGGGCGACGAGTAAAACGGTACTCAAAGGTGCGACTTCGTTTAGGACAATACGGATAATAAAGGTGCCCAGATGGTCTTTGAGACCATAATCGAGTGCAAAGTGCACAATCAAGGCGATAATGATGGTACCGAAAACGACACCTAGAAGAAGAAGTAGAGGCAGCACCTGAACAGCGGTAAAGTAGATCTGTTTGATTAGGATGTCCTGGGTGGCAGAATTGTAAGCGCCTCTTTGAAATATCTTAAAGAGACATTGATAGGTAAAGTAGAGTGCTTCGTAGAAGATATTTAAAAAACGAAGGGTCAGTTCACCAAGGTTCTCTATCGATTTAATAATCATAATGAAACAATCCTATCAACCCTTTTGTTAAAAGTATCTAAAGATATCATGGTATGTGAAACTCAAGGGGATAGCACCAACCTTCACCTTCGGCCTCGAACACAGGTTCGATGGTGTTCCCATTAAGTATCTCCTTCGTAGCAAAGGCAGCTAAGACGGCATCAACAAGATGGTCATCTTGTATATCAGCAATACCCAATTTGTTTAAAATCTCTGTGTACTCTTTTTTATAGTTCTTATATCCCAATGCCAGGGCAATCTGCTTGGGATAGACCTCGTATATGGCTCTTTGTCCTTGAGGAAGCTTAACAAAGGGCTCGTGATAATCAAAGAAATGAAGTAGCTCTACCATTCTGGCAGTCAGCCGTCCTATTCTGTCACCAGCTGGAGGCATGGGGCGCAGACCGTAAGTCTTATACAACCAATAATCGCTGTAGCGAAAAAGATATGGATTGATGATCTCTCCGGAACCTTCCCTTGAAGGTGGTTTGAATGATGGGTCCATAAGCGGTTTGGGCAGAGAAAAAGGGGCATCAATGCCAACGGCATCAAAGTCATATCTTGTCAGCACCTCTTTTAAAAAGGCTGTACAGGCATGATGCTCTTTGTGCTTGGGCTCTTTGAAAAGCTCAATGACTTTTGTCTCTTTCTCATCCCAGGCTATCAGTGCAAAAGCCGAGTTTCCACTCATACATCCGCCAAGGTCGATACCTAATGTTGTTCTTGTCATAAGGATATGTTATCATAACTCAAAGGATTTGGATATGGGAAGTTATCAATTCATAATATCGGGAAAGGTCCAAGGCGTCTGGTATCGAAAAGCAGTATGTGAGAATGCCAGAAAAAAGGGATTTAGCGGCTATGTGAAAAATCTTGATGATGGCTGTGTGGAAGCGGGCGTCACCCTGAAGGATGATGACTTCGCCTATTTTATCGACATACTTGAGAAAGGTTCTGTCGGTTCACGCGTGGATAATATCGAACAGTATCAATCTAATGAAGAATTTTCGGGAGAGTTTGAAGTCCGTTATTGACTCATTGACTTGCCTGCGAGATAAGCACTTGAAAAGGCAAAGTGAAAATTAAATCCGCCGCGTCTCCCGACGATGTCCAGGACCTCTCCGGCAAAGTAAAGGCCCTTGCATTTTTTTGATTCCATCGTTTTCTCATTGACTTCATCTGTATTGATCCCTCCACCGCTGACCTCGGCATGTTTGAAACCATGGGTATCATTTACCTCAAATCGCCAATCTTTTATCTTTGTGACGATCTGTTTAGCCATTTTAGTATGCATATCTTTACCCGGAGTTTGTGTATCGATTTTTACATCTTCAAGTAGGACTCTACAGAGTTTGATGGGAAGAAGGCCTGATAGTATGATCTCAATAGGATGTGCAGGCAGGTTTTGTGCCATCTGCAACAGCTGTGAACTCAGGGCTTGTCTGTCAAACTTTGGAAGAAGATCCAAAGCAATATCAACAAGCTGGTGATTAAGAAGTGCTTCCGAAGCTATTTGGGAAATATCCAAGATGGCAAACCCTGAGATACCGTACTTTGTAAATAAAATATCACCTTTGACACGATGCTCTTTTTGAGTGTTAATAAAGAGTGAGACCTCGGCATCAAGCTTGATACCGGACATCTTCTCATGAAGCGACGAATTTAGATGTAGTTGCACCAAGGAAGGGTAGGTGGGTACAATGGTATGTCCAAAACCTGATGCCAGCTCATAACCTGAAGCGGAACCACCGAGTTGGGGAGCCGCTTCGCTTCCTGTACAGATAAGGACCTTCTCATACCCCTCGGATATATTAAGGGCGGTATGAAGAAAAAAGAGCCCCTCTTTTTTTTCAAGCTGGGTGATGGTGTACTCGTTAAAGATCTCTACACCACACGCAAGGGCATAGGTCTGAAAAGCCAGGGCAACGGATTTGGCTTCGTTTGAAAGGGGATAGGCGCGCCCATCATCGAGTATGTTGAATAAAAGGCCGATACTCTTACAGAACTTTTGAAGTTGTGCGAAACTGAAGCTATTCAGTGCAAAGTCGGCAAACTCGGGTCGTTGACCAGCATAGTCAGCAGTACTTACTAGAATGTTAGAGATATTGCAACGCCCATTACCAGAAGCCAGTATTTTCTTTGCAGGTTTACTGTTCTGCTCATAAAGATGTACTTTTGCCCCGGTCTTAGAAGCGGTAATGGCAGCCATCAAACCTGCGGCACCGCCACCAATTATTGCGATGGAAATCATTTAAGTCTCAAATCGATAGATTTTTTTGTTTTATCAGGGAAATAGAGCATCTTCATATCTTTTAAACTATTTTCATGTAAGTGTACAGAAATCTCAATTAAAAGATGTTAGAAGCATTCAAAGAGGTTTGTTACAGGAAGAGAAGTGCATAGGAGTGAAGTAGAAAATCTTGGATATAATCCTTACTATGAAAAAGATCGTTATCAACAAAAAATATTATGGAACCGTAGAGCTTGCTCCGACACGAAATGCCTATAATATTTTTGTCCGTGTTATCCGTGCCTTCAAGGCACGTGAAAAATTCAGTGTACAACTTCTGTTCTCACCTGAAAAGATTAAAAGTTTTGATCATTATCGTCCGGGAGGTTCTGAGAATGAACTGCTTGAGCTTCAGATGTATATTGAGATGTGTGATATATTTAAAAAAAACAGTGATGATGCGCGTCATCTGAAACAGCATATAGAGTTTGTCAATGACAATGCCTATGTCAATCTTGATATAGGCAAACATCTGAGACTCTTTAACAAGCAGGAAGCATCCAAGACAAAGAAAGCCTATCTCTTCTGGGATATCGAAAACTTTTCCAATGTCTCGCCGATGTTCTCACACATCATAGAGCCTTTTGAGATAGAAGATGAATCTATCTATATCGCATGCAACCCCGATTCCCTGTATCTTTTTAAAGCCGAATGGGAAGCTGACCTGTATGACTTTTCAAAGACCTTGAATTCGTTTCATTTTACCAAATGTGATCATGGAAAGAATGTGGCGGATGGAGTCCTGTTGCAAAATTTCAAAGAGCTGGCTCCTCATGATTCAGACATCTATGTGATGACCTATGACAGAGAGCTCAAAGAGCTCTTCAAAACGGCCTGTCATCCGAGCAACAATCTGTATGTATTGGAAAGAAAGATTCTAAAGTGATTATTCTTCACCTAGAAAGATCTGTTTGGCACGTTTGAGGTCCTCTTCAGTGTCAATTCCAAATCCGGTACTGGCGACCTTGACCATAGAGATTTTCTTGCCATGGTAGATGGCACGGAGCTGCTCAAGCTTTTCAATGTCCTCGATAGGGGCATCATCAAGTTCACAAAAATCATGCAGACTTTTTTTTGTAAACCCGTATATCCCTATGTGGCCGAAGTAGGTGGCTGAACCGCTTCTGTTAAATGGGATAGGGTTACGCGAAAAGTAGATGGCGTTATGGTCAGCATCCATGATCACTTTGACAAGATTGGGATCTTGAGCGGCTTCATTGTTGATAGCGTTGTAGCATGAGGCCATTATGAAGTCGGCTTTTTGATTTTGCAGCTCTTTAAGACGTTTGATCACAGAATCAACGACTTCGGGTTCGATGAAAGGCTCATCAGCCTGGATGTTCACGATGATATCATCATCTTGAAGGTTGAGTATCTGTGCCGCTTCATTGATTCTATCTGTCCCGCTTTTATGAGTCTCTGAGGTCATCATCGCTTTGTAACCATATTTTTTACATAGATCGATTACCTCTTGTGAATCAGTCGCAATAGCGACTTCATCCAAATGCTCCACCTGTTTAGCTGTTCTGATGACCATTGGAAGCCCACCAATATCAGCCAAAACTTTTTTTGGAAAACGCGAGGAAGCAAGCCGTGCAGGGATGATAATCATTTTTAACCTTTATTTGGATATAATCACTTTTTTTAAAAAGAAGTATACCCAAACAAGGAAAAAAGCCTGCTTTTATATCAGCCCCAAGAGGGATATTGTTACAACAGTGATTCTGTATATCTTTATGATTTCATCTCTTCTTTCAATATCAAAGGAAGACTTTTAGATGTTGGAAGCGGTTGTGGAGTTCTGGGGCTTCTTGTTGCACGTGATAACAATGTTCAGGCTGAAGGGGTGGATAAACAGTGGGCATTTTGCCAATATACTTCAAAGAATGCTGAAGTTAATGGCATCGAGTATAGAATGCATCAGGGTGACTTCTTGGAGTTTGAGGATGAGAAGGGGTTTGATGTGATCATCTCAAACCCGCCTTTTTACCATGAGGGTTCTTCCAAAAGCGAGAATGAGATGCGTCATACTGCGAGGTATAATGTACATCTGCCAATGGACAGGTTCTTTAAAAGGGTGTCCAAACTTTTGGGGCCCAGAGGTCATTTTATCTTTTGTTATGATCCGCAGCAGTTTCAAAGTATCTGTATAGGCCTTGCTGCTGCCAAGTTGACAATCGAGACGGTACAGTTTGTGCACCCCAAGGTTGATAGAAAGGCTTCCTTGGTGATGGTACAAGCACGCAAGGGA
>JBFESZ010000032.1:0-19791 GCA_041548245.1 Sulfurimonadaceae bacterium
AGACAATAGGATAGAAGGAGGCATTTTGGATTCGTTGTTGCTCTCGCCGGGCAAGGCCGAAAACCTTGTAGCCTAAGGCAAGAAGCGTATGGCATATCGCTTCTCCTATGCCGGAACTGCTTCCCGTTACCAAGGCCGTTTTATTGGGCATGATGTACTCCTGTCAATTGGTTGATATGCTCTTTGATCGCATTGATATTGCCGCGTATGAGATCGATGATGAACTGTTTGTTTGGCTTGAAAGGTTTAAAATGATCGGAGACGACTTTGAGAAAGCTGACCTTTGTTGGTTTAAAATACATGGAAATACTTTCGTAAATAGCTAGGGCCTCCATCTCTGCGATATCTGTAGATGATGGGTTGTCAAGGGCTTGTGAGGAACTATAGCATGACACCTTTTTGATATCCGAAGGAAGCGTATGGAGTTGATAATGGAGCAAATGATTTTGAAGGTTTCTGACTTGCACGAGTTCTCCTATCTCATAGGTATCTTGGCCAGCACAGATTCCAAGGTTTAAGAAACTGTCATCATTTGCAGGGGGATAGGTCTTTAAAAAGTACTCAATGGCATTTTTGGCATTATGTGGCCCCATTTTACAGATTAGCAGATGCATCTGATCGTTTTGAAAGAGGGCAAACGGATTGACTTGTTTCTTTGTGAGTTTATAATAATCGATGATGGCACGCGCTTCAGCTTCAAAGGCACAGGTAATGTACAGCATAGTTACTCTCTGAGATAGGCACTGTTTTTTATACTATAGCGTTTTAAGAGACGTTGATTGGCCTGCATCGCTTTTTCTTTATTAAGTACAATCAGACTTCCCCCTCTAAGCGTCAGTCTCACTTCTTTATCTGCCGTTGTTTCGATAGTGTTGACCAAGGTCGCAAAAGAGTCGACTCTGATGCCATTGACCTCAAGAACATCGGCATGGGCAAATTCATAGCCCGCATTTTCTCTATCGGCCAGGATGCTCTGGATAAAGACGACTTCTCGACGTTCTGTGCTGGGAAGGTTATTGTTTTTGACTGTATCCACAAAGTGAATAGGCGCTTTTTGTAACCAGTTCCGACCCCATTCGTAGAGATAATTCTTACTCAAAGGCATAAATACGATTCCGCCAAATATATAATACCGCGGACGCTGTTCATGTTCATAGGGCACAAGGGCAACGGACCTCTTAAGTGGAATGTTTATCTTGTGCTCTTTCCCTTTGCGAAGGAAAGTGGCCTCAAAGGAATCGTTGATATGATGTGACCGTATCAGGTAATCGGCAGCTACACGGCCATTGTCCTCCATCAAGATGGTGGCGTCATCGGCAACATTTACCCCGTCAATGGCCAATAGGACATCATGCTTTTTTAAATAACCATCACATGAGCTTCCCGGAATGATTTTGGTGATGAGTACACCACTTTTTTCTCCCATTTGGTAATACTCTTTGAGACTTTGGTTCTCCATACTCTGAATATAGAGCCCATCGTCAGGAAAGCCATCGTATTGTCCATCTTTGATATCGTCTAAAAAATGTTTGATGACAGGAGTGGGAACCAGATAGCCGATGTTATCTGCAGAAGAGAGCGACTGCATTGCGATTCCAATGATCTTTCCTTCTTGATTAAAGACGGGCCCACCGCTATTTCCCGGATTGATTGCGGCATCAATCTGTAGGGCAAGCAGGTCAAAGTCACTGTGTACATAGCGGGTCTGTTCGATCCGAGAGATGATACCCTGAGTAATCGAGATCTCGTTTCCCCCTTTAGGATAGCCATATACTGCAACGCCGTCTTGACGATGAGGCATCTTACCTAAACTTAAAGGCTTGGTTCCTTTGAAAAAGCTCTCATCTTCGACTTCAAGAAGTGCAAGGTCGGCGTCATGCGATATCCACTTGACATGAGAGATGAACTTTTTTGGGTTGGTGCTTTTTTTGACTTCGAGGTAGACAGCATTGGAGGCGACATGTGCGGCAGTGAGAATCAGATGATCATCGATGATGACTCCTGAACCTGTTGAAAACTTTTGTGACCGCATCTGCCAGGGTTGATAGTAGTTTGGCTTGACAGAGACAGTAAAGATCTTTACAACAGAGGAGCTTATACGATTGGCTTGTTCCTCAGAATGGAAGGGAACTCCCCACAATAGAAAAGGGATCAATAAAAATAAGAAACGCATGTCTAGGCCTTCGTGTTCATTGGAGCAATTGTAGCTTATTTGTATAAATATTCTTTTTAAGTCTTTTAAGTTGTTTTTCTTTCTCTTTGGTTATTATATTCCTTTAAAGAGATGATTTTTAATTCGCTCAAGGAATCTGATTAATAACCTAAAAAGAGCATAAGTTTATTAATGAAGATACCAAAGAGAGCATTTTAGATGGTAGTTACATGGTTAAACCGATAACTCCAAGCTCAAAGAGGTCTTAAGTAAGTTTTTACCGAAGAAAGGAAAAGAATGAGTCATAATATAGAATTGCCGAGTTATACCAATATCTCAGCAGAGGAGATGGCTTCAAAGATAGGCATTAACAGTAAACATATCCCAATACTAGTGAAGAGTTTTGTACAAGAGAGCATGGGATTGCTTCAGCAGCTTGAAGCTGCTGTTTTAAGTAAGAACTATAATGAAATAGCCTCTATAGCACACTCCATCAAGGGATCATCGGGGAATCTTAAATTTGATGAGATGTATCTATTGGCCAGAGAGATGGAGCTCTCAGCAAAGGGTAACAAAGAGGAGTTCCCCTATAAGGACGCATGCGAAAGTATCAAAAAGGCTATTGACAGTATCAGTTTATAGTATTTAAGTTTATTCTGGCTTGGTTTGAGCTATAATATCGACCTCAAAAGCATTGAGGGTATGGTATTGATACCTTGAATGCTTCCCTTTAGACCTGTGCAATGGTCTTATCTGGTAGCGTGTCAGGACGGGAACGTAGCAGCACACCAGGTTTCATCATGTGCCGCAGGTATCTGGAGGGGAGTCTTTTACTCTTTTTCAAACTTTCAAACAAACTCTAACATCTGTTTAAATCTTTTAAGACCAGTTTCGTATGCATTACACAAACACTCCACATGAAAAGCGTTATGATGTGATTATCACAAAAAGTTATCAATAATTACTTTATTTGGTTACAATAAGTGTGAACTCTTATTAGTAATTCTTATGTATTTACCGTCTCGGGAAAAGTAGCATAGGCGTTATTGAAGCGAGTAAAAAGAATCTTAAAGGATAGAGAATGATTAACAAAACAAAATTGGCGACACTGCTTTTGGGTGCAGCTTTGATGGTAGGTGTGGGTGCAACAGCATCATTCGCATCAGAAGGCAAGTGTGGTGCAGGCAAATGTGGCGGTGAGAAAAAAGAGAAAGCCGGTAAATGTGGTGACGGAAAAGAGGATGAGAAAGCCGGCAAGTGTGGTGCAGGCAAAAGTGAAAAGTCAAAGAAAGAAGAAAAATCCGGTAAATGTGGTGCTGGAAAATGCGGTTCTAAATAGGAACTTTCAAATCAAGACAGCATATAATGTAAAGCATGCTGTCTTGGACTATTATATTTAGAAGATACTAACATAGATTGAATATTGTTTACCATAGTAAGGAGTATATAATGTGTGTTAAAGAGATCTATGACAAGACAACAGCACTTTTTGAAAAGGGCAAGGATTTTCCTCTTTTATTCTTGCGAGTCATTCTCGCCTATACTTTTTATGGTCCTGCAATGACGAAGTTATCCAATATTGATCAAACAGCGGGCTTTTTTGAGTATTTAGGTATTCCTTTGCCTCTTTTCAATGCGTATATGACGGCCGGTACGGAACTTGTCGGGGCTATACTCCTCGCGATTGGTTTGTGTACCCGGCTTATATCTGTTCCTTTGCTTATTATACTTATTGTTGCTATTGTGACCGTGCATGGAGGGAATGGTTTTCATATGGTTTCACCAGATAGTGAATGGAATGATCCCTATATTAACGGCGAGGCAATAAAAGGTACGGTTGTAATACTGCAAAACGGATATGAGATGGTGATGTATTATATGGCAATGTTGATGGTATTAGTGACGCAAGGCGGAGGTCGTCTGAGTCTTGACAATCTTCTTTTTAAAAAAATGTGATTTCGGAAATCAAGAGGTTTGTTCTTTATCATCTTCGCTAGCGCGAAAGGTGATGAGAAATTTGGTCCTGCTGTCGTGACTTACAACGGAGATTTCTCCCTGAAGCTGTTGGGTCAAGAGGCTTTTTGCTAGATATAAACCCAGCCCTTTGCCATTCTTTTCTATCTTTGTTGAGTAATATGGTTCAAAAATATGTTCAATAATATTCTGATCGATGCCACCCGCGTTGTCCTCAACGGAGATAGCGATCTTGTCTCCTTGACAAGAGGAACCGATAATAATCTGGGCATCTTTGATATGATTACGTTCAGTGGCTTCCCTTGAGTTTGTGATAAGGTTGGTCAGGACTTGCACTAAAAGGTTCTGTATATAGAAGACGGGTCTGATTTCCTCCAGCTTAAGCTCTAAGTTGATCTGGTGGTGTTGAAGGTCCTCTTTCATCAGTTCGGTCGCTTCATATATCGCATCGTTAGGGCTTGCAAGGCTTGCAGCGGTATCGGTTTTAAAGAAAGCCCGAAATCTAGAGATCATTTCAGAGAGGGCTTTCGCATGGTGGCTAATGCTTTCAAGAGATTTGTCGAGTTCCTCATCATTTAAAGTCGATAGTGCTTTTTGGACTTGGATGGTATTGACGATTGTACTTATAACACTTAAGGGCTGACGCCATTGATGTGCAAGCATCCCGATAATCTCTTCCATCGCATCAAAACGTGAATGCTGGAGAATAAAGTCGTCTTTGAGCTGACTTTGCAAGATGGTCGTAACCCGAGCGATCAGTTCAACCTGGTTGACCGGTTTTTTAATAAAGTCAGAGGCGCCGAACTCAAAACTTTTTTTCAGGATATCATCATCATCAGTAGCCGTGACCATAATAATGGGTATATGGGCATATTTCGCGTTTGATTTGATGGCGTCGGTTGCTTCTAAGCCATCAATCTCGGGCATCATGACATCCATAAGAATAAGGTTGATTTTTTCATGTTCTAAGAGCTCATAGGCCTCTAGAGCAGAGGATGCACTGTAGATATTGTTAAACCCCTTACCTTCTAAAATAGCCTGTATCAAAAGAATATTAGTCGCATTGTCATCAACAATAAGGATGTTTTTATCGTGTATTTGAAGCTGAGACAACATACTAACTCTTTAGATTTGATTTACCTATGCTAACGACATCAGCATTAAATAAAAGTAAAAGTAAAAGATTAGCGATGTTTGTACATAGTACATTGGCCTGCATTTGACGGTGGATTGTCTCTGAGGTAGATCAAATCTTCTTTCGTCTGTTCGAGCACACGCTTTTGTTGAAGCAGGGGAAGCATCTTCTCGTTTTTAGTTGTCATGTTCATATTTAGATCCATGACATAGGACTCAACTTCCTTATCAAGGGCATCAAGTGCCATCTGTATATATTCTAATGATTTCATAGTTCTCCTTTTAAAAGAGGGTCGGTTGAAGCGCTTTGAGTTTGAAGCTTCTTCTGTGAATATCGCAATAGCCATGTTTTTTGATGGCATCTACATGTAGTTTTGTCCCGTACCCTTTATGTCCCTCAAATCCATATTGAGGAAACATCTTCGCGAATTCTACCATCTCTCTGTCGCGAGTAACTTTAGCTAAAATAGATGCTGCCGAAACTTCAGGAATCTTTGCGTCGGCTTTGACCATCGTCCTCAAGCCCTGAACACCAAAGGTCGAATTCCCGTCAAAAAGAAAATCATCACTTTGCAGATGCTTCATAATACTTTCCAAACCTGCTGCCAGGCATTGGGAAATACCCATCTCATCTATCTCTTGAGCGCTGAACTTTACAATGTGATAATCAGCGTTTTCAATGATCAGAGGAAAAAGCTTTTCACGTTTTTTTTCACTGAGTTGTTTGGAGTCATTGAGCTCCGGTATGGATTGATGTAAAATCACACCTGCCATTACTAGCGCTCCTGCGATAGGTCCGCGACCTGCTTCATCGATGCCACAAAGACTCATATGTTTTCTCCTGTTGGGATTGTTTGATGTTCAAGATTATAGGCCTGTTGATAGGCAATAAAAAACCTGATGACTTTTTTAATACTGAATTTCCTCTCTTCATCCAGTGTACTGGTATTGAGCCATGAGAGGATCTGGCTTAAAGACCAGTTGAGCTTCACTCCTGCGTAATTATGACTCCACTGCTGTTGCAGCGCAAAGGTCTCTTCCTGCCTAATGGATTTTTCAATGATATGCAGCATATGAAAGACCATTAGAACGGATTTTTTATCTGAAAACATCTTGAGAAAATTGTCTTTCTCCTGTTCGCTTAATGGTGTCGGTTCTATCAATGATATCTCATAATAGTTCAAAAGATGAGTTGAATCTTCTGGAGAGGTTTTATAGGCCCTTTCAAAGACATCAGCCGCTTTTTTGTAATCGTGCTTCTGCCAATATAAGAGACCTAGCTTGTTTAAGACAAGGGTATTGTTGTTCTCTTCATTCAAAGAGTGTTCAAAACTAGTCACTGCCTGTTCGGTCTTCCCAAGGATAAGTTCCACTTGTGCAAGGGTGCTGTAGCTTTGAGCATCCGGTTTGATGCTCAGTGACCTTTGTAAGTGGGTGTGAGCTTTTTGGTAGGCTTCATCCTCAAGGTACATATGAGCTATGCCCCGATGAGCCTGGTAAGAGGCGGGATTAATTGCAAGGGCTTTGTGATAGTGTTTAAGGGATAATGCTCTGTCGCCTAAGTGTTTATAGCTATGTGCCAACTGAAGATAGGCTTCTTCACTGTTCGGACGGTGATAGATGGCCTTTTCAAGAGATTGTATGCAATCACGATATTGGCCATCTTTCTTTTGCGCCTCTGCTTGCGTCATATAATCAGTGTATGTAAGAGTAGAAAATTCGGTGTCAAGGTGTTTTTTATTGATATTTATGTGAGACACCTCCTGCCATGAGTTTAGGATGCCACAATAACTCTTTATAGTAATAAGTTCTTTTTGGCTGTTTGCATAGGCCACTTTGGCTGTAGCAGAACATAATAAGGCATTGCCATCTTTATGCTCGAGTTTTAGATAGTTTGGTTTTAATGTGTCTATTGTTGGAGGGAAAAGTTTATGAAAGACAGACATTGCTAAGAGCAAAACAGTACAAATAAGCAAGAGATATGGCATAAAAAAAGAAACCTTTAGAGACGTTTTAGTCGTACTGTACTATTATAGTTAAAATTATACCCTCTTAGTCTGTTAAGGACTAAAAGGTTTAAGATATGAGGTGACATGTCATTACAAGAGTGTAAAGAGTCTCTATTGGAGCATGATATCAATCCGGTCTCAAGTGTTGAGTATGAGATTAATGGAGAGATTTATACATTAACGCTGGAATGGATTATAGAGGCGTTTCTGAAGACAGAGAAGAGAGAACTTTTTATGGAGCTTTTTCATAAAGTAATCCAAGGGAGTAATAGTGATATCGAGCAGTTCTTTCAACAGATGGGGCAGCTTATATTGATGAGTTCACTTTCACAAAAGACGAATGAGCTTTATACGACAAAGGTGGACTAGGTTTTGATTTTTCTCTATCGCCGATGAAAAGAATGCATAAAATGATAAATCGTCTGACCCAGGCTGATACCGTGACGAAGCTCAAGTGTATGCAACTCTGTTGAAAGTTTTTCAAGGTTACTTCTCTTGAGTGATAAAGAGGTGTTGATACTTTTGGAAGAGACGGTATTGATAAACCTTGTTATTTCGGCCCCGTATCGCGCTCCCACTGCTACTCTTATCTCCTGCAGAGCTTTTACAACACCGTTGAGTTCATTCATTTTGAATTTTATATAGGTCTTCATATCTACTCCTTGACATCATCTCTGTAAGACAATCCTAGCACAGCAAAAATTTAATATCAAAATAAAAATAAAGTTAGATCTGATTTTAAAGGGGGAAAAGAGTTACGATAAAGAGAGTATGCTCTAAAGCTACTCTTCATCGGTTTTAGTCAAGGTCATCTCGTAGAGCCATTGTTGCAGTGGTAAAAGTTCCTCGTATATATTAAAACATCTGTGGATGAAGTCAGCAGAGAAATAGGTCTGATCGGGAACGAATTTTTTATTGACGACCATTCCGTCAAGCAGGGCTAAATCGGGGTATGGATAGGTTCTGTCAAATCCTCTTGGAAGCCGTTTGTATGATGGTTGAATGATGTTATACCCCTGTTGTTGGCATCTTTGTAAAATCGCATAAAGCTTGTCAGCATTGTCAAGGTCTAGGATATAGTCTCTGTAGGTTGATAGCAAGAAGGTGTCAAACTTACGGATACCCGCTCCAATAACATATTCCTGTGGTGTTACCCGGGTATAAAAATTTGAAGACTGTGTACGTTTTCCTTTGCCTTGCCAAAAGACAACACCGGTATGTGTTTTTAGAGGGGTCTTGTCTTTGGCAAAACGGGTGTCCCTGTAAATACGGTATAGTGAACCATTTATTTTTGGGACAGCGTTAATGCTAGGGACCAAGGCTTGGATATGTTCGCCCATCTCGATGACAAAGGCACGGTTTGGTTCCAAAATATGCTCTTCATATATATGTTTTCTATCTTCAAACCACTCTTTTGTGTTGTTGCCTCGAAGTTCTTGTAAAAAAGTGAGTCCCTCTTTGGTATAGCCCTTGAATGAAGCTGGTTGATGGGTAATTGTCATCTTGTGATCTTTATGATGGACTGATCATTTTGGATATAAAATATCGGAAGTTTTTTCATTTTGCAAGTATACATTATTTTGTAAAAGCGTAAAAGATTATTAATAGATAATGTGATATAACGTCGCTCAATAATTTTAAAAGGTGACGTTATGAAGTTTGTAGCATATTTTTCACTGCTTGCAATGATATTCAATCTCTTCTCTTTCGCTAATGAAGAGGCACTGATCGTCGCGGCGAAAAACAGTAGTCTAGAGAATGTAAAGGCCGCGGTGAAAGCCGGTGCCGATGTGAATATGGCTGGTGAAGGTGGAGCGACCGCTTTGATGTGGGCTTCAAAAAACAACAGTACGGATATTGTAGACTTCTTGCTCGCAAAGGGTGCGGATGTAAATGCACAAGACAGTGCAGGCTACAGTGCTTTGATCTATGCCAGTAATGAGGGTAATGTCAAGGTAGCAGTTAAGCTTATTGAGCAGCATGCGGACTTGAACATACAGACGAAAAATGAGAATACGCCATTGATTATCGCGGTTCAGCAAGGGCAATTAAACATTGTCAGATTACTCGTCGATAAAGGGGCCAAAATCGACATGACGGACGGTGGCGGTTATACCGCTTTGATGCACTCGGCCCAAAATCATAAAAAAGATGCATTCAAGATTGTTCAATACCTCGTGAAAAAGGGTGCGAATGTCAATGCTAAAGATGATGAGGGATATACGGTCTTAATGGCTGCAGCTGAAAGCGGTTATGTTGAGATGATTGATCTGTTATTTAAACATGGTGCAGATAAAAACCTGAAAGATACCGAGGGTATGAACGCATTTGCGTATGCTGAAGCAGAGATTGACGGACTTGAACCGGCAGAAGTGGCAAAGCATAAAGAGGCGATGAAGCTTTTAAAATAAGACTCATCCCACTTTTTTAAGACAGGCACTCTCTTCAAAGGCCTGTCATTTTTATTTTTCCATACCCCGACTCATATAAGCTAATACAAGTGCAACGACGATCAATACGCCAAACATGACAAGCCAGATGGTAAAGTCGACTCCGCCTGTTTGTGAAGTATTGTCAATAGGATTCATATTTAGTCTTTAAAGTATGAACAACAGTAGTCAGTGACACTTTTAACATTGACTTGAAATTTTGAGTTAGCAGGCACTTTAAACTCTTCTCCACCTTTGATTGTCACAAAGCTGTCTGAACCTGGAAGTTTGACATCAAGTTCACCTGCTGTAATCTCCATAAGCTCTCTGTCAGCAGTACCAAACTCATATTCGCCTGGCATCATGACACCTAGTGTCTTGATGGATCCATCTTCGAAAGTCAGTGTACGGCTTGTAACCTTACCGTCGAAATAAAAGTTCGCTGCTCTGGCAACGGTTACGTTTTTAAATTCTGTCATAGTAGTCCTTGAGTTGATTTGTGAAAGTGTAGCATATTATAGTGGTCGTACAAGTCTCTTGATCTCTTTTGGAAGATGGGCAAAGGGAAGTTTCATGACATGCTTTTTCTCCCCTTCGACTTTTATAGAGACATCAACTTCCATAGTATTAGGATTAAAAGAGATGATTCTGATCTCTCTTTCATCTTCTATGTAGGAGATGTTTTGTTCTGATAGGTTGATTACTCGTTTCTTTTTTGCCATGTTGAAATTTTAACATTAAATTTCACTTCCCCATCGTAAAGTGTCCAAACCATATTTTTCCCGAAGCTTTTTCGTTTTTTGTGTCAGTGTGTACTGTTTCCTGTCCTGTTCAAACTCAAGAAGCGAGAGAGCACGATGAGAGTGTAGTGTAAATTGTGAGGTAGAGATGCTGATGCGGATAATACGCAAGGATGGAAAGGTGTCAGCCTCTTTGAACAGTGCGACACAAAGATCTTTAAAAAACTTTTCACTAAAGAGTCTATTAAGTGAGATGTTTGCCTTGCCTTTGTGTTGGAGTTCATAAGAGAGACTCAGATGAAAGAGAGTGGGGATGACATCCATCCTCATAATAGCAAAACTGAGATGTCTACTTAAAATTACGAGACGACGCAAGGCCTCTTGTCTATCGTGTATAGGATCAAAAGTACGCGATATGCCGATGGACTTGCGTATGTGTTCTTTTTCTATGGGTGTTTTGTCAATCCCGCAGACTCTAAGGTAGAGATCCCACGCAGATTTTGTCTGATGCAAGAAGAGCTCTTTGGCATTTTGAATATCTCCTAGTGTCTGTAAGCCATAGCCATGGAGTTTTTTCGCTGTCTTTTTTCCGATTCCGGGAAAGTCTGTCAGGGGAATATTATGGATAAAGGCATCTACCTCATCCCTGAAAACAGTCTTTATACCAAAGGGTTTTGCATGGTTTGTGGCAAGTTTCGCGGTATATTTGCTTGGGGCAGCACCGATAGATATAGGAAGGGCGAGTTTAGTATGTACTTCGTCTTGCAGGGCCTTAATAAAGGACGGTACATCCTTCTCTTCCACCCATCCACCAAGGTCTCCGTAAAACTCATCGATACTTCCTTGTTCAAGCAGAGGAATACGAAGCCGTAAAAACTCATGTAATTCATGTGAGAGCTTTTGATAGAGTTTCATGTTGGGCTTTTTGATGATGATGTGAGGACATCTTCTCAATGCTTCATTGATAGTTGTTCCCGTTTTGATTCCGAATTTCCTGGCTTCATAGGAAGCCGTTGTGAGGATACCTCGAATACGTCCGTCCGGATCAATAAAACGATTGAGATCATTCTGCCCGCTGGAAGGGGTGTCTTGAAAAAAGTTCATCACAAAAGCACCGTTATTGGCGAGACTCATGCTTTGATGGGTACTCTGTCTGGAAAAGATATATTGATCCGAACGTCCTCCGACACCGACAGGTTTGCCTTTTAAACTGGGATCGATGATACGCTCGGCTGAGACAAAAAAACAGTCAAGGTCTATGTGTATTTTCATGAACGCAGTATAGGGTGTTCATCAAGACAATAGTAAGAAATATGGCACTCTGCCATGTGAAAGAGGATTAAAATTTATAGCGAAGCGTCATATAGGCGGTAGTCCCTGGTCCACCCGGAATCTCATCAAGATTTCGTCTTACCGGCTCGGGATAGGTGTACTTTTCATCAAATATGTTCTTAACGATCAGACTTCCTTCAAAAGGGAAGTTTGAATAGGTGATGACAAGATTAGCCAGATTATAGTTGTCAATGGAACCTTTTGAGCCTCCATCAAGTACATAATCTTTTGAACCAATAAATTGATCGGAAAGTGTAGTGCTCCATTGATTGTTCATATGGTATGTCAATACGGCATTAGCGGTATAGTTGGCGATAAAGGGGGCATCACCGTCAAACCCTGGTTCAAGGTACTCAGTAGTTTTGTCTTGACCATTAGAGTAGGCAGCATTGAGCATTAGCTCGAAGTTTTGATTTAGAATTGATTTCCATTCGGCCTCAATACCGTACATGTCCCTTCCCGGTGCATTGAAGTACTCGGTTGCTGTGCCGCTGGCTGGTCGTCTGGTGATCTCTTTACGCAACTGAAGATAGAACAAGGTAAGCTGCAGTTGGTTTTCCTTGTTAAGAGCAGAATCTAAGGCAAGCTCATAGTTTTTAATTTCTTCTCTGTCTAGATTCATATTTCCGAATGTAAAGCCCGGTACATAGACATATTGTTCAAGAAAGACAGGGGTTCTAAAGGCTTCACTATAGAGGGCCTTGATATAGGTGTTTTTGGCTGCCCTGTAGGTCAGGCCTAAACGGGGAACAATACCGCTATAGCCGACGATATCATTGTCTTCACCTCTAACTCCTGCAATTCCAAGCCAATCTTCGTTAAAATGATATTTTATCTGTCCGTAAGCTGCAAATGTTTTTGTATGTGGGGATAGGGTGAATCCACCATTATTATTTCTTGCCCCATCACTGTCATAAATGAAGTCCAAAGAAGTGGACTCATCATATTCGCCACTTGCACCGATGATATAACTGAAGGCATCATTTACTTTCTTTTTGTATTGGGCTTCAGCTGAGTAGCGTTGGACAGTATTGTACATTGTCGTCTCTGTAGATGTCCGTCCGGTTACAGATGGATGAGCTGTACCGGCAGGAAAAGGGAACTCTCCTGCATGATAGACTTTGTCAGCATAGTCATAACGCAGCCAAAGGTTGAGTTGACCGTCATCGATCGTGAAATTCTTGTTCACATCAAGGTAGAAAGACTCTTGCTGATTGATTCCGTTAAGCCAGACCCATGGATTGAACCCAAAGCGTGCATCTTCATGTTTTGAATAGGCGGCATTGATCGTCCATGTGTCATCATGGACATTCAGGAAGAGGTTGGCAAGGTCGTCTTGATAATCAAGATCGATGATATGTGGAGCAGGATAGGTGGTTGTGTCCACAAGTCCTCCTGGATTTTCGGCAATGCTCCCTCCATAATTGTATCCCCTGTCTCTTTGGATACTTCCACTAAGCGTCATGTTGGCATTATACAGATTGAAGTTACCATAATAGTGGTCGTGGCTGCCCACACGCGCGGTCACTTCATTGGCGTTTTCAACACCCTGTTTGGTGATGATGTTGACGACTCCGCTGATAGCATTGGTCCCATACAGAGAAGAAGCAGGGCTGCGTACGACTTCGATACGTTCGATCGCTTCGATGGGGATAAATTCGGTGTGTCCGGAACCAAATAGACGTTCATAGGATGGATGCCCATTTATCATGAAAAGGGCTTTGGTGTTAAAAAGTCCCGGAGTGACCCCGCGAAAGGTGACAACACTATATCCCATATAGCTTTCATTTACGACAATACCCGGAAGATAGCCAAGTGCCTCATAAACATTTTGAACACCCCACTCTTTAAGCTGTTGAGCGGTGATGACAGATACTATTGCCGGTGTTTCAAGAAGGGACTCTTTCTCTTGTGAGGCAGTCGTGACTTCAACACTCATCAGTTCTTCAAGGGAGAGGTTGAAAAGTGTGTCCAATTCAGGTTCGTTGGCGTAGAGTAGAATAGAACAGCATAGACTAATAAAAGTAAATTTTCTCATATGACTCTCGAACCTAGCAACTTATGTAATGCTAACAGGTTAACAGAGTTTTTTTTAAAGGGAGTTGAATAAAATAAAGTTATATCGCCTAAGGATGAGTAGAAATGAGTTTGCTATTTAAAAAAAGCCTGAAGTTAAAAAAAGATAGAATGCTTTGATAAAGGAGAGCGGTATGGAGTATCGATATATTGGAAAAACAGGCTTGCGTGTTTCACCTATTTGTCTTGGAACGATGACCTTCGGCGGTCAGTGCGATAAAAAAGAGGCATTTAAGATCATGGACAAGGCCTATGAGTCGGGAGTGAACTTTTTTGACACAGCTGAACTCTATCCTGTACCTCCTTCTGCTGAGCTTTCAGGTTTGACTGAAGAGATAGTGGGTGAATGGCTTCAGGACAAGCCTCGGGAGAAGATGATCATCGCTACAAAGGTCGCCGGAGCTGCTTCTGGTTGGTACACCCCTCCTGTGAGATATGGCTTGACAGCGATTGACAGGCACCATATAACCAAAGGTATTGAAGGAAGTCTAAAGCGTCTGAAAACAGACTATATTGATCTGTACCAGATGCATTGGCCCGATACCGTTGTACCCATTGAAGAGTCTATGGAAGCTTTTGACCGTCTGGTCCAAGAGGGAAAGGTCCGTTATCTTGGAACTTCCAATGATACGGCTTATGGGATGACAAAGGCAAATATGACGGCACAGCTGAAGGGATATAAACGTTTTGAGTCCATTCAAAACAACTTTTCTCTGCTGAATCGCCGTTTCCTAGATGAAATGCGGGTTATGTGTGAAAAAGAAAACATTTCTCTCTTGCCTTATTCTCCCCTTGCCGGAGGTGTTTTGAGCGGAAAATACAATAATGAATTCGGTACAGACGGACGGTTTAGAGCCTATCTAAGTTCAGACAACCCTCGTATCAGAGCGCAGGCCACGCGTTATTTAAATGAGAAGACATTGGCATCCGTAAAAGAATATATCAAGATAGCTCAGGAAGCGGGTATTTCTCCAGTTACATTGGCTATAGCCTGGTCTAAACAGTTTTCATTTGTCGCTTCGACGATTATCGGAGCGACAAAAGTTGAACAATTGGATGATAGCCTCAAAGCTATGAATCTGACACTCAACCAAGAGGTTTTAAAAGCTTGTGATGAAGTCCATTCGAATATTCTTTATCCTATGGGTTAACCTCTTTATATTTTTGGGATGTGCCCCTAAACAGTATGCGATCAATGAGAGCTGCCTGATCGTTATTAAGACACCCAAGCTGAAATATGCAGACCTTGGTTACCTGCGACGTAATGCTGATGCGGTACGGGCAGATTTGTTTGTAGCCGGGCAGCTGGTAGAGAGTATTGAAATTGGTACCTTGGTTTGTGTAGATGAGGGATGCCTGAGTAAGTCCGAATTTAATGCAGACTACCTTCATCCTGCCTACCCGGACAATTTGATATTGAATGTCCTTTTGGGACGCCCCATCTTTGAGAAAGCTTCATTGCAAAAGACAGAAGGCGGTTTTATCCAAAACATAAAAAGCGATGAGTACAATATCATTTACAAAGTCGAGTATGGACAGATATACTTTAAAGATAAACAGAATAGATTCTTGATAAAGATTTCAAAGACGAAAGGATAATAATTGAGTAACAAGTACGTTGGAGCGCATACTTCTGCATCAGGGGGTGTTTTTAATGCCCCGATCAATGCAAAAAATATCGGAGCACAGGCCTTTGCGCTTTTTACGAAAAATCAGCGTCAATGGGTTGCAAAAGATCTGGATACAGAGACTATTGACAGATTTAAGCTAGAGTTGGAAAATGCCTGTATTGAGCCGAAACATGTTCTCCCCCATGATTCTTACCTTATTAATCTCGGTCACCCCGAGTTGGATAAACGTGAAAAATCTCTCAATGCTTTCATTGATGAGCTTGAGCGCTGTGATCTTTTGGGCTTGGATAGGCTTAACTTTCATCCGGGCTCTTTTTTAAAGAAGATCTCCGAAGAGGAGTGCCTGGATGCGATTGCTGAATCGATGAACTATGCGATAGATAGGACCAGGAACGTCAAGCTGGTCATGGAGAACACGGCAGGGCAAGGCTCGAACCTAGGATGGAGGTTTGAACATCTTGCACACATCATTGACAAGATAGAAGACAAAAGCCGTGTGGGGGTATGTATCGATACTTGCCATATGTTTACAGCAGGTTATGATATTCGAACGCGTGAAGCCTACGATGTCTCAATGGCCCAATTCGAAAACATTGTAGGATTTGAGTATTTGATGGGAATGCATCTCAATGACTCTAAACCCGATCTGGGCTCACATGTGGATCGTCATGAGAGTATTGGAAAAGGCAAAATCGGTCTGGATGCCTTTCGTTTTATCATGAATGATGAACGCATGGATGATATACCGCTGATATTGGAGACTATTGATGAGAGTATCTGGAAAGAGGAGATAGCACTGTTATACTCTTTGGAAGAACCAGTGTAAATTCACAATACCAAATGATTTGTGCTAAACTGTCTAAAATAATTTAATACTCAAAGGGGAGTAGATGAAGAAGTTTGGATTATTGTCCCTAACGGCAGCGACTGCTTTGATGGCGAGTGGGTACACGGTGCCTGAACAATCACAAAAAGCAATTGCTCTCTCTTCGGCTTATGTTGCAAATGCCCATGGAGCAGATGCTTCCTATTATAACCCGGCGAATATGGCTTTTGACAAAGGCAATGGTTCGTTTGAGGCTGATCTGACTTATATACATTTGACGTCAGTCAAGTTTGATGGGACAGTGGGTGGAGGTCCTGTTAGTAGTACATCATCTGAGAAAGAAAATTTTCTCGTTCCAACATTCTATTATGTTTCTCCTTCAGTTGATGATTTTCATTTTGGTTTGGCATTGACCTCCCCAGCGGGATTATCAAAACGCTGGAAAGATCAACCGGGAAAAACATTTTCAGAAGAGTTTACCCTGAGGACCTATGAAGTTAATCCTACTGTTGCTTACAAAGTCAATGAACAGCTTGCTATTGGAGTAGGGTTAAGAATGATCTATTCGGATGGAATAGTCAAGTCGACTGCTCCTGCATCTTTGGCCACCATGAAACGTGATATGAATGGTGATGGTTTAGACTTCGGATATAACCTGGCTTTGACTTATAAACCTTTAAAGGAACTATCATTGGCAGCGACGTATCGTTCGTATATCGATCTTGAGCTTGAGGGTGATGCGACTTTGTCAAATGATATTGGGGGCTCATATTCTGGGCCGGTATCTGTGAGTGCTCCTACTCCTGCAACATTCAATCTTGCAGCTGCGTATACTTTTGATGAAAAGACTACTGTAGAGCTAGTCTATGAGCGAACCTATTGGTCAAAATATCGTCAACTTGATTTTGAGTATTCGGGAGATAAGACAAACTTTGCAACCTTTGTAAGTGTGTTTGATGATCCAATTGATAAAAGCTGGAAAGATACCGACAGTTACCGTCTGGGAATGACACACAAATATGATTCGGCATGGACGGTTATGGCGGGTCTTGTGCGTTTTGAGACGCCTGTACCGGAGAGAACATTGAATTTTGAGCTTCCTGATTCTAACGGATGGGCTTACTCCCTTGGCGGACGATATGCAATGTCGGAAAAAGTTCAAATCGGTGCATCGTTCTTATATGCTGATAGAGAGAAGAGAAGTGTATCGAATAATGATAACGGCATTTCTGGAACATTCAGCAATTCGAAAGCCTATCTGTTGAGTCTAGGTATAGAGTACAAGTTCTAAGCTTCGCCCTTTGGGGCTGAGTCTTCAACAAAGCAGGGTTGATCTCTTTTGTTGAATGCTCACAGGTGTTAAAGGTAAAGAATGATCTACCCATATCAAAACTTTTATGAGATGATTCATACGAATGCGATGAAGCATCCCCAAAAAACCTTGTTGTTTGTTGACAATGAGAAGACATCTCATCTTGAATTCTTGCAAAACGTAGACAGTTTCGCTCGTTTCTTGATACATAGCGGAATCAAGCAAGATGATAAGGTGGCTTTGATTACGCCAAACTGTGCAGAGTTTTTGATTGCATTTTTTGCAATCAGTAAGATAGGAGGTGTCATAGTCCCTATTAACAATATGTTAAAAGAAGAAGAGTATGTTTATATTTTAAATGATGCCGAAGCAAAGATGCTTATTACTTCTTCCAAGTTTTTGAATCAAACAAGAAATCTTCAAAGTAAAACAGGTGTTAAGAAGGTAGTATGGATAGACAACCTCCCGCATAATGATGGTGAACATTTCTTGTTTTCAGAAGCGATGGCTATACCGCCCTTTGAAGAGGAGATCAAAGCGAATAGCAATATAGATGATCTCGCTGTTCTAATCTACACTTCAGGGACAACGGGACATCCCAAAGGAGCGATGCTCTCTTATAAGAACATTTTTTCCAATCTCTATGGGGCTAAAGAGCGGTTTGATCTGACATATAAAGACAGGTTTATTGTCTACCTTCCGATGTTTCATTCATTTACACTTTCAATTTCTGTTCTGCTTCCTATATATATAGGGGGATCATTGGTCATTATTCCTTCACTTCTTCCGTTTAGCAATATTGTCAAACAGACACTTTTGAAGCGCGTGACAGTCTTTTTGGGGATTCCTGATGTCTACAATGCTTTGGTAAAGGCTAAGCTTCCATGGTATTTTTTGTGGTTTAACTCAGTTAGAGCTTTTATTTCGGGTGCTGCGCCGCTGAGTGAAGATACACTGAGTAAGTTCAATGCCATTTTTAAACGGGCCAAGGTATTGGAAGGGTACGGCTTAAGTGAATGTTCTCCTGCAGTCGCCGTTAACCCTATCTATAAACAAAAACCATTATCAATTGGCCTTCCTTTGTATGGGTACAAAGTCAAGATAGTGGATGAGGAGATGGTCGAAGTACCAATTGGACAAGTCGGAGAAGTCATCGTCAATGGCGATTGTGTGATGATGGGTTACTGGAAACGGCCAACTGCAACAGATGAGACAATTATTAATGGATGGCTGAAGACAGGTGATCTAGGGAAGATGGACGAAGAGGGCTATATCTATATAGTCGATAGAAAGAAAGACCTTATTATCTCTAAGGGAATCAATATATATCCGCGAGAGATTGAAGAAATTCTCTATTTTCATCCTTCTATCAAAGCAGCAGCGGTTATTGGAGTTAAAGATGAGCATAGTGGTGAGATTCCCGTTGCCTATGTAGAAACGGAGCCAGAGGAAAAAACCGTTACAGAAGCAGAAATAAAGAGTTATTTAAAAGAACATCTTGCCAACTTTAAAATACCAAAGCATGTTTACTTTTTAAATGAATTGCCTAAAACAGCCACAGGCAAGGTGTTGAAAAGAGCCCTCAAAGCAAATCATCTCTAAGTTAGTATAAAAAAAATATTAGATCATAAGAAAAAATGATTTATCATTTTTATATTGGGAGTTCAATAAAAAGGACTTGAGATGATAGTAACAAGCGACAGACGACGTAGTACACCCTCGTATACAATTCCCTTTGTTTTTGAAGGTTTGGAAATGCTGTTGATTTGGATTGTCTTTAGTATAATGGAAGGCAGTTTAAATATAAGTAGTTGGAGTGTAGTCTCATATATCTTGGCTTTTGGATGGTTTATGTACACAGTTCACAAGCTTACACGTGTGCTTTCTCGGCAAAAACAGTAGTGAATTGTTCCAATTTGTTTGTAAAAACTAAACAGAGAGAACAAATTACAAAATTCTTTCAAAAAACTATTGACAATGGGGTGAGATTTTTCTATAATTCCCGTCCACAAACGAAGAGACCTAGAGTTTAGGATAAAGAAGAAGCGTTTGAGATCATTGAAAACTAAGTAGAAGACGTCAGGTCAGATGGCCTAAAGAGCGTCTTTTTATAAGACACAAACAAACAATTGCTATTTAATAGAATATTAGATAGCACCTATTTATTTCAGCCAGA
>JBFESZ010000033.1:0-19754 GCA_041548245.1 Sulfurimonadaceae bacterium
GAGTTTTCTTAGTATTGTTCAGGCCAATGATGTGGCATCCTTGAAAAGGGTCCCTGGGATTGGTCCAAAAGGTGCCAGCCGCATCTTGGTTGAATTAAGCAATTTTGTCGTTGATACGCAGATCGATAAAAGTTCTCCATCGCAGGCAGAAGCCGCAATGGCGCTTGAAAGTCTCGGTTTTAAGAAAGAACAGATCATTAAAGTCCTTGCTGGAATTCAGTCGAATGATACCGGTGAGATCGTTAAAGAGGCCCTTAAAAAGCTTAAATAGCCTTATTTACTTTCTGAGCTGTTTCTTCTTTTTTAAACTTAATTGGATAAAATTAGCTTTTATTATTAATCAGGATATATACATTGAACCTAGCAATACTCTTTGGCGGTGCTTCTTATGAACATGAGATAAGTATCGTCTCCGCAATCACCCTTAAGGAAAAACTTTCGGCTTTAGCGCTTGACTTCATTTTTTTGGACCAAGACCATACTTTTTATCATGTTGATTCGAGCAAGATGGATGCCAAGACCTTTAGTTCAGGGTCTTATAAAAAAGAACCTGTCCTTACCCTTCAACAAGGTGGATTTGCTAAAAAGAGCTTTCTAGGCTCAAAAACAGTCTCATTTGAGAGAGTGCTTAACCTTATTCATGGTGCTGATGGCGAAGATGCCACGATTGCCTCACTTCTAGAGTTTTATCATATTGACTATATCGGCCCGCGTAAGGATGCCAGTGTCATGAGTTTTGACAAGTTCTTGACAAAGGCCTATGCAAGCGCATGTGGTGTTGATACTGTTTCATATGAACTGCTTGCTGGCGAAAGGGCATCAGGAATATCCTTCCCTTTGATTGTGAAACCTACACGTCTTGGCAGCTCGATAGGTGTGAGTATTGTCAAGAGTGCCCAAGAGCTTGATTATGCTCTGGATGTTGCCTATGAGTTTGACGACAAGCTTATCATAGAGCCTTTCATAGAAGGTGTCAAGGAGTACAATGTAGCAGGCTGTATGACAAAAGATGGCTTGCAGCTCTCTCTGATCGAGGAACCACATAAAGAAGAGTTTCTAGACTTTGACAAAAAATATTTAGATTTTTCACGTTCTGAACAGGCGCATGAAGCTGCAATCGATGATGAGTTGAAACAAAAGCTTTATGATGCGTTTAAAATGATCTATATGCCTTTGTTTGAAGGAGCCTTGATCCGTTGCGATTTCTTTGTTGTTGACAACAAGGTTTTGCTTAATGAGATAAACCCGATTCCGGGCTCAATGGCGAATTATCTATTTGACGACTTTACCAATCTTATTCAAAAGATTGTTTTACCTAAGAAGAGAGAGATCAAGGTCAACTATACCTATTTGCATTCAATCCGTTCGGCCAAAGGGAAAGCGTAATGGCTTTAAAGAGTTTCCAGCATGATCAGCACACCTACAGTATCTCTTATGATATTGTCAACCCATCAGCCAAGCATGATCTGGTTGTACTGCACGGATGGGGCTCTAACAAAGAGATAATGAAACAGGCATTTTCACCCTATATGGATAATTTTCGACATATCTATATAGACTTGCCTGGTTTTGGCGGCAGCATTAACCATACTGTACTTGATACGGCAGGGTATGCTCGTATTATAGAAGTCTTTCTCGAGCTTATCGGCGCAAAGAGAGAGATTGTCCTTGGACACTCTTTTGGGGGAAAGGTTGCGACTTTATTGAACCCTTCACTTTTAGTCCTGTTGTCATCAGCGGGTATCAGATTGCCAAAGAGTTTGGCTGTGAAAGCAAAGATCAAGCTGGCAAAGTTTTTTAATTTCTTTGGTCTAAGAAAGTTCGGAATGCTCTTTAGAGCAAAAGATGCCAAGACACTCAATACCTTGATGTATGAGACTTTTAAAAAAGTCGTTGATGAGGATTTCTCAAAAGAGTTTGAACAGTTTCATAATAAGGCACTGATCTGTTGGGGCGAAAGTGATGAAGCGACACCTCTAATTGCAGGAAATCAGATCAAAGAGTTGATACAAAACAGCCGTTTTACGGTTTATCAGGGCGATCATTTCTTTTTCATGAATCGTGCGAAGTCAATTGCTTCCGAGATTGAAGAGATGTTTATAAAACGGGTTGTAGCGTGATGGATTATATACAACTTGTTTTATTTGTGACCAATGTCCTATTTGTCTTTTCTCTGGGTTGGTACCTTATTACCAATATGCAGTGGTACAACTATCAGATAGAGCGTGTTGTCACAAAGCACCATAAGCCTTGGTGGCACCTTTTTTATTTTATTCTGCCTTTTATGATCTATTACGGGATGTACTCTTTGGGGTGGGCAGAGTTCTTTGCGATATATTTTTATTTCGCAGCACTTCCTGCACTGTTTGTATGGCATAAACGTTTGGATAAGCCTCTCGTTTTGACATGGAGAGTGCGACGCTTTTTGGTCTTGTTGATCTTTCTGACTCTTTTTCAAAATTTCTTGTGTACATTAAACAATGCCTGCGAAGTTTATGGTGTCTTTATGCCCCTGTTTGTTGCGACAGCAGGTTCAATATTGATTGAGAAGTTTTTATTCTTGGCCTTTATGAAAGAGGCAAAGAAGAAGCTGCAGTCTATGCGGAACCTTAAAGTCGTTGCCTTGACAGGAAGTTACGGCAAGACGAGCATGAAAAACTTTTTGTACCAGATCCTGAAGTCTCATTTTAAGGCCTATATGACTCCCCGATCAGTCAATACACTAGGGGGTATCGTTAAAGACATCAATATGGACCTTCCCGATGATACGCAAGTCTATATTGCAGAAGCCGGAGCAAGGCAGAAAGGTGATATTTATCAGATATCCCAACTTCTTCAACAGCACATAGCCGTTGTGGGTAAAATCGGGCCTGCTCATATAGAGTACTTTAAGTCACTAGAAAACATTGCCCGTACAAAAATGGAGCTTATGCAAAGCTCACGTTTGGAAAAAGCTTTTGTACATGTCAGTGCTACAGATGAACCGCATGAGAAGGTGGAGTTTTTTGGTGATGAGATCAAGAACCTCTCATCATCATTGAACGGACTCTCTTTCATTTTGGAACTCAATGGGAAAGAAGTTGATTTTGAAACCCCTGTATTGGGTGCTTTTCAGGCCATGAATATTGCAGCAGCTGTAAGAGTCGCGACTTATCTCGGGATGCCGATCGAAGAGATCAAACAGGCCGTTAAAAACCTTGAAGCTGTTGAACACCGTCTGCAACGTATTGATGCCGGAGGAAAAATCATCTTGGACGATGGCTTTAACGGAAATCTGGATGGAATGAAAGAGGGGATTTCACTCTGTTCGCAGCACATGGGACGAAAAGTCATTGTCACGCCAGGCTTGGTAGAGAGCTCGGAAGAGCTCAATCTTGAACTCATCCATGCGATTAATAAGGTCTTTGATATTGTCATAGTGACCGGTGCTTTGAATGCTGCACTTTTTGATAAACATTTGGATGTCGGTAAGAAAATCATACTCAGTGATAAATCAAAACTGACTGATGTCCTAAGTCAGAATACGGCAAGTGGGGATATTATCCTTTTTGCCAATGATGCACCAAACTTCATATGAAACAGATTGATACCCTTACTGAAAATATCGCGCGTTTGACAGCGCTCCTCTTGGTTGGGCTCACGCTTCTTATCGTTTTTGATGCACTCTCTCGCTATCTTTTTCATTCAGGTTCAATCGCCTTACAAGAACTTGAATGGCATCTTTTTGATGTCGTTATATTACTTGGAATATCATATGCCTTAAAAGAGGGGGCGCATGTCCGTGTTGATATTTTTTATGCAGGTTTTACACCAAGGACCAAAGCTATAGTTGACATCTGCTCTCATCTTTTTTTGATCCTGCCGTTCTCTTTGCTCATTATCTACATGGGTTTTGATTTTGTCATGCAAAGTTTTGTACAAAATGAAGGCTCTTCAGACCCTGGCGGGCTTCCTTATCGCTTTATTGTCAAAGGACTTATGCTTGTCAGTTTCGCCTTGCTTCTTTTACAGTCTTTCAGCGAGATCATAAAACGTATCAAGGTTATTAACTCATGATCGCCTTCATTATGTTTTTTCTGGCCTTGTTACTTTTGATGGCAGGTTTTGAAGTCGCTTTTGTCTTCGGATCGGTTGCTTTTTTCTTCGCACTTATGTCTCCTGGCCTGGGCATTGAGGTATTTCACTTCCTTCCTTTTAGAATATATGGGATCATGAGCAATTTTACGTTGATGGCTGTGCCTCTGTTCATTTTTATGGGGCTGATTCTGGAGAAGAGCCGTATGGCTGAAGATCTTCTTATTTCGATGAGCAAGCTTTTTGGCTCAGTTAGGGGCGGATTGGCAATAAGTGTCGTGATGGTCGGTGCGATCTTGGCTGCATCTACAGGTATTGTCAGTGCTTCAGTTGTGATGATGAGTGTCATCGCTTTACCTCTGATGCTCAAACACGGATATTGCAAGTCTCTTGCATCAGGTACTATTGCTGCATCAGGAACACTCGGACAAATTATACCGCCTTCGATCATTCTTATTATTTTGGGTGACGTGATGAGTATCAGTGTAGGCGAACTCTTTAAAGGAGCTGTTCTTCCGGGACTTTTACTTGTCGGTCTATATATTCTTTATATACTTTTTTATGCATTGATAAAAGAAGAGGTCGCACCTGCTATATCTGAGCAGAAAGTGAATCTGCTTAGTACACTCAATGCCATCATGCCACCCTTATTGCTTATTTTTGTCGTTTTGGGTTCGATCTTTGCCGGCATTGCTTCTCCAACGGAGTCTGCCGCCTTCGGTGTAGTTGGCGCTGTATTGCTTGCTTTGTATAAAAGAAGTTTTTCCTTTGAGATCATTAAATATGCTACTATGCATACGGTCAATCTTTCGGGAATGATCTTTATGATTCTGATCGGGGCGACAGCTTTCTCTCTTGTGTTTAATGAATTAGGCGGATCAGATATTATTCTAGAGTTTTTCTCGGAAGATATAGCTGATCCATGGGTCTTTATAGCCTTTGCGATGTTGATTATCTTTATATTGGGTCTCTTTATAGATTTTATAGAGATATCTTTTATCGTTGTTCCGATCATGGTCCCTATACTGGACGAACTGGGTATCGATCCAATCTGGTTCGCTATTTTGGTGGCTATGAATCTGCAGGCATCATTTATCACACCTCCATTTGGGCTTTCTCTCTTCTTCTTAAAAGGGGCAGCTAAAGAGATGCTTACTACTTTACAGATATACAGAGGAATCATACCTTTTATTGTTTTACAGATATTGGCACTCTCTTTTGTCATGTTATTTCCTGACCTTGTATTCGCTTTTTTGTAGAGATATTTTTTGCTGCTTTAGGTAATTTTATACCGGAGTGTGTACAATTAAAGTATGGAAAATATATTATACGCCCCTTGGCGCACGGAATACATACAAGAGAAGCAGGTGGAAGGATGTGTGTTTTGTCATATATCCGATCACGCGGATGACGATAAGGAACTTCATGTCCTTTATCGGGATGAACACTGCTTTATCGTAATGAACAGATACCCCTATACTCCTGGTCATTTTATGATCATTCCACATAAACATACAGATGCTCTTGAATCGTTAGAGAGTGATACATGGATTCATATGTCTTCTCTGGCGCAAAAAAGTGTGAGACTTCTAAAGAAAGGATTTGGGGCCCATGGTGTCAATATAGGCATGAATCTTGGTAAAGCCGGTGGAGCAGGCATAGCAGAGCATATTCATCTTCACCTCGTACCACGCTGGGAGAGAGATACGAACTTTATGACTTCAGTTGCAAATACACGTGTCTACTCTACAGACTTTGAGAAGATTTATGCAAAAATCTTAGCTCTGGTACCTACTTACATATCCTAATGAATACCTGCAAGATTTATGGTATAGTTCACGAAAATTTTTACTATAAGTCAAAGGGTTAAAATGAACACATCTGTTTTACTTGAGTTCTCGATGTTTCCAACCAGTGCAGAGTGCAGAGAAGGAGCTTCTGTCTCTCAATATGTAAGCAAGGTTATTGATATGATTGATCAGAGCGGGGTTGCTTACCAACTGACACCAATGGGAACGATTATTGAGTGTGACTCTATGAAAGAGGCATTGAATGTTATAGAAAAGGCATACGAATGTCTTAGTGATTGTGATCGTGTCTACTCTTCATTGAAGTTCGATATACGAAAAGGGAAATCAAACCGTCTCAAGACAAAAATAGATTCCGTAGAAAAGAATCTAGGAAGAACGGTAAAACATTAAGGTGCTGATCACTTCGTGATATCTTCATGAAGTGTGTTCGCAATTTAATGGGAACCGTGTGATGCACGTTCACTCATCTCTGTTTCAATGCCTGCTTTGAGAAAGCAGTAAAATGCTATACTGACCGCTACTATTTTTAGATCAGATTCCCCAATAAGTGCCCACACTAGACAAAACAGCAGAGCGACTGATGAAATAACGAGTTTTGATCTGTTTTCAATTTGTTCGTTTTCACTCATTTGATCTCCTTGAATTTGAATATTATAGCATTGGATAATATAGTTAAGATTAAATTGTGTCTTGGCTTTGTTATAATGAACGCATGAATAAAAATAGAATACGTACGCTGGCAGTTATTGGTATTATTTCGACAATATTATTGGTACTGATCGTTTATGCGGTCAGCAACTCGTCCTTCAATTTCAAAGGGAATATCCTCAAGCAGAAGCAAAAGACAGGCCTTGGGTATGTCAGGGCTGGCCGGACTGATTATAAAGCACCTACAGTCTTTTTCCTGGGTGATTTCACTACTAACATGGCGGTTAATGACAGAGCTGGAAAGTTTGTCCGTGTAGAGGTACGCTTAGAGATGAGTGATATGGATATGGCCAATGAGTTAAAAGAGAAGAACATCCTTTTGCGAGATGCCGTTATTGAAGAAATGAGTTTAAAGCGTTTTTCGCAGGTGGCAACCGAAAAAGGAAAAGAAGAACTCAAATCAAACATCAAAGAGAGGATCAATGCAATCGTCGGCGATGGAGAGATTAAAGAGGTCTATTTTACTCAGTTCATCATTCAGTAATGTGATATAAATAGGTTATAATCACGTAACTGTATATATAAAATGATAAAGAATTAACAAATGAACCCTATACAACGTGTAAAAGAAGCAATAGAAGAGATCAAAAAAGGCAATATGGTCATCATGATGGATGATGAAGACCGTGAGAACGAAGGTGACCTTGTCTATGCCTCCACATTTTCCACACCGGAACATGTAAATTTTATGGCTACACATGCAAAAGGCCTCATCTGTGTAGCCATTTCCAATGATATCGCTGCACGTCTGGAACTTAATCCGATGGTGAGTTCTAATACCTCAATGCATGAGACAGCTTTTACGGTATCTGTCGATGCTACTGAAGCAGTCACGGGCATCTCTGCTGCCGAACGTGACATGACGATTAAGATATTGGCAAATCCTCTAAGCCGTCCAAGTGAATTGGTCAAACCCGGGCATATCTTTCCTCTTATTGCAAAAGAGGGCGGTACCTTGATACGTACCGGCCATACCGAGGGTTCAGTCGATCTTTGCCGGCTTGCAGGCCTTGCCGAATCATCGGTTATCTGTGAGATCATGAAAGATGACGGGACGATGGCCCGACGAGACGATTTGGAACTCTTCGCTAAAAAACATAATCAGAAAATCGTCTATATTTCAGATATTGTCGCCTATAGACTTGCAAACGAGAGTTTGATAAAAAGTTCAAATGAAGTAGATGATGAATTTTTTAACACCAAGGTCAAAAAATGTACTTTTATTGATCATGAAGATATCGAGCATACGGCTATTATATTTCATTCAGCTGGTGAGAAGGCAAATGTCAAAGTCCATAACATCATTCCTGATATCGAGCTGTTTTCAAATCAAGAGAAGTACCAGCAACTGGTGAAGTCCATTGAGTATCTTAAGCAGAACAGCGGGGTATTGCTCTTTATCAATAAACCAAATCATCATGCGACGATGAAAGAGTATGGACTTGGAGCACAAATATTAAAAAGCCTGGGTATCAAACAGATGCGCTTACTTACCAGTATGGCTGTCACAGATTTTGTAGGGCTTTCGGGCTTTGGTCTGGAAGTCTCTGAGGTTATTGATCCTCTCGAGAGTTGATAGTAGAGGTCATAAAAGGTATTTCTTTTGTGATGGCCGCTGCTTTTCTACCTTCATTTTTATCTAAATCCTATCATGTAAATATTTTTTTGTTTTTTTGCTATACTGTTTATTGATACTTGTGTGTTTTGGCATATATTTGTAAGGAGTTATGAATGTCAGATGTCCCAAAATGCTTGCAACCAGCGGTTGAACAGCTTCAAAGGTATGAACTACAGATCTCGGCTTTAGAGAGCAGGAATCAAAAACTTGATGACGATATACAGACACTCAGCAATGAGAAGTCGAAGCTTGAGGAGAAGATTCTGGAAGAGAGTGAGAGATGTAAACGTTCTGTGGAGGCTTTGGAACAAGAAAAGACGAGCCTGCGTGAATTGAACGCCGTTGTTCGTGATCAGCTGCGTGAAAAAACAGAAGAGCTTGAGGCATTGAGTGAATCAAATAGAAAACTCTCGGAAGTGAATGAGCGTGTAAGTTCTGAAAGTATTCGCGTCAGTGCTGGACAAGAAGCACTCTCCCATCAGAGTCAGCGCCTCAACGAGGAGCTTGAGAAACTGCGTCTGGAAAATGATAGTTTAAAAGAAGAGAACAGCTCTTTAAAACTCCTTAACAAAGTGAAATCACAACATGATCAAGACCTTCAAGGAGATGAGAGCTGTGATGCCGCTATGGCAACCGAGATCGAGAGACTTAAAAAAGAACTGCTGGAGAAAGACACACAGAGTGATTCGGATGAGCGCTCTTTTCTAGAACGTGAAAATGAGCGTTTGATTCAAAGACATGGAGAAATCACTCAAGAGAAGATGCAGCTTTCCGCCAAGATACACACCGTGCTGAAAGAGCTTGAAGAGACGAAAGAGAAGCTTGAGAATACCAGTAAGAGTGTCACACATCTTGAATTTGAGCTTCAAACTCTGCAAAACATACGCAATAGCCTGACAAAAGAAAAAGAGGCTTTGGTCGATGACAACCTTGCGTTACTTGATCAGAATACAGACCTTGACGGCAGAGTCATACGCCTTAGTGAAGAGCTCAAGCTGGTCACTGCAGAAAAAGATGCGATGCAACAGGAATTGACACAGGAGCATATTGTAGAAGATAGCCTAAGCGATGAAGTAAACCATCTTAGGGCAAAAAGCAGACGGCTGGCTGAAGAGGTCAAAGAGCTAAGAGAGAGTTCGCATGAGATATCTCATACCGAATCGGATATAGAAATAGTTCCGCCTTCATCAAGCACAAGATCATCATACTTTCCTACAGAAGAAGAGGGTGAAGACAAACATTAACCTTCTTCTTTACAATCTGTTACCAAGCTGCTTTTAGTTATCCTTTCGACTAATTTATATTATTAGGAAATTTATGTCAGATCATAAAATCATTATTTTAGATACCGAAACGACAGGTGTGCTTGAAGAAGATAGGATTATTCAGTTGAGTTATCTTGTCACAGATGCACATGGGAAGATTGAAGAGGTCCATAACGAATTTTGTCAAGCACCTTTGCCAATCAAGTTTGATGCCATGGCGATCCATCATATCACTCCTGAAACTCTTACAGGCAAGCCGACATGTCGTGAACTTGCAGCCTTCGCACGTTTGAATGAACTTAATACTTCACAGAACATTATTGTCATACAAAGTGCAGACTTTGATCTTGGGATGCTACAGAAGGAAGGGTTTGTCTCGAAAATGAGACTTATCGACACCTTCAGAATACATCGATATTTCTATCATGATGAGCCGCACGGTCTACAGTATAACCGATATGCTTTGGGGCTTTATAAAAAAGAAGCAGAACAGATGAAAGAGCTTGGTGTGCAGATAGCTGCGCACGACGCACTTGGGGATGTTATCGTGCTCAAGAACTTTTATGATCATCTATTGCGATCGCATGATGAAGAGCAGATGGTAGAGATGTGTTCAAGGCCAATATTGATGGATCTGATGCCGTTTGGAAAACACAAGGGCAAACGAATCGAAGAGGTCGCCGTGAGCGAAAGGCGGAGTCTTGCCTACATGCTTGAGACCTTTGATCTTGATCAAGACCTAAGGTACAGTTTTCAATACTATTATGATCTTATGAAAGAGAAGTCCTCTGTGATAATAGGCTTTGGAAAGTATAAAGGAAAAGCTCCTGCAGATATAGTTCATGAGGATCGTTCATACCTTGAGTGGATGCATGATAAGGCTGAGAATATAGCCCTTGAGCTCAAGGTTGAAATCAAGCGCGTACTTGATGAGCATACACCTCAATCGTAGTGCGATAGAAAAAAGTTGAAGGATGTATGACGAATTTACAAGACATATTTTTCAATTAAAGGCATTCGGTAAAAATATAAGTTTAATTTATTTAAAATATAGTATTAAATGAATAAAAACAATCACTATGCTATACTTTTATTTAAATATAAAGGAATGATTATGGCATATATAGATCTAACAACACAAAACTTTAATGAAACACTTGACAATAATGAAATAGTTATCATCGATTTTTGGGCTGAGTGGTGTGGCCCATGTAAACAGTTCGCCCCGATTTTTGAAAAAGTTGCAGAAGATAATCCTGATATCACATTTGCTAAGGTCAATACCGAAGAACAACAAGCGTTGGCAATGCAATATGGTATTCGTTCGATACCAACACTGATGGTAAGCCGAGACGGTATCATTTTGCTTAATCAAGCAGGCATGCTTCCTGAAGAAGCTTTTGGCAAACTTATCGATCACGTCAAAGGGCTCGATATGGATGCGATACGTGCTGAGATAGCCAAAGATGAAGAGGATGATGAGTAAAAGAAGTATTATTCAACGGGCTTGTCGAAGTCTGTTGAATACGTATCTTCATTCATTGATGGTAGTATAATAGTAAAACAGGTTCCGTCTTCTTCTTTATTTACACGGATGCTCCCATGAAAATGGTGTTCAATTATTAACTTGGTCATGTACAAGCCTATCCCTGTCCCTTTTTCACCTTTTGATGAAAAGCTTTTATCAAAGACTTTTTCTAACACTTCTTTGGAAATACCGCCTGCATTGTCCGTGATAGCCATGATAAACATGTTCCCTTGTCTTTTTAAACGTATGTTGATGTATGGACTTTCGGTACCGTTTTCAATGTGCGCTTCTACTGAGTTTTTGATCAAGTTGAGTAGGATATGCGCGAAGTCGTTTTTGGAAATCGAGTGAATCAACCAGCCTGAGTCTTTTTGGACATGATCATAATCAAAATTAATCTGCACAAAGTTCTCTTGTGCAAAAGGTGATACTAGATCAATTGAGTATTGTATCAGTTCAATCAGAGAGGTTCGGATACTGGGTTGCTTGGTTTTAAAAAAATTCCTGAAATTATTCACCGTTTCTGATATGAAGTCTATTCTTTTATTGATCTCGTCATAAGCTTCATCAATATCTTCTTTCTCCAAAGTACCCAGCTCGATTTTGAGTTTAAGTTTTGTGAGTTTTGAAGAGATCAATGTAAGCGGTTGGTTCCATTGGTGGGCAATGGCACCAATCATCTCACCCATTGCAGCGTTTCTTGTCTGCTCTTTGAGTATCTCTTCTCGCTCTTGTAACTCACGCAGTGCGGTGATGTCATGACGAAGAGATACGAACCCTATCATCTCATCATCTTTATCAAAACGGGGAAAGACGGTAGTGATGACCCAATAATAATCACCATTTTTTTTCCGGTTTTTGATCTCACCTTTCCACTGTTTACCTGTTTTGATTGTCTCCCATAAATCTTCAAACATCTCAGAAGATGAGTCAGGGTGCCGTATGATGTTATGAGGTTGACCGATAAGTTCTTCTCTTGTATAACCTGAAATATTACAAAATGCTGTTGATACATCCAGAATAACACCTCTATTGTCTGTTACGGAGGCAAGTAAAAAGCTTTCATCTGCAAGCAGGTATTTCATCATTTCATTATTTTGAATCAAGTTCATTGATAACATAGTACAACTCCAAGAGAATAACTGTTTATTTTGCAAATAAACGATAAAAGCAATTATTATAATAAAATGGCAAAACATTTTCTTCGGGATCAGTAGCTAGTCGAATTATCATTTTTTGCATTTTAATATATAATTTTTATTTATGTAATACATGACGATTGTATAACTTTCTTTTATTATATGTCAAGGGTGAATAGAGTTATTTTCTAAAAAGATATCCAAATCAAATGAGAATAGATTCTTTATGTTGTATCTTGTTTGTTATTCGTGTTTTTAATAAATTTTTTTACCGTTTTTTGTACAATATGCAACATAATACTCACAATAAGTTTTTGATGAATGAATAATCTGTTTATTGTCTTTATATACAGTGGGATTTAATATTAAAAGGGCAATGATATGGATCAGTCTAAGCTAGATAAAGCGATTAAAGATTTTATGCACCCCACTGTATACACGGGCGTTAAACCTGTTTTACTCGTTGCTGAGGAGTTACTCACCAAGCAAGGTAACGGTCAGGTTGTCGAGGCTGTTTGGGTTGGGATACAATCGGCCCAAGAGTTTAGTTATATATCCAAATTTGCTGTTGCAGGGAAGATAGTCTTGGGGAAATATTATAACCAGGATGAGTCAGAACATTTTCGTGGCAGGTTGGCTCTTGCCAATAATAAAAATGTAGAAAAAGTTGTCTTACATCGAAGCTGTATTGAGGAGATAAAAAAATTAAAGAGTAAGATTTCTGAACTGTTTAATGAAATAAACAGAGACTTTGATGATCTTTTAAATGTTACTTTAGAAGATAAGGAGATCTATTTTTTTGAGAAAAAAGACGGAGATTGGAAAGAGGAGCTTTTTAGCGATTTCAATATCAATGTGCCCTATAAAGTCGTAGACATTCAAAACAGTACATCAGACATTCACCTGTACCTTGAAAATCCAAAGACACGAAAAATAGATAAATGTCTGAGTTTTGAGAGGTTCTATGGTTATTTTGTTGGATCTCAAGCAGATATAGCCGGTTTAAAACTAAAAAGTGAAAGTTATTTGAAACGTATTGCCTCTTTGGAAAATGATGCGAAAATACTAATAAAACAGATAGATTGGCTGGACTTGGATAATGCGCATATTAAAGCGATTGTTGACAAACTTCCTGAACATCCGTTTGAAGAGTATTTTAACTATGTAGATAAAGACCATGTCCGAAACATTGAGGTGCCTGAGATATTAGTGGATGCACTTAAAAATATTATATTAAAGCACATGCCTGAAAACAATACCCCTTTAGGTATGGAATATATCCCGATAGACAAACTGCTTTATCTTTTTCATATGATTATTCCAAGGGATGAAGCGTTGTTAGCATTAGAAAGATGCGATATCGTCTATGAACCACCGGGAATGTTGTTGGGGTTTGAAGGTGAGAGAAAACTACCGCCAAAGTTTTTAGTGCCCATCCGCCATGTCGCCAGTGCTTATCAAAGGTTTCCAAGCTTTGTTAGTGTGTGTAACAGTTTTATTGATGATAAAAAGCATTGAGTGACAAAAGATACATTGGAAAGACAATGGAATGTCTAATTATCAAGATACAGTACAATACGAAAACATATTATAGAAATGGCTTTAAGTTTGACGAGATTTAGTGACCGTTTTTGGTGACGTTTTGAATTCAATGGCTTGTAGGTGCCGTAAATAAGGGGTTTTAAGATGCAAATCAGGGTATATTATGAAGATACGGATGTGGGCGGCATAGTCTATCACGCCAATTATCTGAAGTATTGTGAAAGAGCCCGCAGTGAATATTTCTTTCAAGATGGTGTCACCCCGCATTTGGAGGGGGGCGAGTTCGTCGCAGCGAGTTTGGAAGCAAAGTTCAAGGCCCCTGCCAAACTTGGGGATATCCTGGATGTAAAAACAAAGATATTAAAGCTAAAAGGTAGTTCTTTGCTTTTAAACCAATCCGTTTACAAAGACAAGGTGCTGCTTTTTGACATGGATATCAAACTCGGTTTTATAAAAGAGGGCAGAGTGTTGCGAATGAGTGATCAGGTGCAAGCCTATCTTCTTAATCTTTTCAAGAACGAGATAAAAGGTGTAGGTGAGCTATGACTTTGAATGAACAATCAGATCTCTTCTTGTTCATCTTCATATAGCTCTTCTTCAATCTCTTCAACGGTGATAAAGCGAGAAAAGGTCGGTTTGACTATGGAGATAGGGTATTCGACTTGATTATGTATGAGCTCTTGCGGATATTCCCTGTGTGCCGATGTGATCAGGTGATAAAAATAGTCTGCGCCGATAGTCGTGGCATAGTTGATCCAGTCATAGACAATATTGTTCTGCAAAAGAGAGTTTGATTCTATCATGACATTGTTATGATAGTTGATCGAGTTCGCGATCAGCATATTCTCCCTGTCTTTTGGCTGTGTAAGCAGCAGAAGTTCAGGATTATAATTTATCTGTGTTGAGAGGATATTGGATACGTTGACATCATACAGGGTCAACTGAGACATGACCATTGCGGTTTTGACAACCGGCGTGTTAAGGAAGAATGAACCCTCCTGTATCTTCATGTTTTCATCCATCTGTGCTTGTAGATTGGATGTGTGTTTTGCGATGGGAAAAGAGTAAAACTTAGGCTCGCTTGCATAGCTAAGGTTAAGGTCACTCATCTGCTCAGCAGTCAGTTCCACACCCTCTTCATCTTTATGAACAATACGGTTTTGCGTTATGTTGTTTTCAAAGGCATAGAGGTACTGCTCCTTTGTCATGTCTGTCAGTTTTTTACCCAGGTCATTCTTGTCATAAAAAACAGTTAAAGGGGTAGAGGCGTAAGGCATCAGGTTTTCCATCTGTTTTTTATAGTTGATCCCGCCGTAATAGATATATTCAGCAGAGATGTTCATGTCATCTCGGTGGATAGTAGGAAAAAAGATATGCATAGGCAGGTCTAAAGAGGCAACATTATGAGCACCCTTGAGGGTCAAAGGGGCAATGACATAATGAAAATCATCCTCTTCGATCTTTTGAAGTACCTTCTCAAGCTCGTCAAACTCTTCAGACTCTGCATGATAGGTCTTAAGTTCAAAGGCTCTGTTCTTTGTAAGGTAATAAGCGAAAGCCGCATTGGTAGTAGAATAGGCATAGCGGCCTATGACCTTATAAGGCAAAAGCATGGCCACTTTGAGTTCGGTATATTGACGCATACGTTCGATGTTGAACAAAGAGGTCTGCATAAGCAGGATGTCATTCAGGACAGGGTCGTCTATCTTGTCCTGGGCATGGGCTAAAAAACTGAAAAAGCGTTCGTCTTCGATCAACTGGTAGAGACAGGCATTGTCACATTCGTGCTCATCGGTATTTAGTATATAGGTCTTTGGAAGAGGCACGGATGAGACCAAAAAGCTTTGAGCTTGTACAAGGATAAAAGCCAGGGACAAAAAGAGCAGGTGCTTCATTTATAACAATCCTTTAATATTAATCAAGTCGGTCATTGTACACTTTTTTAATGAAGGGTTTCGTAACAGATGTGAAGGATGGTAAATAGGAACAAGTATCCTTTTCTCATAAGGGATCTTTTGCCCACGGACATTCTCAAAGGTGTTTTCATCCTTGATCAGGCTGTTAAAAGCAAGTTCACCCAGTGTGACGATGACTTTTGGGTTGACCAGTTCAATCTGTTTGAAAAGGTAGGGTTTGCAGCTTGAAAGCTCGGAATCTAAAATACTGTGCTGGTGCGACGGACGGCACTTGAGCACGTGAGTCAAATAGATCTCATTGATGTCCAGTTCCAAAACGTTTTCAATCATCTTTCGTAAAGAGGCACCGGAGCGTCCAGTGAAACTGTCCTCACTTTCATCCTCAATCATTGAAGGTGAACCGTCAATGAACATAATATCAGCATCGGGATTGCCAAAGCCAATCATGACACGCTGGCGGGACTTGCTAAGATCACATAAATGGCATTGTGACATCTGTGCATGTAAGCTTTGCAGATCAGATGGGAGGCTGAGGCTAAAGGGTTCCTTGTCACGGTTAATACTTATGGGATCAATATAAGAAAAGCCAAGCGATTTGTATCGGTAAAGCGACTTGAGTAGTACAAGGTTCTGGTATGACTTCAAAGCGGTTCCTGTATTTAATGTCTTAGTGTATCCAAGCAAGCGTTAAATGCATATAAAAAAGATTGTTCTATCCAAAAATCAAAACAAGCGGTGGTGCTGTGATGTGCGTCATGAGCTTATTATGATTGAAAAAGATAATATTGGTTTAAAAAATAAACAGATAGAATAAATCTGAAACAACAAATAGGGGAGAAGAATGAAAAGATACTTATTGCTAAGTAGTTTACTTGTTGCCGCTCTGTTTAATCCGCTCAACGCGAGTGATCTTAACCCGGAAAAAGTAGGGTTGTCATCGGAGCGTCTTAAGAGAATAGACACATTGATCGATTCGAAGATTCAGGACAACATCATTGCCGGTGCTGTCGTCCTGGTCGCTAGAAAGGGCGAGATTGCTTATTTTAGAGCAGCAGGCAAGGCAGATGTTGCTAAAGAGATGAAAAAAGATACAATGTTCAGGATTGTATCGATGACAAAGCCTCTGGTAAGTGTTTGTATCATGACCCTGTATGAGGAGGGTAAACTTCTGCTTTCCGATCCCGTTTCAAAATATATCCCGGAGTTCAAAAATCAAAAAGTGCTTGTAGAAGTACCTGAAGGTTCTGGAACCGGGTATAAGCTTGTCCCAGTGAACAGGGATATGACGATTAAAGATCTTCTGACGCATACATCAGGCTTGCTCTACCTCTTCCCGGCAGAGTATTTCTTTGATGAAAAGCGAAAAATCCTAGTCGATATGTATAAAGAAGCAGAGATCAACGACGGTTATTGTCCACTGGATGAAGAGGTTGGCGATATGGTAAAAAGGCTGGGCTCTTTACCGCTTTATGCACAACCGGGCGAGCATTGGGACTACAGTATTGCCAGTGATGTTCTAGGATATCTGGTCGAAGTGGTGTCAGGCATGAAGTTTGATGAATACATGAAAAAGAAAATCTTCGACCCACTGAAGATGAAAGACAGTTACTTCTATGTTCCCGAGGAAAAAAGAGACCGCCTTTCGGCTGTCTGGCTCAGTGACGGAAAGGGTACGCTCAAGCGTGTAGGCAAAGAGCCTATTATTAACGGGCATTTGGCACTGTGTCCGGCGAATTTTATATCAGACGGAAAGTACCTCTCAGGTGGGGGCGGTGTGGTCTCAACCGTATATGACTATTACCGATTTGCGCAGATGCTGCTTAACGGCGGAGAACTTGATGGTGCACGTGTTTTAAGCAGAAAAACCGTCGAACTGATGACAGCTACGAACCATATCGGAGATATTGAAGCGGATTTTCTACACAGCGAAGGGTGGAAGTTTGGACTGGGATTTGCTATAGAAGAGGACAGGGGACATGATGTCGACAGCGGCAGCGTCGGGACTTTTGAGTGGGCGGGTCTGTATTCAACCCGTTTTAGCGTTGATCCAAAAGAGCAGAAAGTGACGATCTTCATGAGCCAGACTTCCCCGTTTAATGTCCATTTTGAGTTATGGGATAAACTGTTAGTACTAAGCAGTACAGCGATAGTTGATTAAAAAGGAAATCAAATGAATAGTTTTAGGATAAATGGCTTGAAATATCTGACACTGACATTGATGTTAAGTGTGCCGCTAATGGCAACGGGGCCTCGTATCAGTACGAACGTTTTTCAAGATAATAAAAATGATATTTATGCGCTTGATTCAGCACCTTTGATCTCCAGTGATATTCAGAAGGGAGGTCTAATCATAGAGTTGGTCGAAGCTGTTTATGCTGAGATCAACGAAGATGTCCATACCAATATCATCCCTTTGCAAAGTATGATGAAGTTCTATATGACTCAAAGCTCTACGATTGCACTTATCGGTGAGGAACTTGAATTTGATCTGGTAAAGAACGCTTCTTACACTAAGATACCGTTGTATGTTATAGAGGAGGTTTATGTCTATAACAAGCTTCATCACAAAGACGGCATCAAGTATGATGGCAATATAGCACAACTAAAGGGTCTCGTCTATGGGACTTCAAATAACGATGATATTAAAAGGTTCAACGAAAATTCAATTACTGTGAAAAAAGGGAGCCAGCTCTCATTGATGAAAAAACTCAGACAGGGTGATATTGATTTAATGAAAACCTCATTAGAGGGGCTCGAGTGGTATACAAACAATAAGTTCTCTTCCGATAAAGAAAACTTCAAGGTGATTGACAAAAGTAAAAGCTACTCTGTTGTCAGCATATACTTAAATGAAAAGGGTGCTGCCAACAAAGCACTCAGCGATCGTTTTCAAAAAGCCTTTAAGAAGATGGTTGATGATGGCCGATACAGAGCTATCTTGCAAAGATATCTTAAAGACTCTAAAAAAGCAGATATAAAGTCTACACTCTTAAAACAGTATAGGAAGTAGTGTCAATAGATGTTTAAAAGTACAATAGCAGCTCTTATTATCTTCTGTTCTACATTATATGCCGAGACCAATAAGGTGAATGTAATCCTCGAAGCCAATATTGCACCGCCTTTTTGGTCACCGAATCTTCCCTTTAACGGTCTGGGTGGAGAGATCATTCATGAGATTTCCAAAATAGAAGATATTAATGCTACTATTGTATACAAACCCCTTTCGAGGATCATAGATGACGATAGCAATAATGACTTGGGAAATCCGGCATTTTTTATAAAAAACCAGGAGTATCAAGAGATTATCCCCATATTGATCTATGACATCGCCTTTTATTATTATGAAAAAGACCATATACAACTGCATCATACTTCAAACAGCCACCACGAGGCAATTACTCTGGATGATCTCCAAGGAAAGAAAATAGGTGTTTTAAAGGGATCAAATATTGACAGAAAGTTTTTTCAAAACATCGGCATAAACTTTGAAGAGAGCTATAATCAGGAATCCCTGTTCAAAAAGCTGAAGATCGGTCGTGTTGACTATGTCTTGGAGATCGAACTCGTAGGGAATCAAATCATTGACAGGCTGTTTTCTTCAGTGGGTAATGATTTTGTAAGTATCCCTATTGCAGGAGAGAGCAACCCTATCGCGATCATGTTGGCATATGAGCAGAAGGATGCTGCATTGATTGCGCGTAAATTCAGGCATGGGCTTGAACAAATAATACAAAACGGTGTTTATCAGGCAATATTTGACAAATATGCTTATGGTAAAAAACTGTCTGAGGAGTGGTTTTATATATTGAAAATGTATAATATGATCTATAACAGAGAGGATAAATGATATGCTATATCGTAAAAATATCAGCATCAGATTAAAAATAATCTTTGACATCATGATCAGTACAGCGATTATCTCTGCACTGTTTTTAATCTATGACTATAATCAAAAAAAAGAACAGCTGACCCAGGAGCTTATCAGTAAGGCTGATAGAAAGATTAAAAGGCTTGCCAATAATCTAATCGTTCCATTATGGGAGATAGACTCCAACTGGGTTGATGAGATAGCTATGACAGAAATGCTGGATAAAGATGTCTGCTCAATCTTGATCGAAGGTGACGGTGCTCTTCTGGTCGCGAAAACACGCGA
>JBFESZ010000034.1:0-19488 GCA_041548245.1 Sulfurimonadaceae bacterium
ATTTACTGCCAATGATACTGATTGGATAATCTTCGCCACTTTTGCATCATCTCTTGTCGCACTTAGTTTTGGAATTGCTACTGCAGCTAAAATGCCTAAAATAACAATCACAAAAACAAGTTCTATCATAGTAAATGCATTTCTCATAGGAGAACTCCTATACATTTCCATGTTTTGATAAGTGCAGGGAACCCCTCCACTTTATCAAGCGACTAAAGGATCAGTCCCAGTTAACAGCAGAACCACCGAATGTATGTGTTACTGAACCACCGACACCACCGACAACTTTTCTCGCTGCATTTGCAATACCTTCACATACAGCAGTATCATTTGCACTATCATGAGCCACAGTAAAGTTACCATCTTTTGCACCATCTTCAGTCGTATTGATTTCAATACATGCTACACCATTAACATTGTATGTTACAAAACTGTCAGTACCGTTGAATTCTACATTGTTATCACTTGTATTGACATTTGTCATATCACTGATTTGTCCAAAGTTACCCTGAGCCGTATAGTATGCACCAAAGTCTGATACCAACGTAGCGATCTCAGTCGCACCGCTTGCAATTTTCGCATCATCACGAGTCGCTGCAAGTTTCGGAATAGCAACAGCTGCTAGAATACCTAGAATAACGATAACGAAGATCAATTCGATCATAGTAAAACCACTTCTTTTCATGGTTTACTCCTTCTTTTAAAATATAGATTACTCTAGTAACCTTAACAGCAGTGTATATCACATTTACTTATTTCTTACTGAAAACATTCCGTTACTATTGTTGTCTTTTTGTTAACTTTTGTGTGCTTTGATCAGAGTTTTTTTAGGGTTCGTTCCAGCATCTGCTTGGACTCATAGAGCTCATAGTTCTTTTTAATATAGGCTTGCAATAGTGTCTTGATGTCATTGTTGCCGTGAATATTAAAACTCTCATCCAACTCTTTTTCGATATACGAGGCAAAGCCGTCTTCCAGGTCAATATCAAAACGGCTTCCATTTACGGTCAGTGTTATCTTTTTGCTCAATCTTTATCCTAAAGCCAGTTCGATCTTTTTGACGATCTCTTCTATTTCAATGTCTTTTAGCGCATTTTCTTCTTCAAGTCTCTTGATCTGTGCATCTTTCGCTTCGCTTTGTGCTTTGGCATTCATAACTTCATTACGAAGCGTTTCATTTTCATTTTTCATCTCGTTATAACGACTCATCATCGCTTCAATCTTTTCATTCAACTGTTCAATCATATTTTGCATATTTTGTTCATCTCTAATTTTTATTATAATTTTTTAATTTATGAGTATCTTTGACTCTGCACATAATTCTAACACTATTTGCCTCAAAAGGCAACGCATATCATTTAAATCTCACTTGCTTTACTTGCAAACACTTTTTTCTTATAGCCGCCACCTGTTTAGCTATAATTACAAAAACTTAAAGACAAAGATATCGATTATGGCAAAATTTGAACTTATTTCAAACTACCAACCTTCCGGTGACCAACCTGAAGCAATTAAAGTCTTGACAAACAGCATTAAAGCCCATAATCGTTATCAGACCCTTGTCGGCGTTACAGGCAGTGGCAAGACCTATACCATGGCACAAGTAATACAAACCTTGCAGATGCCAACGCTTATCATGACCCATAACAAAACCCTCGCAGCCCAACTCTATTCCGAGTTTAAAGGTTTCTTTCCAAACAATCATGTCGAATATTTTATCTCCTATTATGATTATTATCAGCCCGAAGCCTACATCCCACGTCAGGACCTATTCATAGAAAAAGACTCTTCAATCAACGAAGAGCTCGAACGTTTGAGGCTTTCAGCCACGGCAAACCTTCTAAGCTATGATGATGTCATCTGTGTCGCTTCCGTATCGGCCAACTATGGTCTTGGTGATCCGGAAGAGTATGTCAAGATGGTACAGGCTATTGAGATAGGTGACGAGATTAACCAGAAACAGTTGCTTTTACGCCTGGTAGAGATGGGATATACAAGGAATGACAACTTTTTTGAGCGTGGAAACATCCGTGTCTTGGGAGATGTCATCGATGTCTTTCCTGCTTATCATGAAGATGAAGCCATACGTATCGAATTTTTTGGTGATGAAGTCGATGCGATTTACAGTATTGATGTGCTCGAGAACAAAAAGATAGAGAGCTTTAACAAAGTGACAATCTATGCGACCAGCCAGTTTGCTGTGGGAAACGAAAAGCTTGCACGCGCTATCAAACGCATAGAAAAAGAGTTGGATGAACGTCTAAACTACTTCTCCAAAGAGGAAAAAGCCGTTGAGTATCAACGCATCAAGCAGCGTACGGAGTTTGATCTGGAAATGCTTGAAGCGACAGGAATGTGTAAAGGGATTGAAAACTACTCCCGCCATCTTACAGATAAAAAACCTGGCGAAGCACCCTATACGCTCCTTGACTACTTTGAACAGCGCCATAAAGAGTACCTTGTCATTGTTGATGAGTCCCATGTCTCACTTCCCCAGTTTCGCGGAATGTATGCAGGTGACCGCTCTCGCAAGGAAGTCTTGGTCGAGTATGGGTTCAGACTTCCATCAGCCCTGGACAACCGCCCTTTTACTTATGATGAGTTCATCAACAAAGCGCCTAATTATCTCTTTGTTTCAGCCACACCCAATGAAACTGAACTAGAGCTCTCTTCAGCCGTAGCCCATCAGATTATTCGACCTACGGGTCTGCTTGATCCTATCATTGATGTCAAGTCTTCTGACAACCAGGTTGAAGACTTATATGATGAGATCAAAAGAATCATTGCAAAAAATGAACGTGTCCTGGTAACAACTCTGACTAAAAAAATGTCAGAAGCTCTGACAAAATACCTTGCAGACTTAGGTATAAAAGTACAATACATGCATTCTGATATCGATGCCATTGAACGAAATCAGATTATTAGAGGTCTTCGTTTAGGAACTTTCGATGTCCTTATCGGGATCAATCTTCTTAGAGAAGGGCTTGACCTTCCCGAAGTGAGCCTCATAGCTATTTTAGATGCTGACAAAGAGGGATTCTTACGTTCAGAAACAGCACTTATACAGACCATGGGACGTGCTGCCAGAAATGCCGAAGGAAGAGTCATTTTGTATGCTAACAAGATAACAAACTCCATGAAAAAGGCTATGGAAACGACCATTGCTCGTCGAGAACTGCAAGAAAAATACAACAAAGAACACGGCATCATTCCCAGAACAGTGATCCGAAAGCTGGATCAGAACCTTAAAGAAGAAGATGTCGGTGAACTTTACAACAAAAGTAAAAAAGCCGAAAAGATGCCTGCACGTGAACGTAAGAAACTCCTAGACGAGTTGAATGCAAAAATGAAGCAAGCTGCCAAGATGCTTGAGTTTGAAGAGGCTGCCCGATTAAGAGACGAAATCGCTAAGATCAAAAAACTCTGATCACTAATGCCAGTGAAGTTATCTTTTGCTATAATGTAATATTTTAAAATCATAAAAGCACTTCCAAATATTTTATATACCAGATGGGAAAACTGATGATAAGCAACCTTAAAGATCCGAAACTTTATATAAACCGTGAGCTTTCATGGCTTCAATTCAATACCAGAGTACTCCATCAGGCACAAGATGAATCTTTGCCTCTACTTGAACGTCTGAAATTTTTAGCCATATACGGGACCAACCTTGACGAGTTTTATATGATCCGTGTTGCAGGACTGAAAAAGCTTTTTACAGCCGGTGTCATTGTCTCCGGTGCCGAACGTCTGACACCTTTACAACAGCTTCGTGAGATTCGAAAGTATCTGCATCAGGAAAAAGAGGTCGTCGAATACACGCTTATTCATATTTTCAAAGAGCTTGAAAAAGAAAATGTCTTTATCAAAGAGTACAAAAATGTCAATGCCAAAGAAAAACGTGAACTTGATGAGTACTTTGCAAGCCATATCTACCCGGTTATCGTTCCCATTGCTGTAGATGCTACGCACCCGTTTCCTCACCTTAACAATCTCAGCTTCGGGGTTATCGTACAGCTTATTGACAATGATAATGATGAAGTACGCTACGGTATGGTACGTGTACCTCGTATGTTACCTCGTTTCATTGAGCTTAACAACGGTACCTATGTACCTATTGAAACCCTTGTGGCCGAACATATCAGTGAACTTTTTCCAGGCTACACGCTCAACAAATACTCATCATTTCGTGTGACCAGAAATGCCGATATCACCATTGAAGAGGAAGAAGCAGACGACTTTATGGAGATTCTTGAAGAGGGTCTGCGTCTGCGTAAAAAAGGTGAGATGGTCCGACTTGAGCTGGGTGCAAATGCCGATGAGGACCTTATCAACTTCTTTAACCGACACACCAATGTTTTCAAAGAAGACATCTACTATTTCACGACCTGGTTGAATCTAGGAAGCCTCTGGCAGATCGTCTCCAATAAAAACCTGGCTCATCTCACCGTACCTGGATATAAACCAAGGAACCTTCCGCCATTTGATACGAACGAGAACATCTTTTCTGTCCTGGACAAACAGGACGTGGCCCTGTACCATCCTTATGAGAGTTTTGACCCTATTACAAAACTGATCCAACAAGCGGCTAAAGATCCTGATGTCTTTGCTATTCGTATGACACTCTATCGTGCTGGTGCCAACTCTCCTATTGTTAATGCCCTTACTTCAGCAGCTGAATCCGGCAAGCAGGTCACTGTCATGGTTGAGCTAAAAGCTCGGTTTGATGAAGAGAACAACCTTATCTGGGCAAAACAACTTGAACAATCAGGTGCCCATGTTATTTTTGGGATCAGAGGCTTCAAGGTCCATGCCAAAGCTGCATTGGTCACCAGACGTGTGGGCGATACGCTCAAACAGTATGCGCATATCGGAACGGGCAACTACAATGCGACCACTGCCAAGATCTATACTGACATCTCCTATCTGACGTCGGATGAGACCATTACCAATGATGTTACCCGATTTTTCCATTTTTTAACGGGCTTTTCAAAAAAAGGCAAGCTCAACACTTTGTATATGGCGCCTACACAGATGAAACCAAAGATCTTGTCTATGATTCAAAATGAGATGAAGATGAAAGAGCAAGGTCACATCATCGTCAAAGTCAACTCCCTAGTTGATGAAGATGTCATTCGGGCACTTTATAAAGCTTCGCAGGCCGGTGTAAAGATAGAACTGATTGTCAGAGGTATCTGCTGTCTTCGTCCTGGGATCAAAGGTCTGAGTGAGAATATCCGCGTTGTCTCTATTATTGGAAAATATCTTGAACATGCACGTATCTTCTACTTTAAACATGCCACACCGAAGATATACATGTCAAGTGCCGACTGGATGCCTCGTAACCTTCTACGCCGGATTGAGCTTCTTACCGGGATCTCAGATGAACAGATCGCCGCAAAGCTATTACAGATCCTGCAACTGCAATGTAAAGACAATGTACTCGCTTATGAGTTAAAGAGTGACGGCGGGTATATCAAAGTGCCAACGGATAAAAACATGGTCCTTAATAACCAAAAACTTATAGAGACCCACGCACAAAAGGTTCATAAAGCCTTCAAAAAAGAGACGCCTAATTATGTTCAGCAGCTCTCGACACGTCTGTTCAAGGAGAGTTGAGATATGATACACTCATTTAAACAATGGACCCCGACTCTAGGAAAACAGACCTGGATTGCTCCTTCATCAGACGTAGTGGGTAATGTCACATTGGGGAGTGACGTCTCAATCTGGTTTGGCTGCGTCGTACGCGGTGATGTACATTACATCACCATCGGCGATAGGACTAACATTCAAGACCTCTCTATGATTCATGTCACACATTACAAAAAAGAGGATATGAGTGATGGGAATCCAACTGTTATCGGCAATGATGTGACCGTTGGCCATCGTGTCATGCTGCATGGCTGTACTATAGAAGATGCCTGTCTGATCGGAATGAGTGCAACCATCTTGGATGGGGCAGTCATCGGTAAAGAGTCAATTGTGGGTGCCGGGGCACTTGTGACGAAGAACAAGGTTTTTCCGCCTCGATCTTTGATTATGGGAAGTCCGGCCAAGGTCGTACGTGAACTCAGTGACGAAGAGGTCAAAGATCTCTACGCATCGGCACAGCGCTACGTCGCATTTAAAGAAGACTACAGAATCGATTGATGGATATATTTTTTATAGCTGATATCATCGGTATTATTGCCTTCGCTATAAGCGGCTATCTGGTTGCTGTACGAAACGGTCTTGATCTTTTGGGTGTTCTGATATCCTCTTTCCTTACAGCTCTAGGTGGTGGAATTGTCCGCGATGTGATCTTGGACACCACCCCTTTTACCTTTAGAGAATACTACCCTGCGACGACTGTACTGGTCGTATTGGCACTCTCTTTTATCTTCCAGCTGTATAAAAAAGAGGAGATAGAACGAAAACTCTTCTTTGTTATCTCGGACACTATCGGTCTTGTTGCCTTTAGTATAACCGGGGCTTTACTCGCTTTGGACGCTCATTTCAATGTCTTTGGTGTCATTATTTTAAGTTTTCTTACGGCTGTCGGCGGAGGTTTAACACGTGATATCTTGATTAATAAAGTCCCCGCTGTATTAATTAGTGATTTCTACGGTTCCATTGCTTTACTCATCGCACTTTTATTAGTGATATGTCAACAATTTGATTTTGTCAATGAGATCTCCATTTTTGCCATAGCAATATTCGCTATGTCCATACGTTTAATCGCTTATTTCAAGGGTTGGAGACTTCCAAAAACAGGTCAGGGTTAACTGGTTCGCCATTGAGATAGACACTCCAATGCAGGTGAGGTCCAGTCACCCTTCCTGTCGAACCAACTTCTGCAATATATTCGCCCTGTTTTACCCATGTGTCATGAGGTATATATATTTTGGATAGATGCGAATAGGCTGTCATCAGCCCCCCTCCATGATCGATTAAGACCATCTTACCATTATAAAAAAGTTCTCCCAGCACAAGAAGTGTACCTGCCAAGGGTGCTTTAATCTTATCACCGATCTTTCCTGAAAGGTCAATGCCTGCATGTGGATTTTTTGCAACTCCGTTAAAGAAACGTCTGCGCCCAAAGTCGTGACGAAGAACAGACTCTAAAGGTCTTATCATCTTCAGATCTTGTACATATACCTGGGTATGACGTGTAAAGTTTTCCTTTTTGATGACACTTTCACGTTTAATACGTTCAAGTGTTTCTTGAGAAGCTTTTACAAACTCTTTATTCTTTACACGCAGATGTTGCTGTTCATATTCAGGAGAACTTAGGGGTATAAGATGCACTTGCAGCATTTTAGACGTTTGAGAGACAACGCGAAGTGTTTCAGGAGCTTTATACAGCGACAAAGGCAATAATACCATCCAGTCCTTTTCACGTTTTTGACAAAACACCTCTACTTTTTTATTATCGATGAAGATGTCTGGTCTTTCATTAAAATAAAGTTTGGCGATTCCCCCGGGTGAAAGCTGTTCCCTGGGGAAAGCAAAAAGGTTGATACAAAATAAGAAAAAAAGGATGGCTCTCATTATGTCCGATAATCAGCATTGATCTTGACGTACTCATGTCCAAGATCACATCCATATGCGGTAAATGCTCCATCAGCGATACCAATATCACAAGAAATAGTAAACTCCGGCAACTTCATAATGGCTGCAGCCTCAGCTTCCATCTTATCATCAAAATGGAGTGTCCCTTTTTCATATACGCAAAGATCATTGAAACTTATACTCAAGCTTTTCTCATCACATTCAATACCGCTGGCTCCGATTGTTGAAGCAATACGTCCCCAATTCGGATCTTCACCAAAAAGAGCTGTCTTGACAAGAAGAGAGTTACTCAAAGCTTTTGCCGCTGTCTCCGCTTGAACATCATCTTTTGCACCGGTGACAACATACTCTACAAGTTTCGTCGCACCCTCACCATCTCTTACCATCTCTAATGCTAAGAAATGCATGATGCGTCTTAGTGCTTCAGCAAAGGCCTGTTCATCATAGACACCGCTTTTACGATTTGAGAGCAGCATGACGGTATCATTCGTTGAAGTATCCCCATCCACGCTTGCCGCATTGAAAGTTGTTACCGTGGTTTTATCCAAGATTGCTTGCATCTGTACCGCATCCACATCTGCATCAGTCGTAATGAAACAGAGCATGGTCGCCATTGCAGGGTTGATCATGCCTGCACCTTTTGCCATCGCTCCAATGCTAAACTTGCCATTTTCACACTCTACGTCAAAAGCAATACTTTTGGAAAAGGTGTCTGTTGTCATTATTGCTTCCGAAGCCGCCACAGGATTTTTCTGTGTCAGATCAAAGTTTAAGGCCCCCTCAAGTATCTTCTTCTTAGGAAGCCTTACACCGATGACACCCGTTGAACTCATCACCGGATTTTGAATTTCCGAAAATTTCTTCTTAAGGCCATCAAGGGTTTCTACAATATCGTCAATACCAACATCCCCCGTCATCGCATTTGCATTTTTAGAGTTTATCAGAACAAAATTTGTTTTGAATTTACCCAAAGATCGAAAATGCCTTATAGGGGCTGCTGTCATCTTATTGGTCGTAAATACCGATGCGATCTCACATAAAGTATCCGAGTAGACAAAAGCGATATCTTTTTGATTCCCTTTCTTAAGGCCGATGGCAATTCCATCCGCATAAAAGCCTTCTGCTGCGCAGACTCCATTATCATTTGGTATGATCTTAGACATATTTAAGCTCCTCAGGTTTCACTCTCTGTTTAAGAAGGTTTTTCGTAATATTAATCCCCTTTTGCGTGCCTATCAAAAGAAGTTTAGATTCACTTGTCACTAAAACATCACCCTTGGGCATCGGGCTGAACTTACCCTCTTTTTTACGTATTCCGACCACAGAAACATCAGCGATATGACGCAGGTGCGTCTCTTTTAACTTTTTAAGGACAATCCAGGAGTATTTAGGGACTTCAACCTCTTCCATATCCAACGGTGTGTCAGATCGATACATAAACTCTTCAAGCAGGTTTTCCATCTCTGGATGAGCAGCCATCGCTGTAATACGCTGTGCCGTAAGCTTAGTTGGTGTTACAACTGTATTAGCCCCGAGCTTTTTGAGCTTTTCCATGTCAGACATGTTCTCTGCACTAGTAATGATATTATAAGGAACCGGGATGTCATGCTCTTTTTCAAAAAGACGCACAGAGGCGATAAGTGCGATGTTGTCCGCTATATGATGTGACAGTGTGATCAGACCTTTGGCCGAACTCAAATGTGCTTTCAACATCGCTAATTCGGTGTGGGGCTCGCCCTTGATAAAATAGGGATATTTATTCTCTTTTGCCCAGCTTTCAAGTTCATCACTCGGGTCAATAACGACAAAAGGAATATGGCTTTTTAATAACTGCTTACTCACTTCAATCGTATACTCATTATGATAACAAATCACAAAATGATTTTTTAGACGTGCAATCTGATATAACATACTGCGTTCCTTTAATATTCGTACCAGTTCCCCCTTGTTTATCTCCGAGACCATTGTACCGATCGCCAAAGAGAAGACAGCAAAACCCGAAATAATCAGTGTAATCGTGAAGATACGACCCATATCAGAGATCGGAGCGATTTCGCCAAAACCTACCGTCGTAAAGGTAATACCCGTCTGATAAATAGCATCCATCAATGTGAAATCATCGATAACAACATAACCAAGCGTACCTACAGCCATGGTAACGACAGTTAGAATAAGAGGTAAACGAAATGCTTTGAGGTGCCCGTATATGTCAGGCATAAGAGAAGTGTCTGGTTTGGGAGCTGCCTCCCAGTGAAGTGCTGCCCGGATCTTACGAAACAGGTTCAATCTATAATCTTAGGCGACTACGAATTTTTCTTCATTGTACGTAATTCAGATGCTGAGATCTTGATTTTACGAGTTGTCCCGTCTTCCAAAGTTACACGGACAGTACGTAGGTTTGGTAAAAAACGTCTTTTTGTTCTGTTTTTTGCGTGAGAAACATTGTTCCCAGCCATTGGACCTTTACCGCTAATAGCACATTTTCTTGCCATTTGAAGCTCCTTGCTTAAATTAATAGCGCAATAATACATCCTCTTAGCATAAGAATCGCTTAAGGACAACGCAACTCCTCTGCTGGCAGCTATTTCAACAGATACAAAGACAGCCTCGTTATTTGACTTTTTTTTCAATTTGAAAGCTACTGAATTTACTTTTAAATTCTATCTCGATACAATTGATTAACTTATACATGGAGATTGTTTTTTGATAACAAAAGAAGAGATCAAAACATATATCGATTCTATCCCGCCTTCACCAACCGTTTTGAAAAATGTCTTAAAAAATATTCAAGAAGGTGAACTTTCCAAAGCGGCCAATGTAGCTTCACAGGATCCGGCCCTTAAAGTATATCTTCAGAACATAGTCAACAAGCCAATCTTTGGATTCAGAAACGACATCAAGGATATCGGTCAGATTTTTGGTATCTTGGGACTTGCCCAAGCCGAACAGCTTGTCTATAACTATATGATCTCACTTCTCACTCCTGCTCAATGGGAACTCTTTGCACTGAGCAACAAAGAGTTCTCTGACATACAGGATTCACTTTCCGTACATTGGAAACAGATTTTGGAGCATATGAAGATTTCAGACAAAAGACTCTACTCTGCCATCTCTTTGCTACCGGCTTCCATCATTGTATGTGAGGTACTTTTTAAGTCTAAAAAAGCCGAAATCGAGCTCTTACGTTCGGTCAAAGAGATTGATTACAGTACTATTTTAAAACGCCTAACCGGTATGGACCTTTTGGATCTTTGCCAGATTATCGCATCGACATGGGAACTGCCAGAAATCATTTCAAAAGTCGTTCGTGCTTCAGATGGACATCATGAAGAGACAGATACGAAAATCATCGAGTTGTCTAAATGGATGCATCTACTGTTTTTCTATCAACTCTCACAACCTGTCTGTGTTGAAGCAGGCCTGAATGACTTTATAGAGTTCAACATCGATTATGTCTCGGATATCTATGAAAGATTTCAAAACATCATCATGGAAATAAATGAATGAGAGCTGTAGTTAAAGACAACATAGGCGTTTTTCATCCTCAGGGTTTCTTGGACGGGACCACCGCACCATCACTATTGACAATAGAAGATATCCGTGCCACAGAAGCTTTAAATGTCAACATGATGCTCGTCTCTTTACAAAAAGTGGTCTATTTCAACAAGAATGGCCTCAATATCTTTGTTGAACTGCTTGAATCACTACATCGTAAGACAGGCATCATCGTAGGGTTCTGCGATTATGATGACAAAAAGTATGCTTCCATTCTCAAGTTCTACGATAAGGCCATCAATTTTTCGCTCTTCAAAACACATCAGATTGCTACACTCTTCGCTTCAAACATGCAAGAGAAAAAAGACAAGAAAAGTCTCGTCATCTGGCATGAAGACCCTTCACAACGCTCTGCTTTGGCCATTGAGCTTTTTGACCGAGGGTATGAGCCCATTGTCTGTCAGACACAAGAAGAGTTCAACAAGAGAAAGAACCAAACCGACTTATACGAAGCAGTAATCTATAACAGCTATTTAGGAATGCTTGGTTCAAAGATTGCCACACGTGTTACGGGAAATGCCATCATTTATACCCTTTCAGGTTTTTTGGATACAGAAATAAGCAATCAATTCGACTTGAACTATCATACCAACTCCCTAAATGTCGGATTTACACTTTTTATCTTTGATACCTATAAAGTCGTATCTATGAATATACACGCCTTGAACTTCTTTTCAAAACTCGCTACAGCCGGAGCTGAGTTCGGTGCAAATATATGCATTGTCGGCATGACCTTTGAAAAGACACCCCCTACGTTCAAAGATGAACTTGAAGATGCCGGTATCCTCTTTTTTGAAAGCATGGATGATATATTAGGTGACAAAAAACGTTTAAAAGAGCTTGGTGGAAGCGGCGGTGCCACCAAAGCCAACAAACGGGCCCTAAACAAAGTGCTGGTTAATGAACTTCCACGCTTTATCAATGCAACGGTCAATACCATGGAGATGATGACCAATGCAAAAGCGCAGAAAAAAGATGCCAAGGTTGAGACATTAAAAGTAGATAACACCAAGGATAAAATTGCCAGTTCAATCGGCTTTTATGGCAATATTGATGGTCTGGTTATCCTTGTTTTTCCTCTTAGTATCGCTAAAAAGTCATGTGAGCTTCTATTAGGAGAGCAGACCGATAATATTGAAGATATTCTGGACACCCTCGCCGAATTTGTCAACATCATTGCCGGACGCGTAAAAGCACTGTTGGCAGAGCATAGTATCAGTGTTGATATCACCCTGCCACGGACCTATGAAAATGTGGATGAACTTCTTTCAACCCTTAATGAGCGCAAAGGTGTCCAAGTCAACCTTGATTTTGAAGGTAAAAGTTTCACCTTCTTTTTGACGCGATGATGAAACCTATGCAATCTTTAATTAAAAAGCTTCTACGCTTTTACCTTTTTGCCATAGTGCTTGTACTTATCTATTTCATTAACAGAACACTCTTTATTGAGGAGAAACCGATTGAATTAAAAAGCTTTCATACAGACAGAGAATTAAAACAACCTTCTCTTCGACAAACTCAGAATAATGAAAAAAGTATAGAAGCCAAATCTAACGAAGAAAAAAATAATAAAGAGTTTATTTTACTGCCTAAGAAGTAGTCATCATGAAACCAAGCAAGATCGTACTTACCCTGTTATTGACTTGGCTGATTACTCTTTAGTTACGATGTACAAAGACTCATGATTGAGTTTTTTCAAGATATCCATCACATGAACAAAATCCTGAAATCGTGACTCTTTATCACTTCGAAGCACAACCGTATCTTTTTTAGAGAGTTCTGAAAGACGTGAACGCAACTCTTCTAATCCCATACGCTCTTTATCCAAAAATATCTCACCTGTTTTAGTGACATAGATCGTCACCTCTTTGTCATCTGATTTCTTATCAACTGCCTTTGCCTCAGGAAGATCAACAGGAATGATACCTTGACGGATAAAGGTGGCTGTAGTCAAGACCATCACCAGTAATACCAGCATAATATCTATAAAAGGGATCACGTTCATGGATGACATTGGTTTATGTTTCATCATCTCTCCTTTTAACTATCTCTGATCTGGCGTACTGTTCTTATGTTCTATATCCCAATATGCCAAAATGCGCTCCATTTTGCGCAAAAGCACATTATAAAAGATCCCTGAAGGAATCGCTACGACAAGACCCATAGCTGTTGCTTTTAGCGCCAAAGCCAAACCACCCATGATCTGTTTGGTATCCACGGCACCTGTCTCACCAAGAGAATAAAACGTCAGCATGATCCCTAGTACCGTTCCTAATAGGCCGATATAGGGTGCGTTGACCGTTATGGTTGCAATTGTCGAGACATTGTTTGCAAGTTCGAGCTCTAGCTTGTCACGATTCTCACGTCCCTTAACGTCAATTGTTTTATAAAACATCACACGTTCAATAAATAACCATAGGGAAATAACACTCATGATAATCAAGGTGCCGATCACTCCATAATCCACACCTGATTCTGCCATTTTTATCCACTCACTTGAAACCATTTGCATTCCTCTTGCTTAAATCTAATGTCACTTTCGTTCCCTGGCCTTTCTTGGAGTCTATATAGACCTTTATCTTATAGGTATCACAATACTCTTTGACCATGCCAAGGCCCAGTCCATGCCCACTGCTCTGTTTATCTTCTTGATAATAGTGTTCAAACACATTCAACAAAAATTCCTCTTCAATCCCCTCTCCTTCATCTTCCACACTAAGACAAGCATCTTTAAGGATTATTTTCACTACCGAATCGGATGTTGAATATTTCACCGCATTTTGAACAAGATTATCTAATACCTTTATGAACCCAATTGTATCTATTTTTACACTATAACTTTCTAAATCATAGCTAAACTTGACCTGTGGAAACAGTTCTTGATAGCCTTCACTCTGCTCTATAATCAGATCTTTCAAATCACAGGTTTCAAGTTCTACCTTGTGAATCTGTTTTTTGATGGTATAGTCAAGTTCAGCATATAATGACTTTAAGACTGCCGCAGAGCGCTCTATACGCTTTAAACGTTTAATGTTCTTTTCATTCTCCTCATTCTTGAGCAGCATTTGAGTATTTGCCAGAATCGTTGCCACGGGAAGGTTAAGCTCATGCAAAGTCTGACGGCTTAGAAGCTCAAGCTCTTTTGAACGTTCTCTCAAAGGTTCGACCAAAAAACGGACATACCCGGTTCCGACGATAAAACTTGCCGTAAAAACAATAAGAAGCAGCCCTAGAATGTTCATATTCTCTTTAATCAAATACCCAAAAAGTGCCGAACTGATGACCATAGAGATAAATATCAGTAAAAGAACCTGCTTTTGTTTAGGCGTCATACCTGTATCCCACTCCACGTATATTGATAAAGTTTTCACTTCCTATAATTTTCTTTAAGCGATTGATATAGACCCGTACCGCGCCTTCACTTCCCTCTTCAGAATGTGTCCAAAGCGTATCAATTATCGTTTCTTTGCTGACAACTGAGCCTTTGTTCTTGATGAGCAATGCCAACAGATCAAACTCTCGCAGGGAAACTTCAAGCTCTACATTCTCTTTAAACACCCGTTTTTGCTCAATATCGATACATAGGTCATCGACACACTGTATGTTGCTGCCTTTAATACGTTTCATCAATGAGAGAATACGAAGATGAAGTTCTTCCAGGTCAACCGGCTTTTTAAGATAATCATCACACCCTTTTAAAAAGCCCTCTTTCATCATCTCTTTATCCTGGTAAGAGGTCAAGAAAATGGCCGGTGTATCATCGCCGCTTTGGCGCAATGAATCTAAAAATTCAAGACCGTTCATAATAGGAAGATTAATATCAAGCAAGTAGAGGTCGTACTTCCCCTTATAGGTAAGTTCCAAAGCTTGATTGGGGTTATGTGCGGATGTCACCTCAAAACCCTCTTCGTCAAGAAAGTCCTCAAGGCTTTCACAAAAAAGAGGGTCATCTTCAAGCAGAAGTATCTTAATTGACATCCTCTATCGACCATCCTATTGTTTCACCGGCATACATCGGGACAACACCTTGATAATGCTCGGGTACCTTAAACGGTTCATTAACCAGTATCACCTCTTTAAACTCAGGACATATGCCATAAATACTTTGTGCATTGTCCGAGACGAAAGCCTGCAGGTTCTCGAGTTTTCCATGCTGCTCAAAGATCTCACATAGAAGCTGAAGTGCAATAGGTGCCGTAAAAACGCCCGCAGCACAGCCACAGGACTCTTTTTTCTCTTTTGGATGCGGAGCAGAATCAGAACCGAACATAACTTTTGGATGGGCGTTTAAAGCCAATTCCAACAACGCTTCTCTATCTTCTGGACGCTTGGCAATCGGTTTACAGAATAGATGCGGTTTAAGCATACCACCTGCTACATCATCAAGGCTGATCAGAAGATGGTGCACCGTGATAGTCGCATATAGATTAGGATGTTTGTCCAGCATTTCCGCTGCAGCCTTTGTCGTGATATGTTCCATAATGATCTTCAGCTTAGGAAAGTTTGTAGCCAGGGCATCATAGATATTCATAAATTCAGCTTCTCTGTCCATGACAAAGCCGTCTGTCTCACCATGCACACACAGAGGAATACCCAGTGCCGCCATTGCTTCAAGGGTTGGACGCATCTCTTCAAGATCAAAGTTCTTGACCCCGCCTTCCGAGTTTGTCGTAATCCCAGCTGGATACAGCTTGATAGCAGTTAAATCTTCGGCTATCTCTTGCAAAAACTCTCTGTCATAGTTTTTGTAAAACAGAGTCATGTAAGGTTCAAATCCGCCATTGTCGCTAAAGTCCCCAATATCATCAAATTCATCTTCATCAGCAGCTTCAACACCCACAGCACGCAAGATACGCTCTTTATACGCAAGAAGTTCTTCCTTGCTACTTACAGGAGGAACAAGGTTTGGCATGATGATCGCACCTGAAAAGCTGTAAGCAGATAGGGGTGCGATATTCTCTAACATCACGCCGTCACGCAGATGTAAATGCATGTCCAGTGGCATTAATAAAGTATGTTGTTTCATCGTTCGTCCTTATAGGTTTTCATTTTTATTAAACATTTTGCTATCTCAAACTGCTATAGTTCTGTTTTACAGAAACATTAAACATGCTCAGCCGCGACCGCTTGTTTTGCTGATTCGATCAAAGCATTGAGATGTCTTTCATAGAGTTTGGCATCTTCTATATCCTGTGACTCAAAACGTGTAACAAGAACAGGGGTCGTATTGCTAGCTCGAACCAATCCCCATCCATTTTCAAATATGACACGTACGCCATCAACATCGATGATCTCTTTGACAGCTGGAAAGTCTGACGGTGGTGACTGGAGCTTTGTTTTAAGAACATCCATGATCTTAAACTTTTCAGCTTCGCTTGTCTTGATCTTGATCTCTTCAGTCGAGTAAACTACAGGGAGCGCATCCACTTCAGCGTCTATATCCATCCCTCTATGAATAAGCTCAAGTACTCGAAACGTCGTATAGATAGCATCGTCAAACCCAAAGTATCTGTCATTGAAAAAAACATGCCCACTTACCTCAGCAGCCAGATCTGCATTCGTCTCTTTAATCTTTACTTTCAGATTCGAGTGTCCGGTCTTATACATGATTGCCTTGCCACCACGTTCTCGGATAGTGTCATACATCACCTGAGAACACTTCACTTCGCCGACAACTGTAGGATTCGTCATCTGCTTGCTTAACAATAGTGCCATGACATCACCTTTGATGTTGTGCTTTTTGGTCAGTACCGCAATTCTATCCGCGTCTCCGTCATAAGCGAAGGCAATATCCCCTTCACGGTTCAAAAGCAGTTTAATGTCTTCTAAGTTCTCTTCTTCTGAAGGGTCAGGGTGATGATTTGGAAAGGTTCCGTCAGGCTCGACAAATATCCCTTTTGTATTCAGCTCTAAACGTTTGAAGATCTCAGGAAGTACAGAACCTGCCACCCCGTTTCCGCAATCATAGACAATACTGATATCCATATTTCGGAGGTGTTCAAACTCCTTGGCAATATAGTCGATGTAGCGTGAAGAGGCATCAAAGATCTCATACTCATCACTATCAGGGATAATCTCAACCAAGCTCTCGATCTCTCGACCAAGGGTATAGATATCATCACCAAAGAAAGGTGCCTTGTCGATTGTTATTTTAAAACCATTATACTCAGGTGGATTATGCGAACCTGTAATCATCACCGACCCGCCTGGTGTGACGACAGTGCCACTTTCAAGTTTAAGCTCTTGAAAGTTGGTAAAATAGTTGACAGGTGTCGGAACAAGCTGAATGTTGATCACCTTCTTACCGGCGTGTACAAAACCGCTGCATAACCAGTTAAAAAGTGTCTCGGAATGTGTTCTGGCATCATAGCCGATACTCACATATTCGCCCGCTACCCTTTGGCCCAGACTATAGCCTATCTTTTTGACCGTATCTTCATTCAACTCTTTTTCAAAAATACCACGAATGTCATACTCTCTGTAAATGGACATCTTCACCTCAAAACTGTTTTGCTTTTATAAACATGTATTATAGTGGAACCTAGCGTTGAGCAAGCTTATAGACGATTGGGATTTGTAAGGAGAGCTCTACTTTAGGGTGGGGAAATGATGCAGCAGCTTTTTGTATCGTTTTAATAGCGGCTTTGCTTAAGATGGAAGCGATATCGCCCAAAGCCTTGATCTCACTTATCTCACCCTTTGTATTGAGTGTGAAAGCGACCATAGTTTTACCCTGGATACCGCGCTTTTTAGCTATTCTCGGATAATAGAGGTTCTCTTTGATCAGCGCATTGATCAATGCGATATTATCGTGCATATACTGTTTTTCACACGCAATTCTCAAGTCGTCTTGGTTCTGAACAGAAGAAGCATTCATCTGGGCATCGGTTTGTGCAACAACACTTTTTGTAAGTCTTTGCTCAACAGCTTCTTTGGCCAACTCTTCTTCAACTTTTTGAGGTTTTTCAGTCTCTTCTTCTTTTGTTGCCAGAAAAGGTGTTTTTTTCACCTCTTTGAGTTCCACCTGTTTTAAAACAGGTGTGTTTGTCACAACTCTTTTGTTGACCTCTTTTTCTACTTTTTCATGGGGTTTAGAAACTCTCTTCTTCTCTTGTAAGAGCTTGTCAGGCTGTTCAACGACCTGTTCGGGGGCCAAAGATGACAAATTTAGTTTGGTCATTTTCATTGCAGAACCACAGGCACATGTAGGTTCTTTAAACTCATATATCAATATGATCGCAGCAAAAACTACAAGTAAGTGCATGCCTATGGAGAACAACAATGATTTTGATCTTAAACTAAGAGAATTCATAACTATGAGTATAGGATAAAAAATGTTACAAAAGCGTTAATCTCATCCATTATTCGAAAGTTATTTGATAAGTAATGCTTATTTCTTCTCTTTTCATTTCCAGGACAAAGCCACAAAAGAGCTTTATCATCAGAACCAATAGCGTGGATAGTGCCTTTTAGGGCTTTTAGAGAGGTTATTGATCACAAGCGCTACCATCAGCATAACAAGAGCGCCCACTAAGATAGGTGAAAATGCCAGCATATAACTGAGTTTGTGCACCTGTTCTCCTCCAATGACTGCAATCAGTGCGGTGGCTCCTCCCGGAGGATGCATCGTACGTGTCAAATGCATCACTACAATAGCGATAGAAACAGCCAAAGCACTCATAAGTGCAAGGTCAAAAGGCAGATATCTATAAACGGTTATACCCACCAAAGCGGACAAAAAATGTCCTCCTACAAGGTTTCGGGGTTGAGAAAACTCCAACTGAGGTGCACCGTACAATAAAACGGCCGAGGCACCGAAAGAGCCTACCAGAAAAAAAGTATCTGCCGTATCTGTCCCTATAAGGGTGTTTAGTTTTGCGATAAGGTATATTCCTAAAAATGCACCAAGCCAGGACCAGGCGATTTTAAAAAAAGGCTTCCTTGGAGCAGGTCTATCATTCCCTCGCATCCTTTTTATATAAACCACTATCTTTGATAACATCAGCCCTCCGCATACATCTGTGCTTCTTTTTTAATTAATACATCGGCTAAGAAGAAATAGGCCTCTTTCCAAGCGTTCATTACATCAGCTGATGCCGCATCGCCAAGAACATCCTCAATGGCACTTAAAAGTGCCCCACCTACAAGTGGATAGTGTTCCGGTTTAATATTGGTCTTGACATGGGCTTTTGCCATTGTTTCTATACCTTTTCCCAAAGCACTCAGATTATCAATATTAGCCGCATAGGCATACACTGCCTGTGCCAGCTTTTTGTATTGATCAGGCTCGGCATCTTTAAAAAGTTCTTCAAGTTCTGGGTTGCGTTCAAAAAGGAACTTGTACATCACTGTCGTGATCTCCTCACCCCTCTCTTTTAA
>JBFESZ010000035.1:0-19425 GCA_041548245.1 Sulfurimonadaceae bacterium
CAATACTGGAATGGGTTAGACAGAACAAACGACACGCTTCTAAGATTATAGGAGCGAACTTTTTGTTAATGGCTTTAGTGCTTTTGTTCTGGTCTCAACCAAAAGAGGGCATGAGTGAGAATGAAAAAGCAGCTGCGAATTTGGCCCGGATGGAAGCTCAGGTAAGCGGTAGCCCCGGAAAAAAAGCTTCTCAACCACCAAGCTTTATGAAAGACTACAAGCAAAAACAAAAAGAGCAGTTGCAGGTTTTTCTTATCATTATGGTGATTGCAGGTATTGGGTTCTTGGGATATGGTTTTTTCAAGAGAAATGAAGATTAACAGGAGAGGCTGTCCTAATACTAAGGGCCTAGAACCTCTCTTCTAGAAAGTTTTCAAAATCAGAGAGTATATCGTCAAAGGATTTGAGCATAAGATGGCCGTCATCATAGCTCTTTACAAAAGCCTCATTGAAGTACACAGCAGAAGCTTCAGGATCTATAGTGGTGTCTTGCTGGCCTAAGGCTACGAAACAGTTACGTGGTTTTTTCAAAGACTTTAAATTGCTCTCATAGGTCAAATACATGTTGGCTGCATTTAAAATAAGTTTTTTCTTCTCGAGATCCTTTTCCTCTTCGAGCATTTTTTTTGCTGCTGTTGCTGGTTGAAAGACGGGATTGATAAGCAGGCAGTCTCTTTTGAATTTAGCGGCCAGATAAAAAGCGTAAAACCCTCCCAGTGAAGCTCCAATGATGATGGTATCATTGGATGCGGTACGAAGCGTGTCTTCAGCAAGGGTCATACATTGCAAAGGGTCCATGGGAAGGTCCGGGATTAAGAGTCTGTTCTCGGTACAGAGTTGGCGCAGACGTTGAGGTTTGTCTCCCTGTGAAGAGGAGTCATAGCCATGTAGATACAAAATAGATCGGTTGTTAAAACGCGCCATAAAAAACCTCTTTGTTCGTTAATGTTTACTTTGCGAGATTAGTACACCCTCGATAAGTTTATCGATATCACCGTCTAAAATAGCATTAACATTAGAGAATGCTTCATTGGAACGGGTGTCTTTGACCTGTTGGTATGGCTGCATGACGTAGGAACGTATTTGGTGGCCCCAGCCGATCTCAGATTTTTCAACACCATCTTTCTCGGCTTGCTGTTTTTCCATCTCAAGCTCATACAGACGAGATTTTAACATTTTCATAGCTGTCGCTTTGTTCTTATGCTGACTTCTGTCGTTCTGACATTGTACAACAACTCCTGTTTCAATATGCGTGATACGAATAGCAGATTCGGTTTTATTGACATGCTGTCCACCGGCACCACTCGCACGATAGGTGTCAATGCGAATGTCCTTGTCTTCAATCTCAATATCGATGTCATCGTCCAGTTCAGGAGAGACCATCACGGAGGTAAATGAGGTGTGGCGTTTGGCATTGGAGTCAAACGGCGAGATACGTACAAGACGATGAATGCCATTTTCTACTTTAAGGTAACCGTAGGCATTCTCCCCTTTAATAAGAAGGGAAGCATCTTTTATCCCTGCTTCTTCACCATTTTGATAATCCAGGATCTCTGTTTTGAACCCGTGACGTTCTGCCCATCTTGTGTACATTCTAAAGAGTATGTGTGCCCAGTCTTGTGATTCGGTACCACCGGCACCCGGATGAATGGAGAGGATGGCATTATTGGCATCATGCTCTCCGCTAAGCATCACTTCAATCTCCATGCTGTTAACACTGTTTTTCAGTTCATCGGCTTCAGCAAAAAGGGTTTCGACGGTTTCGTCATCTTTTTCTTCTTTGGCCATTTCATAAAGATCTGCAGCATCTTCAAGTACGCCGGAAGCTTTTTTGAATTTTTCAAGTTTTCGCTCAAGCTGAGTCTTCTCTTTTTGAACCTGGGCTGCTTGGGCGGCATCATTCCAGAAGTCCTGTTCGTTCTCCAAGACTTCGATCTCGCCAAGACGTGCTTCGATCTCCTCCGGTTTGACAATGTTACTGATGTTTTGCATCTTTGTATTTAAGGTTTTTAGCAGTTCACCGTATTCGTAATGGTCCATAAATGATTATCCGATTAAATATTATATAATTCGCTTATTATAATGCAATAAGGCTTAAAAAGATGAAGATAGTTCGTTCTCCTCAAGAACTCAAATCGATTTTAAAAGAAAAAGTGGGTTCTGTCGGTTTTCAAGGAAACCAAAGTGTCGGCTTTGTGCCGACAATGGGTGCATTGCATCGTGGCCATCTTAGTCTTATCGAAGCCTCGGTGAAAAACAATGATATCACTGTCGTATCAATTTTTGTCAATCCTACGCAGTTTTTAGAAGGTGAAGACCTGGACAAATATCCAAAGAAGTTTGATGCGGATGAGCGAATATGCACATTGGCAGGTGTGGATATACTTTTCTATCCCCAAGTCGAGGATATGTATGAAGAGGATGAAATCAAAATTGTCGCACCTAACGTACGTGGATATGTTTTGGAAGGACATGTGCGCCCGGGCCATTTTGACGGTGTATTGACAGTTGTGATGAAGCTGCTGAACATTGTTTCGCCTACACGTGCCTATTTTGGAAAAAAAGATGCACAGCAACTGGCACTTATTACACAGATGGTCAAGAACTTCTTTATGGATGTAGAGATTGTTCCTCTTGAGACGGTGAGAGAAAACGATGGACTCGCGATGAGTTCACGAAATGTTTATCTTGATAATGAGGAAAGAGTTGAAGCGCTTAAGATATCAAGATCGCTTAAGAGTGCCACCAAGCTGGTTATGCAAAAGACTCTGGATGTAAAATCTATTAAGAAAGAGATGCAAGAAGTCTTGGACCCTTTGGATGTGGAGTACATTTCTATCGTATCACGCTCATTTGTTCCTCTGGAAGAGGTAGAGATCGGCAACACCATTATTTTGGTCGCAGCACGGCTTGGCAGTACACGTCTGATCGACAACCTTTGGATCTAGAGTTTGGGCTTTAAATAGTCAAACTCTACAAGCAGGTCAACGATCTGTTTATAAACAGGGACGGCGGTTAAGGAAGCAAAATGGTTTTTCTTGGGTTGGATAACGGTAACACCCATGGTATAGCGCTTCTGTTCATCATTGGCAAAGCCAAAAAATGAGGTGTTGTACTTGTTTACATATCTTCCTTTTTCGGCAATGTGTGCGGTGCCTGTTTTGCCACCAATTTCAAGACCCGGCGTGATCGTTCCTACTCCTGTTCCCTCATTGACTGTCTTGATCAGTATCTTTTTCATCCTCTCCGCGGTGACTTGAGAGATGACTTGCACCGACCCTTCGGGTATTTGGGATTGGACATTGCCATGCATATCAATAAGGTTGTCAACGATATATGGTTTGAGAGTCCGCCCGCGGTTATTAAAGATGTTATAGGCTTTTAATATTTGCATCACATTGACATTAAGCCCATATCCGTAAGAAGCTGTCGCCTTATATATCTCATTTTTTAGCTGGTTGATAGCCGGTACACTTCCCTGTTTTTCGTAGGGAAGGCGTAGCCCGCTTACTTGGCCGAATCCAAAATCAATAAGACCCTGATAATATTCTAAGGCAGGAAGTTTCTGTGCAAGCTGGGCGATACCTACATTTGATGAATGGACAATGACATTTTCAGCACTCAACCAGTCAAATTTATGTTCATCCACGATGGTTTTACGCCCAATTTTCATCCTTCCGTTATGACCGTTTACCAGGTCATAAGGATTGACCAGCTTATGCTCCAACAGAAGAGAGAAGATAATAGGCTTGAGGACAGAACCCGGCTCAAAGCTATATTCAATGGCATTGCTGTTTAATGAAGGATAGTCAGAACGTTTGATATTGTCCGGTTGATAACGATTTGAACTGGCTAGTGAGAGAATTTTACCTGTTGATGACTCCATGATAACGGCCATAATCTCGTCTGCATCGAGTTTTTCTTTCATGGTCGTCAGGACTTTTTCAACCCGTTTTTGTAAGGTCACGGGAATACTAAGCTGTACATTCAGGCCATTAACATCAGGCTTTGTATAGCTCTTTTTATTCAAAATCATATAGCTGTTGACGTCGCGTGGACCAAACTGTTTGCCATCTTGCTGGGCATTAAGTTGTTCATCAAAACTTTTTTCTATCCCTTTAACACCACGGGCACGGGTATAACTGTCATCCTCTACCTTATGGGTATATCCGACTATAGGTGTTAGAAGGTCCTGGTAAGGATAGCGTCTTTTTTCACCACTTGGCAAGATACTTAGGCCATGCAGGACATGAAGACCATTAGGACGGACATATTCGACGAAGATTTTCATACGTCGTAGTTTGTAAGCAAGAGATTTTAGGTATTGTGCGTCTTGCGGGTTAATATGATAAGAGAGTACAACGCTTCCCTGTCGGGACTCAAGCCGTTTTTTGATCTCTTGCTCACGGATACCGCTATAAATAGAAAATAGTTTGATAAAAAGCTCTTTTTTTTCAGGGTCTATATTTCTGGTGTTGACAACGGCTTTATAGAGTTGTTGGGTTGTGGCGATATGAAAGCCATCGGCACTAATGATCTCCCCGCGTTCAGCCCGTGTCTCATCCGAGGTAAACAAAGAAGGGATATGGCGTTCATGTACGACGGTATAGAATTGAGAGCTTAAAAAAAGAATAAAGCCGACAATGAGAAAGAGAAAGAGTACGAGTATTTTTTTTGATTTGTTTCGGTTTGTCATAGGGTTATATTATTACTTTTTGTCATTGTATCGGAATAATATTTATAGTAGAATTTGTTGAGTTGAAAAGTTAAGGAAATTTATGCATAAAATGTTGATTTTTACGGTTGGCCTTTTAGTGTTTTTTAGCTACGAATCTGTGTATGTAAGCAATAATACACGTAGCTGCTAAATGATGAAAAATATTAAAAGATTTACTGATGCACCAATGTTTGAGATTACACAATGGCTAAGGAGTGAACTTGCCGCAGGTGTAAAAAGCGTGGAGTTTGAGGTATTGAATCCGGATAGTTTTGAATCGACATATGCTGGAAAATGTGTAGAGATAGCTGGGAAAACGTATATCTACAGAGGGTATAAGGCATGGACAGATTTGTCTGAACTTCTTTTCTGTCGTATGTTAACGCCTAGAGTCATAGATGAAGAGAGCGTCGTCATTCGTTTTGAAAGACTTGATGTTGAAGACTCTTTTCATCTTGCTAAAGAGTATAAGAAAGAGGAAAAATACGGGACCGATTCTATTTTTTTCGAGATCAACAAAAATGAAGAACCGGCTTTTATGGTTCCTTTCTATCATGCTTTAAAAAATGTGAGGATCCAAAACAGACAACATGTCTTGGATCTAGGGGTTAACAGTGGGGATGAGTTCAGCCTTATTAAAAAGATGCTGTCTGAAGAGGAATTTCAAAAGATAGAATTTTTTGGGATTGACTACTCAGCATCTGCCATAGCGTTTGCGAAAAAGCGTTTTCCTGAGCAGAATGTCACCTTTATAGAACATGATATCAATAAGCTGGATGAACTTGATCTGAAAAAGTCTGATCTGATCATCAGTATAGGGACTTTTCAAAGCCCGGGTATTGATTTTAAGCCTTTCTTTATGTCACTGGTGCAAAACTATCTTAGTGAAGATGCTGCGATTATACTCGGATTTCCAAACTGCCGATGGATAGGTGGGGAGATGATCTACGGCGCAAAGGTTCCAAACTACTCTTTTTCAGAGATGGGGATGCTTTATTCGGATGTTATGTTTTGCAAAAAGTATCTTCAACAGAAGAAGTTTAGGGTGACATTGACAGGAAAGGATTATGTGTTTTTGACGGCTACGAAGATAGGGGTTGCGAAATAACGTTAATGACACAGATGGTTTACATCTGTGTTCTTGTGATCTCTTTGTAAGCGTTAAGGGCTTTATTTCTTACTTCCAGCATAAGTTTCATACTGATTTCTGCCTTGTCGATGGCAAGTGCAGCTTGATGGAGATCCTTCACCTGACCGGTGGCAAGATCACTCATCGCTTTCTCTCCAGCTTGTTGCATCTCATTAACGTCATCCAGAGATTTTTTAAGGGCATCGGCAAAACCTGATCCGTCAATCTGATTCTTAGTATTACTTTTGCCTAAGAGGTCAGCAGTGGCAAGGCCGGAAACTTTATTTAAATCACTCATACTCAAATTATACCTTATTTTTTACAGAAACTTTTTCACAAGACTAAAACAGTCTTATCTCATTTTATGCTTGAAGAATACTCATCGCACTTTGTGCCATGGTTTTTACACTTTGAAATGCCGCAACATTTGCCTGATAGGAACGTGTTGCTTCGATCAGGTCTGCCATTTCGATCACAGGATTGATATTGGGATAAGCCACATATCCTTCCGCATTGGCATCGGGATGAGAAGGCTCATATTTCATCATCGGCTCTTTGTCATCACGAACAATCTTGTCGACCAATACACTCATAATCGGCGGATTTACTTTTTTATTGAATTCACCTTCATCAAGTGGATCGGAATATCCTGTATCACCGGTTTCTTCCATCAATTTGTCATTAAGCACTTTGTTGAAGTCGATCGCTTTGAAGACAACCTCACGGCGGCGGTATGGGCCACCCTCTTCAGTGCGTGTTGTCTGTGCATTGGCAATGTTGGAAGAGATCACATTGACACGTGCACGCTGTGCAGAAAGACCATATCCACTAATATCAAAACTGTTTAAAAATGCACTCATCAGATATCCTTATCTACTATTGTGTTCGTTCAGAAGCCTGGATGACGGCTTTGAAAAGCATGGCTTCTTTTTTGACAGCTGATGTCAAGGCCTGAAACATCATCGAGTTTTTTGTCATCTCTGTTGTCTCGACATCAAGGTCAACGCTGTTACCGTCGTTGCGAGCCAAATGTCCATCACGGTAATAAAGTTGAGCCTGATCGCTCACTTCTTCCTGTGCCAAAGAAAAATGCGCTCCATTTGTCTTAGCGAGTTGAAGCGGCTTGACCTGCGGCTCATTAAAGATCTTTTTGGCTTCGGCCTGAAGTGTCTCTTCAAAACGAATGTCTCTAGGACGATAGAAAGGTGTATCCTCGTTGGCAATATTACCTGCGATAAGATCCTGTCTTGCAGCGCGGTAATCAAGGGCTTTAGACATCAAGTCATGTGCTCTACTGATTTGGATACCCATCTCTACTCCTTTAGATATGCTTTTTCATAAGCAAAATATGTGCCAATTTTGACATTTTTTTTCAGAAAAAAGTTTTTCTTTTTAGAGCTGACCTTTTTAAATAAAAGGATTGTTCCTATGATCAAATTTTTCTAAAGAAAGTTACTTTGAAGAGGGACTCTTCAGAGTAACTTTTGGCATTCATCGTTAAAATATCATCCAATTATACAACAGAAAGAAGAGAATGACGGACAGAGCCCTTTTTTTATCAGTGTCATTGCTGATTACTATAGGAATAGTGCTGTCTTATTCTCTCTCTTCATATATTGTCATTCTCTTTGAGTACAATCCTTTTCATTTTGCTTTGCGACAGGCAGTTTTTGCTATATTGTCCATACTTGCTATGTGGTCGATTTCAAGGCTGGATGCAGACATATGGTTACATCGAATCGGTCTTACGTTGTTTATTTCAGGACTCTTTTTAATGGCAGTCATGCCCTTTTTGCCTGCGTCATTAGTCAGTGAAGTCGGTGGGGCAAAACGTTGGATTAAGATCCTAGGGTTTTCTCTTGCACCGGTGGAGTTTTTTAAAGTCGGATTCGTATATTTCTTGGCATGGAGTTTTACACGTAAATTGAGTTCGCATCACAGTGAACTGAGCTTGCGCGATGAGTTTACCCGTTTTATGCCATATGCCTTTGTCTTTGTCATTGTCATGTTTTTGATCGCCTTTATGCAAAATGACCTCGGACAAGTTGTAGTACTGGGATTGACTTTGGCATTTTTGCTTTTTTTTGCCGGAAGTAGTTTTAAGTTTTTTCTCTCGTTGATCTCATTGGCCTTTACTTTTTTTATCTTTTTTATTTTGACGGCTGAACACCGTTTGATACGTATCAAGTCGTGGTGGGCCTCTGTCCAAGGGTTTGTCTTGAGCCTTTTTCCTGAGTCGGTTGCGGAACATCTAAGGGTATCGGTGAGTGAGGAGCCGTATCAGATAGGACATTCGCTAAACGCGATTCATAACGGCGGTTTCTTTGGAACAGGATTGGCCAATGGGACCTTTAAACTTGGTTTTCTATCAGAAGTCCATACGGACTTTGTTTTAGCGGGTCTGGCAGAAGAGTTCGGGTTCTTCGGGGTATTGATTGTCACTATGATTGTGATTGTTGTTTTACAGCGCATCTTTAAGATAGCCAATAGAAGTGACAATCCGATTTACTATCTTTTTAGTGTGGGGATAGGTCTTCTCTTCGCCTTTGCTTTTTTGATGAACGCTTATGGGATAAGCGGTTTGACGCCGATCAAGGGGATATCCGTTCCGTTCCTTTCCTATGGGGGTTCATCCATGCTTGCAGCCAGTATGGGTATGGGGATGGTACTGATGATTTCCAAGAAGATGCGGAAATGAAGATATTAATAACCGGTGGCGGGACAGGCGGGCATTTGGCCATAGCCAGAAGTCTTCGAGACGCAGCGATAAAAGAGGGACATAATTGCTCTTTTGTCGGTTCAACATCAGGACAGGACCGAGCCTGGTTTGAAAATGATAAAAAATTTGACTCAGTGGAGTTTTTGAAGACGAGTGGAGTCGTTAACAAAAGAGGTCTGGGGAAACTGTTTTCACTTTGGTTGACGTTTAAAGCGATCCTCAAAGCACTCTCTTTCGTCAAGAAGGCTGAGTGTGTTATCAGCGTCGGTGGATTTTCGGCAGCACCGGCCTCATTTGCTGCCGTTTTGTTACGACGTCCCTATTTTATCCATGAACAAAATGCGACTATCGGTCGTTTGAACAGATTGTTGCGTCCTTTTTCAAAAGCCTTCTTCAGCTCATACGAGGAGAACTCTTTAGTTAAAGACTATCCTGTAAGAGTAAGTTTTTTTAAGCATGCTAGAATCCGAAACAGAGTTAAAACGGTGATCTTTTTAGGGGGCTCACAGGGGGCACGTTTTATCAATGAACTTGCTATAAAAGTAGCACCTCTTCTTCAGAAAAAAGGTATCGATATCATACATCAAGCAGGCAAAGTAGAGCTTGAGAAGGTCAAAGAGGCATATGCGACATTAGGCATTCAAGCGGAAGTTTTTGACTTTAGGGATGATATCGATATCTTGATGCAAAAGAGCGATCTTGCAATCAGCCGGTCGGGTGCGAGTACTTTATGGGAACTGTGTGCATCGGCTTTGCCGGCTTTGTATATTCCCTATCCCTATGCTGCAGGTGATCATCAGTTTTATAATGCATCGTTTCTTTTGCAGAAAAGGGCATCGTGGTTGGCGAGACAAGAGGATGATCCTTATACCCTCCTATTGCAGCTGCTAGATAAAGATATGAGACAAGAGAGTGAGATTTTGCAGACATTGATCAAAGCAGATGGAGCAGAGGCGATTATCAAAAAGGTTCAGGCGTGCTTACAGAACTGACACAATGGGTTTTGAATACAGTTGGTGAGTGGGGATATGCAGGCATTGTGGTCATGATGGCTATCGAGAGCAGTTTTGTCCCTTTCCCGAGTGAAATCGTCATGATACCGGCAGGATATCTGGCCTATAAGGGTGAGATGAGCCTGGTTCCAGTCTTACTGGCCGGTTTTACCGGTTCAATGATCGGAGCATGGCTCAATTACTTTTTGGCGATAACCCTGGGAAGGAAGTTCCTTTACAAGTATGGAAAATATCTCTTCATGGCAACAGAAACCCTTGAAAAAATGGAGAGGTTTTTTCAAGTACATGGGCCAGTATCCACCTTCAGCGGGCGTCTTATCCCCGGCGTAAGACAGCTTATATCTATTCCTGCAGGACTTTCCAAGATGCCTTTTGGTCTATTTAGTCTTTACACATTTCTGGGTGCTGGAATATGGTCAAGCATATTGGTTGGCTTGGGATACATCTTGGGAGATAATGAAGAACTTATCAAAGCGTATCTGCATGAACTGGTATGGCTTTGCATAGGCTTAGTTGTATTAATTGTCCTCACCTATATCTTCTTTAATAAGCGAAAAAGCAGTTGTGGCTCATGAAGCTCTAGTGGTATCCAAGCATTTTTAGATGGTGTTTGCGAAGCTTTTCCGAATTACCTTAATCTGCCCCTTAAACCTATTTTTACTCCTATTTCGCTATAATCGCGTACTTTTTTAATATGAAGACTCTTGTAAGAGTCTTTCTACAAGGCGATGATATGGACGTTCGTAAAGCGTTTTTAGACTATTTTGAGTCAAAGGGACATGCCAAAGTGGCCAGTGCTCCTTTAGTACCTGATGATGCAACACTTCTTTTTAATAATGCAGGCATGGTGCCTTTTAAGTCAATCTTTACCGGCGAAGTTCCTACGCCTTCAAATCCACGTGCGACATCGTGTCAAACCTGTTTAAGAGCAGGCGGAAAACACAACGACCTTGAAAACGTCGGGCATACTGCGCGTCACCATACTTTCTTTGAGATGCTTGGAAACTTCTCGTTTGGAGACTATTTCAAAGAAGAAGCAATCGCTTATGCATGGGAGTTCATTACTGAGGTGCTGGAGTTACCGATAGAAAAGTTATGGGTGACTGTTCACGAGAGTGATGATGAGGCGGAAGAGATCTGGAAGAAATATGTCGCGGCTGATCGTATTATGCGTTTGGGTGATAAAGACAACTTCTGGCAGATGGGTGATACTGGTCCGTGCGGACCGTGTTCAGAAATCTTTTATGATCAGGGTGAAGAGAACTTTAGCGGTCCTGAAGACTATATGGGTGGGGATGGTGACAGGTTTTTAGAAATCTGGAACCTTGTTTTCATGCAATATGAGCGTGATAAGTCCGGTAGCTTAACACCACTTCCTAAGCCGTCCATCGATACAGGTATGGGCTTGGAACGTGTTATGGCAGTAAAAGAGGGTGCTTTATCCAACTATGATACCTCGTTGTTCATGCCGATGATCAATAAGGTCGAAGAGTTTACAGGTAAGAAATATGAGTATAAGAGCGGTGCTTCATATCGCGTTATTGCCGATCATATCCGTACGGCTGTTTTCTTGCTCTCTCAGGATACCAACTTCTCTAACGAGGGTCGTGGGTATGTTCTTCGCCGTATTTTACGTCGTGCTGTTCGTCACGGTTATCTTTTGGGTCTACGCGAAGCATTTATGTATAAAATTGTAGATACTCTGGTAGAACAGATGAAAGAGGTTTACCCTTATCTTGAGACCAAGGCAGAAGCAGTCAAAACACAGATTCAGCTTGAGGAAGAGCGTTTCTTTAAAACAATTGCAGATGGGATTGAGCTTTTTAATGCCGAACTGGAAAATACGAAAGATGTTTTTTCTGGCGAAGTGGCCTTTAAGCTTTATGATACTTTTGGGTTCCCGTTGGATCTGACAGAGGATATGCTTAAAGAGAAGAATCTCAAGATTGACTCGGCAAAGTTTGATGCACTGATGAAAGAGCAGAGAGAACGTGCAAAAGCGGCTTGGAAAGGTTCTGGCGACGCAGTCACGGAGGGTGACTTCAAAGCCCTGCTTGAAAAATTCGGAAAGAATGAATTTACAGGGTATGAAAGCAATGCCAATGAAGCAACCGTACTAGCACTCTTAAGCGAGGATTTTAAAATCGTTGATGAGCTTCACAGTCTGCATACGGGTTGGGTACTTCTAGACAAGACACCTTTTTATGCTGAGAGCGGTGGACAAGTTGGCGATATTGGTGTCATCGAAGGTCATGCAGGCGTAACAGATACACGTAAGTTTTTTGATCTTAATCTTTCGCATATTGAAGTGAAAGAGACGATAAAAACAGGTGATAAAGTCAATGCTATCGTTGATATCAATCGTTTGGAGATTGAAAAACACCACTCGGCTACACACCTTTTACATGCAGCTTTGTATGATGTCCTGGGCGAGCATGTATCACAGGCAGGTTCACTTAATGATGCCACACGCCTTCGTTTCGACTTCTCTCATCCAAAGGCGATGACAGCAGCAGAAATAGCTGAAGTGGAAGAGCAGGTTAATTATCAGATTCTTCGCGGTATCGCAGGAGTGACTAAGGAGATGAGCATTGATGAGGCGAAAAACTCCGGTGCCAAAGCCCAGTTTGGTGAGAAGTACGGCGATCAGGTCCGAGTTGTCAGTTTCGGTGATGCCAGTGTTGAGCTGTGTGGAGGAACACACGTAAGTAATACAGCTTCAATTGGGACTTTTGTCATCACCAAAGAGTCGGGCGTCTCAGCAGGTGTGCGTCGTATCGAAGCAGTCTGTGGAAATGCAGCGTATAACCTTTTCAAAGAACAGCGCCATATACTTCTTCAAGTCGAAGAAGAGGTTAAAAACCGAGATGTCGTTCTTGGTGTAACTAAACTTAAAGAGCAGATCAAGGTACTTAAAAATGAGGTCCAAGAAGCAATGACTGCCTCTAAAGAGGAACTTGGATCAGAATCTGTCAATGGAGTGACTGTCATCGTAGAAGAGATCAAAAGCGGTGATGTGAAGACGCGTATTGACGAGCTTAAGAATGAAAACCAATCTTTGTGTGCAATGTTATTCCAAGTAAAAGGTGATAAAGTTTTGATTGCAGCCGGTGTCAAAGAGGCTAATGCAAAAGCAGGCGATTGGATCAAGCAGATCGCTCCAATTCTTGGAGGAGGCGGTGGAGGCCGTCCTGATTTTGCTCAAGCGGGTGGAAAAGACCCGTCTAGACTTGAAGACGCAAAAGCAGCATCATTATCTTATATTAAAGAGGAACTTAGTAAATGAAACAAGCAATGACAGACCTTTTCTGGGCTTATCCTGAAGCGATAGTCTTTTTACATGTGATCTCTGCCGTGATTTGGGTCGGTGGGATGATTGCAATGCGTTTCGCTGCACATCAGTCATTTGTACGTGTAGAAGAGCCACGTATCAGATTGGAACGTATAGCACATGCTTTAAAACGTCTTTTCACAATCGTATGGCCCTTTGTAATTGTATTGATCATCACGGCCGTACTTATGTCGGTTGGCTGGAACTATCGTAACCTAGCGGTTGATGAGGGTGGAAATGTCATTGATGAACAAGCGATGAAAATGTACAACTGGGTACATGTCAAAGAGGCAATTTGGATGTTAATGGCAATGAATTTGGGAGTGATGATGTTCTTACGTTCGAAAGCCGAAAAACTTTTGGGTGAAGATAAGATAAATGAAGCCAAGAAAAAATTAGGCCTGATTGGAAAATATATGGTACCAATTAATATTATTCTTGGAGTTTGTGCTATCTTTTTAGGTGTAGTACTCCGTCACGCCCATTAATTTTCTCTATTCTTCAACTCTCTTTCTGGGAGAGAAGAATATCATATAAAAATTACTTATTTACCACGCTTTATCACATTTCTGACTATCCTCTTTTAATATAAAAAATAATAATAAAATATTAAGAAACAGTGCGTTAATATCCCCCAACTTTATAGTGAATAAGGAAACAATTAATGCGTGATACCGTCTATTTTATAATGAGTACCTTTCCAAACCAGATCATCTTTTTACATATCATCAGTGCCGTGGTATGGGTAGGTGGAATGGTCGCAGCACGATATGGTCGGGTCAAGCCACTTAAAACGCTGAGCGAACCGGATGAGTACATATACGAAACTCAACGATATACCCGTTTTTTCAAACTGATGACTCCTTTTATTGTACTGCTTTTTATCACTTCGGTGATTATGGCGCTTGGGTATCACGCGAATGCCTATGACGAAGATGGTTTTATTCTTGATCAGAGTGCTGTAGAACTTTTGAAGATGATTCATACTAAAGGTGGGATCTGGACGGTAATGGCTATGAATATGGGATTGATGGCATGGATCAACAATAAAGCATCGAAGAGTTTTGTCGCATGCAGTAATGTTAAAGAGTGTAAACGTTGTAAAGAGGCACTAGAGATCATATTCAACTATTTGATGCCAGCGAACATTATCTTGGGAGCTGTAGAGATTATGCTAGGTGTCATTTTCAGCAACTCTTGATTAAGAGAAAATCTTTATAACATATAGGTATAATTACCTATGAAAACTAAACAACTTCGACTCTGCTCACAGTCTCCGAGCAGAGCTTTACTCCTTAGTAATGCAAACGTAGACTTTGTACAGTCGCCTGTGGATTATGATGAAGATCAGATCATAGCAATATCACCAAAAAACTTTGTCTATCAGGCCACATTTGGAAAATATCATGCCGCACTTAAGCGGTATGACTATCATGAGCTTCCTCTGCTTTGCGCTGATACCGTCATCACGTCAGAGAATAAAATCTTGCGTAAAGCAAAAGATATCAATGAAGCACGCCAGATACTTTTGACACAGAGTGGAAGTGTGACGTCCATCGTGTCTTGCATGATCTACAAAAGTGAACGACTTGAGTTGATTGATATATCGACAACGGATTATCTGTTTGATGAGTTTGACAGAGAAGATTTGGAAGCCTATCTTCAGTCGGGCCAATGGGAAGGAAAGGCCGGAGGATGTATGGTCGAAGGGTTTTGCAAGCCATACATCAAAGCGGTAAAAGGCTACGAATCCTGTGCCATGGGTCTTAGTGTTGAAAAGCTTTTACCATGGATATGAATATATGGTTTTAGTAGAGAATACACAAAAACCGGCAGAAGGGTATTATTGATGTTTTACGAAAAGGAACTTGCTGCTTTAAAGCGTTCCGGAAGATACCGTGAACGCCGTCTTTTTGATGAGCAGATAATCGATTTAGCATCGAATGATTATCTGGGCCTAGCCGAAAAAAAAGAGCTTTTAGAAGAGGCGTATGATCGTTTGTCATCATACGGAATTCACGCATCAAAAGCTTCAATGCTGGTCAATGGTTATCACCGTATTCATGCCGATTTCGAAAAGGCCCTTTGTCAAGCCAACGGTTTTGAGGCCGGTGTTGTCTTGGGATCGGGATTTAATGCAAATATTGCATTGATTGAGTCATTGGTTCGTAAGGGAGACGAACTTTTTATGGATGAGAAATATCACGCCTCGGGCGTGATGGCTACAGGACTTAATGGGGGAATAGTACGTTATTTCAGGCATAACGATGCAATTGAGTTGGAAGAGATGCTTAAAGGCTCTAGGGCAAAACGGAAAATCATTGCGGTAGAGGGTATATATTCGATGGATGCAGATCTGTTGAACAGAGAGATAATAGAGCTTGCGAATAGGTATGGGGCCATATTGATTTTGGATGAAGCGCACAGTTCAGGGGTCATTGGAAAGAATCTGATGGGAATACTTGATTACTATGGGCTTGCTGTCCGGGATAATTATATTAAGATGGGTACCTTGGGCAAGGCCTATGGAAGTTTTGGCGCTTATATACTTGCGTCGGAGCATATCGTGGATTACCTCATTAACAGAGCAAAACCTATTATCTATGCGACGGCACCTTCACTTTTTGATACGCTCCTTGGACATGTCTCACTGGAGTACATTCAAAAAAACGCTCCTGTGCTACAGGCCAAAATCAAACAATATCAAGCCATCGTTTATGAGGTTTTAGGGATAAAGTCTGACGGATTGATCATCCCTATTGACATAGCTGATAATAGAAAAGTGATACAGATACAGGCTGAACTGATGAAGGAGAACTATCTTGTCGGTGCAATTCGACAGCCAACAGTAGAGTCTGCTATTATCCGTCTCATCGCTCGTTTGGGCGTTGATGAAGATGAACTCTCACAGGCCTGTAAACTTATAAAAAGTAAAATTGGATAAAATATCTTAATTTTAATGAGTTGAGATCTAATGAAAATAGAAAAACTACAGATTCAGTATGATAACAATACACTTGTAGATATCTCTTTTGAAGTTAATAGATCTTTAGCTTTGGTTGGCCAAAGCGGAAGTGGAAAAAGCCTGACATTAAAAGCCTTGTTGGGTATGTTGCCCGATAGTATGCACCTTGAATTGCAGATCGAGTCATCATTTAAACTGATCAATGGGAAGAGTCTTGCTTTTGTCCCGCAAAACCCCTTTACAGCTCTTTCGCCCTTGACCAAGATATACAAACAGTTTTTTTCCTCTAGAGAGGTGATGGAGGAACTGTTTGAACAGGTTGGTCTTGAGTATGCACTATCCAGGCGTTTTCCTCCTGAGCTTTCAGGCGGACAGCTGCAGCGTGTGATTATTGCCATGGCATTGAGTTCAAAGCCAAAGTTACTGCTATTGGATGAACCGACTACGGCACTTGATCCGAAGAACAGAGAAGTTATCATAGATCTTTTGAAGTCCTTACAAACAAAGCTTGGGTTCAAGATGCTGTTTGTGACTCATGATATGAAGAGTGCCGAGTCTTTGTGCGAAGAGATATGTGTTATAAAAAGCGGGAGTGTTGTTGAAAGTGGAATTCTGAAAGAAGTGATTGAGAAACCTTCTGCAGAGTATACTAAGGTATTGATATCATCCAATTTTTCAAATCGAGAATTTAGAGTTTAGAAAGAAGTCAAATGATAAAGAAGTTTACAATCTTATTTTTACTGGTAGCGTTGGCTGCTTTAGGGTATGCCGTTTATTATTACAATCAAATTAAGTTTGAGGTTAATGCGTTGATTGAGTATAACCCGACGTTGACAACAGAGATTTATGACAGAAACGGCGATAAGATTGCGAATGTCTTTGATAAAGAACATCGGTATTATGTTCATTTTAATGATATCCCTCCAAAAGTGATTGAAGCACTTTTGGCTATTGAGGACACTATGTTTTTCGAGCATCAGGGTGTAAATGTTGATGCAATTATACGGGCAATCATCAAAGATGTAAGAGCTGGCAAGCTTGTTGAAGGGGCTTCTACCATTACGCAGCAACTGGTAAAAAACACGCTGTTGACACGAGAGAAAAAGTTTTCCCGAAAGTTTAAAGAGTTGTTGTTCGCCTTAAAGATAGAGTCAGAACTGACTAAAGAGGAGATACTGGAGCGTTATCTCAACCAGATTTATTATGGTCATGGCTACTATGGTATCAAGACAGCAGCAAGCGGGTATTTTCATAAGGACTTGGATGACCTCACCCTCAAAGAGATCGCAATATTGGTCGGATTACCTAAAGCACCCTCGTACTATTCTCCGACAAAGCGCTATGAACAGGCCATTGGAAGAGGAAACAGAGTGGTGAGCCGTATGTATCAGTTAGGATGGATAGATGAGAGTACTTATACGGCAGCACTCAAAGAGAATCCCGAAGTTTTTAATGATACGCTGACGCAGAACAGAGCACCTTATATCGTTGATGAGGTGCTTCGTCAATTAGGCAATGAGTTTAAAGATATCCGTGGCGGCGGCTATAAGATTATAACGACTGTCGATATCCGTATGCAAGAATCGGCAAGAGTCGCATTAAAAGAAGGATATGAACAAAGTGTCGAGCGTGCAAAGGCTTTGGAAGATTTCAATCAAAGTAGTATAGAGAAACTCAATGGAGCATTAGTCTCTATTGAACCAAAGACGGGAGATATCTTAGCCTTGGTCGGAGGAGTAGATTATGAGACAAGCCAGTATAATCGTGCAACGCAGGGAATGCGTCAACCCGGTTCAGCCTTCAAACCTCTTATTTATCAGGTGGCAGTCGATCTTGGATATTCAGGTGCTTCGCAGCTTGTTGACATCGCTAGAACCTATGATTATGAACTTGATGGTGAAGATAAGAAGTGGCGGCCTAAGAACTATGAAAAAGATTATAAAGGTTTTATTACGCTGAGGGATGCGATGATCCATTCTCGAAACCTTGCAACCATCAATCTGGTCACAGATATTGGTTTGACTACAATGCGAAGGGAATTGGACAAGTTCCATATTAAAAACCTTCCACCTGACCTCTCTTTGGCGCTGGGAAGTATAACGGTCTCTCCGCTTGAGTTCAGCCAGTATTATACTGTGCTCTCCAATTACGGCACACAGGTTGAGCCGATCTTGATACGAAGTGTTCAAAACGCCTATGGTGAAGAGGTACGTTATGATAATAAACAAGAGGTTTTGACTACGCCTCAGCAAGCCTATATCATGATTGATGTTATGAAGGACGTTGTAAATAAGGGAACAGGCCGCAAGGCACGTGTCATGGGGATAGAACTCGCAGGCAAGACAGGGACTACGAATGAAGGGGTTGATGCATGGTTCTGTGGATTCTCGCCTGAGATACAGACTATCGTGTGGTATGGAAATGATGATAACACCCCAATGCCAAAAGGAGAACAGGGAGGTCGTACAGCAGCACCGGCTTTTGCTTCATATTATAAAAAGATATTGCAGACACACCCTGAGACAAAACGAAAGTTTGATGAACCAGAAGGTATGATCAGTACTTTTGTCGGTGGACAAAAAGAGTATTTTACCGATATTTCCAAACCGCCGCAGGTTCAAAATACCCAAAATGCGGATGATCAGCTGCTATTCTAGATCAATATACAATAACAACATAAGGCCGGATCATTGCAATGAAGTAATTTTCAGCCAATGATCTGGCTTCGTACCTCTATTGTTAGCACCTTTTCTTTCTCACCTTAATATATTATTATTATTTTTTATACTATCATAGGGATATCTGAATATGGAGGTCATTGATGAGTATACGAATATTTCTTATGGTAATCACTGTATTGATCATCTCAGGATGTGCTACGATGGAGCACAAGAGTGAACATGATACACCGGCACGTGCTGAGTCAGTCAGTCAGAGTTTAAAAGCAGCAACGGTGGATGCAAAATCATTAAAACGAAAAGTTGCCATTGGCCGTTTTACTAATGAGACAGTGTATGGGCAGAGCTTTTTTATTGATAAGGATAACAACCGCATCGGAAAACAGGCGATGGATATACTTTCAGCCAAGCTGTTTGAAACAGGGAAGTTTATTATGCTTGAACGTGCCGATCTTGCACAGATTCAAAAAGAGTTGAAGATAGGTGGCTCCACTGAATTAAAGAATGCAGCAGATTATGTCATTGTTGGATCGATTACGGAGTTTGGCCGTAAAGAGGTAAGTGATGTAGGAATTTTTTCACGTGTCAAACGACAAGAAGCCAATGCAAAGGTTCATATTCGTGTTATTGATGTCTCTACAGGACAGATCATCTACTCGGAAGAGGGGAAGGGAACGGCATACTCTGAGGCAGGAGCGATATTTGGAGTCGGTTCGAAAGCAGCTTATGACAGTTCATTAAATGATAAAGTTCTTGATGCGGCTATCAGCAACCTTGCATCCAATGTCATTGAGAATATGCTTGACAAGCCGTGGCGCTCTTATATTTTAGGTTACGAGGAGGGTAACCTAATCATATCGGGCGGAAAATCGC
>JBFESZ010000036.1:0-19252 GCA_041548245.1 Sulfurimonadaceae bacterium
GGTGTTCCGATATTCCCGCCTGCTTGAGATCCGTGAGATGCAAGAAGCGTCTGGATCATCTGTGTTGTTGTTGTTTTACCGTTGGTACCTGATATCCAGATTGATGGTGGCATGCTGTCGGCAAAGTAGTCATATTCACTGATAAGGTTTTGTGCTTTTTTGATCAGCTCATGCTCAGGTGGCATTCCAGGAGAAGGAATTTCACAGGTGGAGTATTTGGCCTCAAACTCGGAAATGGGTTTGAGGTAGTTGCCATCTTCATCCTGAAAAGGTTTATGCACATTATCATCATAGAAGTGTGAGACGCCTACTTTTTTGGCCAAAGCACGGGTCGTTTTCCCATATCCGAAAAAGGATATTTTTTTTGTCTGCAATGCCATCAGCGGATCTTTAATGAGATCAATGCGACAAGATTGGAGAGCATAGAGATGATCCAGAATCTAACGATAATCTTATTTTCTGCCCAGTTTTTCATTTCAAAATGGTGATGAATCGGTGCCATCAAAAATACACGCTTTTGACGCAGTTTGTATGAGCCAACCTGCAGCATAACAGAGACTGTCTCAATGACAAAGATAAGGCCAATAAGTACAAGAAGTATTTCACTTTTGCCGATAATCCCCATATAAGCAATAAAGGCACCCAAAGTCAATGAACCGCTGTCTCCCATAAAAACTTCTGCCGGATGGCAGTTGAACCACAAAAAACCGGCCAGTGACCCGATGAGTGCTGCAGCAATGATGACGACTTCACCGACAGGAAAGTTTGGTAATAAAAGGTATTCTGCGAAAATAGCATGTCCGGTAATATAGACGATACCAGAGAGTGACATTAAAGCGAAGATGGAAGGTACGGTAGCCAGGCCGTCCAATCCATCTGTAAGGTTGACGGCATTGGAGGTACCTATCATGACAAGGATCCAAAAGGCGATGGCAAAGATTCCCATGTCACATACCGGGTTTTTTAAAAATGGTAGATAGAGCTGTGAATTGAAATCGGCATAAAAGTAGAGATAGGTAGTGACAATAGTGGCACTTAGGATTTGCAGTAGTAGTTTTACTTTTGCACTTAAACCGGCAAGGTTCTCATTTTTCATGACCTTTGAGAGGTCGTCTTGCAAACCGATCAGACCAAAAAGTATAAGTGTCAATATGGCACCTACAACAAAGTAAGAATTGAGCTTTGCCGTTAAAACAGTTGCCAATAGGGCAGCACCCAAAAATACGATACCGCCCATAGTCGGAGTTTTTGCTTTATGTTGATGCGAATCAGGTGCATAATCATTAATGGGCTGTTCACATTTGTCCTGAGCCCATTTGATGAAACGGGGCATGACGAAGAGTGTGATAAGCAGTGCGATAAAAAAAGCAAAACCAGCGCGCACGCTGATGTATTGGAAAAGATTGATATCGAGATGACGGTAAAGCCAGTAAAGCATATGAGATCCGTGTTATGAAAATAAAAGTGACATTTTAGTATAATCGCGCTAATACATTTATAAAAGTTATATTAGAGTTCTTGTATTGACTCTGTAAAGGTGAAAAAATTGGCGAAAAAAGCGGTACTTATTATCACTGATGGAATAGGTTTCTGTGAACGTACAGAACATAATGCTTTTTATAAGGCAAACAAACCGACTTATGACAGACTCTTTAAAGAAGTACCACACTCATTGATCGACACCTTTGGTCTGAGTGTAGGGCTTCCAGATGGACAGATGGGAAATTCTGAGGTTGGACACCTCTCTATTGGAAGTGGACGTATCCTTTATCAAGACCTTGTAAAGATATCACTTGCGCTACAGGAGAATACACTCCAAGATAATCCTGTCCTGAAGAGCACGATGGCCTCAAGTAATACTCTGCATATACTGGGTCTTTTAAGTGACGGTGGTGTACATTCGCATATCGATCACTTTATCGGTGTCGCGAAGATCGCTGAAGCAGCAGGCAAGCGTGTCTATCTACACCTTATCACTGACGGACGAGATGTCTCTCCAACATCAGCCAATACTTATATAGAAGAGATTGAGAAGATCTGTAATGAAAATATCTCCATCGCAAGCATTGCAGGTCGTTTTTATACGATGGATAGAGACAACAGATGGGAAAGAGTTGAACCAGGATATCGAGCAATGGTGGAGGCAAAGCCTTTGACAGATATGTCTGCTCAGGAATATGTTAAAGCCTCTTATGCCAAAGATGAGACGGATGAGTTTATTGTGCCGACCTCATTCGTTGGTTACAAAGGGATGGAAAAAGGGGACGCTTTTATCTGTATTAATTTTAGGTCAGACCGTGTGCGTGAGATCACGGCAGCTTTGGGTGATGAGAATTTTGACGGTTTCGAAAGAGAATATATGCAACTGCATATTGCAACAATGACAGAATATAACAAGAGTTTTACCTATCCTATTCTTTTTCCGAAAGATGCGCCTAAAAATACTTTAGCCGAAGTGATCTCAAAAGCGGGTCTTAACCAGCTGCATACTGCTGAAACAGAAAAATATGCTCATGTGACCTTCTTTTTGAACGGGGGTGTGGACGAGCCGTTTTTAAATGAGACACGTGTGCTTATTCCTAGTCCAAAAGTCAAGACTTATGATGAGAAACCGGAGATGTCTGCACCGGAGGTCGGTTCGGCAGTTAGGACAGCGATGGATGAGGGGATGGACTTTATCGTTGTCAATTTTGCCAATGGCGATATGGTAGGGCATACGGGTAATTTCGATGCATCCATCAAAGCAGTAGAAGCAGTGGACCGTGAACTGGGTCTTATCTTTGACAAAGCTAAAGAAAATGATTATGCTGTCGTTTTGACTTCTGATCATGGGAACTGTGAAGAGATGAAAGATGTTGATGGTAATGTATTGACAAATCATACGGTGGGCAAAGTCTGGTGTTTTGTGGATGCCCCTGGCGTCGACAAAGTACAGACAGGCGGTTTGAACAATATTGCTCCGACAGTCTTGACTTTGATGGGCCTGGAGATTCCGGCTGAGATGGATCATCCACTGATTTAAATGTCAAATGGGCTGTATAGAAAACAATCAAATATAAGGAAGATAGATGAAGTTTACAGGTAAAAATGTTTTAGTTACAGGTGCGAGTCGCGGTATTGGCGCCGAGATTGCCAAGGGTCTTGCAGGATTTGGTTTGAAAGTATGGGTGAATTACCGTTCAGGTGAAGCAGAAGCCAATGCAGTAAAAGATGCTATCACTGCTGCCGGTGGTGAAGCTGAGGTGATCGGTTTTGACGTGAGTGACGAGAACGCTTTTGTCGAAGGTGTGAAAAGAATTATTGAAACAGATGGCGAGCTTGCCTATCTTGTCAATAACGCAGGAATCACCAATGACAAATTGGCACTTCGTATGAAAAACGAAGACTTTATGTCAGTTATCAATGCAAACCTTACTTCGGTTTTCACGGGATGTCGAGAGTTTTTTAAAGCAGCACGTAAAAAGAAGTTTGGTTCGGTTGTTAACATCTCTTCTATCGTTGGTGAAACAGGTAATGCCGGTCAGACAAACTACTCTGCATCCAAAGGCGGGGTTATCGCGATGACTAAGTCATTTGCTCTGGAAGCAGCAAGTTCAGGGATCCGTTACAATACAATTACTCCGGGCTTTATCGCAACTGATATGACGGATGAGCTCAGTGATGAGATTAAAGCATCTTTCACGGCTAAAATTCCAATGGGGCGTTTCGGTGATGCACGTGAAGTGGCTGAAGCAACGGCTTTTTTATTGAGTGATCACGCTTCTTATATTACAGGTGAAGTTCTTAAAGTCAACGGCGGGATGAACATGGCATAAAGGCCATTTCACCGCTTCTTTTTTACCCTCTCTTGATTAAATCATTTTTAAATAAATTTTCTACACATTGTTTAACTGTTTAAGTTAATTGTGTTATAATTCCCGACATAAAATAATAGTTAGGAGCTCTAATGGCACTTTTAGACGATATCAAAGAAGTAGTGGTTGAACAACTAAGCGTAAGCGCGGATGAAGTAAAAGAAGATGCGAAATTCGTAGAAGATCTTGGCGCTGACAGCCTTGATGTTGTTGAATTGGTAATGGCACTTGAAGAAAAATTCGACATCGAAATCCCTGATGATGAAGCTGAAAAGATTCAAACTGTTAAAGATGTAGTTGATTACATCGAAAGCAAGTAAGTAGGGCTTCCTACCTATAGCAGAAGCACTGCTTCTGCATTTTTTTGATAAAAATTTGTTTTTATACTTTCATTTGTAAAAGTCAAAGTATAAGAACATATTCCTAGGAGTAGATGTGAGAAGAGTTGTAGTAACTGGTATCGGAATGATCAATGCGGTCGGGAATGACAAAGAGAGTGCGTTTAAAGCTATCTGCGAAGGGCAATGTGGAATTGAAAAAATAACATTGTTTGATACAGAAGGACAAAGTGTCAATATTGCCGGTGAAGTCAAAGATTTTGATCCGGCAACAGTCATGGCTCCTAAAGAGGTGAAAAAAGCGGATCGTTTTATTCACTTGGGTCTTAAAGCGGCTCAGGAAGCAATGGCAGATGCCGCATTCCCGGAGGAGTTCAATAAAGACCGTTTTGGCATTTCTGCTGCTTCGGGTATTGGCGGACTACCTGCAATCGAAAAAAACTCAATTATTCTAAGTGAACGTGGCCCTAAACGCATTTCTCCATTCTTTATCCCATCTGCCTTGGTTAATATGCTGGGCGGTTTTGTGACGATTGAGCATGGAATCAAGGGACCTAACCTCTCATGTGTAACTGCATGTGCGGCAGGTACACATGGCGTTTCTGAAGCAGCTAAGACAATCATGTGTAACGGTGCAGATCAGATGCTGGTTGTTGCTGCTGAGTCTGCGATCACCGGTGTCGGTATCGGCGGTTTTGCGTCAATGAAGGCTCTTTCAACTCGTAATGATGATCCGCAAACTGCTTCTCGTCCATTTGATGCAGAACGTGATGGTTTTGTTATGGGTGAAGGTGCTGCAGCATTGGTACTTGAAGAGTATGAATCTGCAAAAGCACGCGGTGCCAACATTTATGCTGAACTTATTGGTTTTGGAGAGAGTGGTGATGCTAGCCATATTACTTCACCAAGCCTTGAGGGACCATTACGCGCGATGAATGCTGCATTAAGCATGGCCGGTAATCCGAAAGTGGATTATGTCAATGCGCATGGAACATCTACACCAACTAATGATAAAAATGAAACAGCGGCTCTTAAAGAAGCATTTGGAGGAAAAGAGAACTGTCCTCCTGTAAGTTCGACAAAAGGGCAAACAGGCCATTGTCTAGGTGCAGCGGGCGGTATCGAAGCAGTCGTTTCGATTATGGCAATGCGCGATGGTATTATCCCACCTACAATCAACTATCAGAATCCGGATGAAAACTGTGATCTTGACATTGTTCCTAATGAAGCGCGCAAAGCAGAGCTGAATGTGGTAATGAGCAATTCGTTTGGTTTCGGTGGGACAAACGGTGTTGTTATCTTCAAAAAGATCTAAAGGACTTCTTTGGCCACTTATCTAGATTTTGAACAAAAAATCAAGCAGATCCAAGAAGATATTATCTCAGCAGAGGTGCGTCATGACGAACATGCCGCTGAGATCTTAAAAAAAGACTTAGAAAAAGAGGTCAAAAAGACCTATTCTAATCTGACCCCTTTTCAAGAACTACAGCTTGCACGTCACCAAGATCGTCCTTATGCGCTTGATTATGTGAATCTTTTGATGAGAGATCATTATGAGATACATGGTGACCGTCACTTCTCAGATGATAATGCAATTGTCTGCTACCTCGGATACATAGGTACACAGCGTACTATGCTTATTGGAGAACAGAAAGGCCGTGGCACAAAGAACAAGATCAAACGCAATTTTGGTATGCCAAATCCAGAAGGATACAGAAAAGCACTGCGTGCTGCTCAGATGGCTGAAAAGTTCGGAATTCCAGTATTGATGCTTATTGATACTCCGGGTGCCTATCCAGGGCTGGGAGCGGAAGAACGCAATCAATCGGAAGCGATAGCAAGAAACCTTCTTGAATTGGCTGAACTGAACACGCCTACAGTCTCTATTGTTATCGGCGAAGGTGGTTCGGGTGGTGCACTGGCGATAGGAGTAGCTGACAAGTTGGCAATGATGCGTTATTCAGTATTCTCTGTCATTTCACCGGAAGGGTGTTCGGCAATTCTTTGGAATGATCCTACAAAAGCAGAAGCAGCAACCAAGGCACTGAAGATAACAAGCAGGGACCTTAAGGAACTTGATCTTATCGATGATGTTATAGATGAACCTCTGATAGGGGCTCATCGAGATAAAGAGGGAGCAGCCAAAGCCCTTGGCGATTACTTCTTAAACGCTATTGAAGAGATGCAGCGCATGAACACTGAAGAGCGTATGGAAAAACGTTATGCCCGTTTGACTTCACATGGAGCTTTTACAGAGTAAAAGCTCTACAAAAAAAGCCTTTAGGCTTTTTCTTTTTCACTTTTATTTTCCTCTTTTTTTGCTTTTCTTAAGCGTGGAGCCTCTTTTGAAAATCTGATAAGGTCCTCGACAGTCAATATCTTTTTCGGCAGTTTTTTGAGGGATGTTTTGAACAGTTCAAGAGCTGTAATTGCATCTGAAAGTGCTCTGTGATGCTCGGCTTCCTGGTGTAGGTTCATTGTTTCATTAAGGTATTTGAGTCCGTATCTTTCAAACTTTAGTGTCCGCTGTGCAAGCTCAAAGGTACAAAGTGTTCTATTGGCAAGAGGCTCGAGGCCAACACGTTCCATCATAGCTGAAGTGAACTTATAGTCGAACTTGACATCATGAGCGACAAAAACAGCTTCTCCAATAAACATTTTAAATTTGTGCATAACCTCTTTCAAGGATGGTGCATCTTTAGTGTCTTCAATCCTGATACCGGTGAGCTCTTGGATATTTATAGGGATATTGTCACACTGTACAAAAGATTCAAATTCATCGATGATCTTTCCATCTTGATACATAACGGCACCAAGCTCTATTATCGTATCCCCACGCATCGGTTTTGAACCATTTGTTTCGATATCCATGACACAGAACTTTCCATGCGAGAGAGGCTGTATAGCCGTTTTATAGATGAATTTTCCTTGATGTTCATAAAGCGGAAGACCTTGTGCTCGTAGAAGTTCAATTAAAAATTCAGGTTCACCGAACTTGCTCAGGGCTTTATAAAATCGGTCTCGGCTGACCCCTTGATGACTTAGTGCTGCGTCAAGTTTGCTTAACATTTAGCGGCTTTGATAAAGTCAGCTACCTTTTTAGGGTCTTTGACGCCTTTTGTATGCTCAACGCCTGAACTTACATCAAGGGCATAGAAACCATAAGAGAGACACTCGTTAACATTATCCGGAGTCAAACCACCAGCTAAGATGATCTTTGAGCAATCAACATTTTCAAACCATTCAAGATTAAGGCGTTTCCCCATGCCACCATAAGCCTCGCAGTAGGCATCGATTAGACGGTAACTATCTTTATCTTTGGAGATGTCATCAGCAGATTGTACCCGTATAACTTTGATATAGGGGAATTCAAGTGCATGACAAAGTTCATCATTGACATCAAAATGGAGCTGTATAAGAGTAATCCCTGAGGCTTTTGCCATAGTATTAATACTCTGTGCATCCTGATTGACAAAAAGTCCGACCTTTTCAATGAATGGAGGAAGTTGTGAGATGATCTGTTTTGCATTTTCCGGTGTGATATAGCGAGGAGACTTTTCATAAAAGACAAAGCCAAGAGCATCAGCACCGGATCTTATCGCCTCTTGAGCATCATTTAATGAGGTGATACCACAAATTTTTACTCGCAAGATAGAGCCTTAGACTTTAAGATTGTTGATGGCAGTTTCGTAGGATTCGTGTTTGAAGACATAAGATCCAGCAACGCAGACATCGACACCGGCATCACGTAGCATCTCAATATTTTGATCATTCACTCCGCCGTCGATTTCAATAAGACATTCTGGATTAATTCTGTCACGAAGTTCTTTTAATCGCTTGATTTTTTCCACGACGTTTGGAATGAACTTTTGACCGCCAAAGCCAGGATTGACACTCATGACAAGAACCATATCCACATCTTGCAGAAGATATTCGACAGCTTCTGCCGGTGTATGAGGATTTAATACAACACCAGGTTTTATTCCCAGTTCACGAATGTACTGGATCAAACGGTGAGGGTGTTTCTCCTCTTCCATATGAAAGGTGATGTAGCCTGGTTTAAGCGGAGCAAAAAGATCAACAAAAAATGTGTTGTTCTCAACCATCAAGTGTATATCAAGCGGTTTGGTAGCAGCTTTTGCAACGGCAGAGACTACGACGGGTCCTATAGTAAGGTTAGGTACAAAATGACCATCCATAACATCGACGTGGACGATATCGCACCCCGCATCGCAGATGGCCTTGACATCATTGGCAAGGTTACCAAAATCAGCTGATAGAATACTTGGAGCTACAAGCATTTGTGTCCTTGAAAATATACCAAAGGGGTATAGAGAGATTTAAATTGTAAAAGTATAGCAAGTGAAGAAAAAAAAGGGGCTTAGATATGATGCTAAGAGCAATTTATTGGTGATTAATTAAATATAAATATTCTATGATAGAATAATAGGCGAGGCTGTGACATTGAGACATCTGAATTCAATGTACATCAATTGATTATATGGAAAGGATTGGAATGAGCTCATTTTCAGAAATGAGCATTGATCTTCGTCAGATGATTCTTGCTCTTGAAACAACGGTTGATTTAGTAGGTATGAATGATACTAATCATGGTAAGCGTGTTGGCTACATAGCAAGTCAGATCGGAAATTATCTTGGATACAGTGAACAGGATATCAGCTTCTTGTTCGAACTTGGTCTGTTGCATGATTGTGGTGTCTCTACGGAGCAGATGCATAGTGATTTGGTCAATCATTTTGATTGGGAGGATGCACATATTCACTGTCGTATAGGTTATCAACTCTTGAAAAACTTTGAGCCTCTTTCAAAGTTTGCTATCCCGATTCTTTATCATCATACGGCTTTTGAAGAGTTAAGTCAATTGGGTATAAGCATGCATGATGCAAGGATGGCTAATCTTATCTTTCTTTCAGACAGAATCGATGTCACCGCTGCATCACATTATGGTTCGGACATTCTTTTAGCGAGACATGACATCGTTAAATCCATTAAAGACTATCGTGGGACATATTTTGATCCAAAGCTTGTTGATGCCTTTCTTGAACTTGAAAAGTCAGAAGCATTTTGGATCGCTTTGGAAGACAGACATATTACACGTTACACATGGGATATGGGACAGTTTGAGAGTGCTACGGAGCTGAGTATGCCTCAGCTGAAGCAACTGTCTTTGATCATGGCTTATATTGTCGATCAGAAAAGTCCTTTTACTGCCCAGCATTCGGCACGTGTGGGCTGTCTGGCCAAACATATCGCGACACAATATGGCCTCTTTGATGAGCAGTGCCAAAAAATAGAAATCGCAGGGTTCTTGCATGATATCGGCAAACTCAGAACACCTGATAACATTCTCGAAAAGCCTGGAAAACTGACAGATACGGAGCGTTCTATCATGAATCAGCATAGCTATGAGACATTTGAGATCTTACGCCATATCAAGGGCCTGGAAGAGATATCTGCCTGGGCCGCCTTTCATCATGAGGGTTTGAACGGCATGGGGTATCCTTTCCATCCAAGAGAAAAAGATCTAAGTATTGAGGCACGTATTATCGCTGTTGCAGACATATTTCAGGCCTTGGTTCAAGACAGGCCATACAGAGAGGGCATGCCGCTGGATAAAGTCCTTGAAATATTAAATGAGTTTGTACATAACGGCAAACTCGATGACACCATCGTTGATATTGTGAAAAAAAACCGTGCCAAATGTTTTGAAATTGCCAGAGGTGACGCTGAGGAGAATCAAGAGAGTGAAGTTCCGTTCTTTAATATAGATGAAGAGTTTAAGATTGAAAATTAAAGAGTGATTTGTAGTGGCTTGTTAATTCACAAGGGGGTGTCTTTCCTTAGATAAGGAAAGACAGATGATTACATCATACCTGGCATACCACCCATACCACCCATGTCTGGGGCAGTAGGTGTATCTTCTTTTATATCAAAGATGGCCGCTTCTGTCGTAAGAAGCATTGAGGCAACAGAAGTTGCATTGGTAAGTGCAACACGCTCGACTTTCAGTGGGTCGATAATTCCGGCTTCAAACATATCAACATATTCACCTGTTGCAGCATTGAAACCGATTGTTTCCGAATCAGCATTCTCAATAGTATTGACAACGACGCCCGTATCAAATCCTGCATTGGCCGAGATCTGTTTAACTGGTGCTTTGATGGCACGAAGGATGATCTCTGCACCGATCTTTTGATCATGCTCTAAGTCATCAAGTGAAATCTTAGATGCTGCACGGATCAGGGCTGCACCACCACCGATAACGATACCTTCTTCAACCGCTGCCTTGGTCGCTGAAAGAGCATCGTCAACACGGTCTTTTTTCTCTTTCATTTCAGTCTCAGTTGCAGCACCGACTTTAATAACAGCGACACCACCAGATAGTTTTGCAAGACGTTCTTGAAGTTTTTCTTTATCATATTCAGAGGTTGTTGTTTCCATTTGAACTTTGATCTCTGCTATACGAGCTTCAACACCGGCCTTTTCGCCAGCGCCGTCAACAATAACAGTATTGTCCTTATCGATGACAACGCGAGCGGCTTGACCAAGATCTTCGATCGTTGTTGTCTCAAGTGTACGTCCTACTTCTTCTGATACGACTTGTCCTCCTGTAAGAACAGCGATATCTTGTAACATCGCCTTACGTCGATCACCAAATCCAGGGGCTTTGACCGCAGAGATGTTCAAGATGCCACGCATCTTATTAACGACTAAAGTTGCCAGTGCTTCACCTTCAACATCTTCAGCAATGATAAGCAGTGGACGGTTTGTCTTTTGAACCTGTTCTAATACCGGTAGAAGATCTTTTAGGTTAGAGATCTTGGCATCAAACAAGAGAATAAACGGATGATCGATCTCAGCCGTCATCTTTTCTGTGTTTGTAATGAAGTACGGGCTTAGGTAACCACGGTCAAACTGCATACCTTCGACGACATCCAGTTCATCTGAGATACCTTTTGCTTCTTCAACAGTGATTACACCGTCCTGACCGACTTTTTCCATCGCCTCAGCTATCATATCACCAATAGCAGTATCAGAGTTGGCAGAGATTGAAGCAACCTGGGCAATTTCGTTTTTACCACCGATGATCTTTGCTGATGCTTTCAGGTTTTCTAGGATTGCGTTTGTCGCCTTGTCCATACCTCGTTTTACTTCTACCGGATTGGCACCTGCAGTGATATTACGAAGCCCTTCTTGATAGATAGCATTGGCTAATACGGTTGCTGTAGTTGTACCGTCACCAGCTTCATCGGCAGTTTTGGAAGCAACCTCTTTCACAAGTTGAGCACCCATGTTCTCTAAAGTATCTTGTAACTCTATTTCACGTGCAACTGAGACACCATCTTTAGTCAGTGTCGGTGCGCCAAAACTTTTTTGGATTAATACATTACGACCGCGCGGTCCCATAGTTACTTTTACGGCGTCAGCAAGTTTTTGAACGCCTGTAGCCAATTTGTTACGTGCCTGATCTGAAAAAATTATCTCTTTTGCCATTTATAGTTCCTTAATTATTTAATGATACCAAGAAGGTCATCTGTGTCAATCACTAGGTAAGTTGTACCATCTAGTGTTAATTCATTACCTGCATACTTTCCAAAAACGACTGTATCATTGACAGCTACGTTTTCCACTTCTGCACTGATGGCTAGAACTTTTCCTTGTGAAGGTTTTTCCTTCGCACTATCTGGGATGTAGATTCCAGAAGCCGTTGTCTGTGCTTCTTCTACACGTTCAATTAAAACACGTTTGCCTAATGGTTGAAAATTCATAGTGTCTCCTTAAATAATATTTTGTGGACTGGAATTCTACAAAATTAGAAACTTTATGTCAATAGTCTTAGTCTAAATGACTAAAGTTTAATTAGTATTATTTGTAAACTTAGTTTTAGTCATATGTCATCATATGTAATTTGTTTTTAGTTTTAGGAAATAATAAGCATTGGACATGTATAATTCCAGCCTTCTTAAAGCAAAGATGTCAAGGTAGCTCAGCTGGTTAGAGCGCTGGTCTCATAAGCCGGAGGTCGAGAGTTCAAGTCTCTCTCTTGACACCATACATTTATAATAAACTCTCCCAATAAAAAATTTGCAATAATATTAAAAGTAATCCTGCTCTTAGTGATATGTTTTTCATTGCATCATGAAATTTTATAGACAACGTGACAGAGGATGAGTGGCTGAATTGATCATCGGATATTTAGTTATAAAGCTATTGACATATGTATTTATTAATCAATAAGCTTAACAACTTGGTTACGTCCATTATGTTTTGCTTGATACATCGCCTTATCAGCACGTTTGATCATCTCTGCATTCTTCTCTTCGGCTTGATGCATAGCGACACCAAAGCTTGCAGTTACAGTCCCTACAGTATCAAAATCATATTGCTGCAGTGCCATACATAGTTTATTTGCAAGGAGTTCAGCACTCTCTATCGTTGTTTCGGGTGTAAGGATGATAAACTCTTCTCCTCCCCAACGTGCAAAGATATCGGTCTCACGAATGTTGAAACGTACGATATCGCTGACAGTTCGCAAGACTTTATCACCAATATCATGCCCATAGGTATCGTTGATATTTTTAAAATGATCAATGTCAAACATGATCAGCGCCATAGGTGCATGATAGCGTTCGGCACGGGAGAGCTCTTTTGAGAGCAGCTCTTCAAACTGGTGGCGATTGTTGATACCGGTAAGCTTGTCGGTCGTAGCGAGTTTGGAGAGTTTGTTTTCCAGTTCAATACGTTCAGTGATATCTTTTCCGGTAGAGACATAACCGATGATTTTATCTTCTTTGTTGAGAATAGGTGTGATGGTCTGCTCCTCATGAAAGAGTGAACCATTTTTTCTACGATTGATGGTGACGCTTCTGAAGCTTTTTCCTTGGGAGATAGTATCCCACATTTTTTTATAAAAGGCGTTATTATGCTTGCCCGACCTGAGTATATTCGATTTCACGCCTATGGCTTCTCGGCGAGGAAAGCCTGTATGTGCAACAAAAGCATCATTGACATAAGTGATGATTCCGTTTTCATCGGTCATCTTGATGATGTCATCTGTCTGTTCGACGATCTGTGAAAGGGCTTTGATCTGTTCTTCAGCCTTTCTGATATCAGTGACATCGATGATGTTGCTTAGCGCTACAAACTTTCCTTCGTATTCGATAGTCATAGAGAATGCGCTAACGGTTTTAAAAGAACCATCTTTACAGCGTATCTGTATATCATCATACTGTTTGGTAAACTTTTCTCCTTGTGAGCGTCTGTGTAAAATATTTTTAAGCTTATCCTTGTCTTTTACGACAAAAAGTTCAAGAAGCTTCATATTAAGGAGTTCTTGACGGCTAAAACCGGTCATTTTTTCAATCTGAGGGTTGATATAGTAGATATTCTGATCATGTACCAAGACACCTGTGTATCCATTTTCAGTCAGGATTTTGAACTTGTCCTCACTTTTTTTGAGTTCTTGCTGAATATTCATCTCCGTCGTGACATCCTGAACGGTTCCTAGCATTTGCACAGGGGTCCTATTTTCATCACGACGAATTTTTCCATGCTCATGCACATACTTTAATTGATTATCAGGTGTTATGATGCGGTGGACAATATCATAGGGAGCAATGTCTTTGAGTGCCAGATCAAGGGCCTGACTAACAAGTTCTCTGTCATCGGGATGTATAAAAGAGGTGAACTTCTCATAGGTTGGCAGGATGGAATTGGGCTCAATCCCAAAGATGCGGTAGATCTCTTCACTCCACCTAAGTGAACCATCTTTAATGTCCCATTCCCAGTTTCCAAGGTGTGTTATCTGTTGAGCTTCCTGATAGACAGTATTTAACTGAGTTAACTCAGTGGTTCGTTTTTGTACGGTTTTTTCGAGCTTATTAGCCAATTCCTGATACTTTTTGCGTGCGAGTATCAGGCCAAAAAACCGATTTCTTGATATGATTATAAAATAGAAAATCATTACAGATTCAAAAGCAACAAAGAGGATATGCAGCAGAGCAATGTCAACCCCACATCCATAATTAAAAATATAGACAGGTTCGCCAAAGAAGGTAATATGATGTTCTTGCATATAGTTAAAAAGTAGATGATAGACAGATGTGGTTATTGCAGCGGATAAAACAGCATAACTATCTTTATATAGTGTTAGAAAAGAGAGAGCAACAAAGATATGAAAATGCATCTCTATGCGACCAAGAGACTGTTGTATATATAATATAGAAAAGAGCATCAGTACAATGCCTATAGCGATCCGAAACTCTTTTTTACCACGGTAAAAAACATAAACAAGAAGAAGGATGAAGAAATAAAGCCCCCCTATAAAAAAACCGATTTCATAGGTTTTAAACTCTATAGAGGTAAAAAGGGTTGAGATAAGCCAGTGAAGTCCGGCAAAAAAAAGCATGATTTTGTCACTTCTAAGATTATGCTCCAATAGAGCTGTCTGTATCTCAGGTGTGTTTTTCAACTCGGTGTTCATAACTTCATCCTAGCACTCAGATATATAAAATTACTCTTTTATTATAGCATTTTAAAATATCCTATAAATTTAATACTAAAAACTAACTGTAACATAATGATACGTTTTTTGGTGAATTTTAGAAAAAAAACAGAGTATTCTTATGTAAATTTTACATGTTGAAATTAATTTTTATTATATGAATTCATGAGATTACAGATTTGTTAACACTTTTGTAACAATGGTATTGTATGTCAAATAGTTCCCTTAAATAGGTTGTTTTCAAAAATAAGTGTCTGTGATATTTCTTAAAAAATAGTATAACTTTTTATGATATTGGATTAAGCTGAAAAAGATAGATATTTGTAGAATTTATAATTATTTTATTGTATTCTTATAATATAAAGAAAACTAATATTTTAGTATAAGTTAAGCTTTTAGCCCCTAGAATTCACGACATAAATAAAAGAAATAGGAGTGATATGCGTAAATTTCTGCTGTGTCTACTATTGCTTGCAGGTTTTTTACATGCCGAGCAATTGGGAGTGAATGAGAAATTAGGCCAAATGGTTCCACTGGACCTTACATTCATTGATGAAAACTCCAACAAGGTGAGTTTAAAAGAATTGATGGATGGCAAGCCGACAATTCTTACACTGAATTATTTTAGATGTGCAGGAATTTGTACGCCACAACTGGAAGACTTGGCAAAAATGCTTGGTCGTCTGGATTTGGCGGAAAATACAGACTACAAAGTGCTAACCGTCAGTTTTGCTGAGGATGAAACACCTGAATTGGCAAAAGCAAAGAAAAAGAATCATATAGCTTCGATAAGAAGAGAATATGTTCAAGATGCTTGGCGCTTTGTAATTGGCGAGAACAATAGTTCTGGGGTTTTGGCGGAGAAAGTTGGTTTTACATACCAAAAAACGGTCTCATCGCAAGGTAAGGTTGACTATATCCATGCAGCTGCATTGATCATCTTATCACCGGAAGGAAAGATTACACGTTATCTTAATGGTATCGAACAACTTCCTTTTGATGTAAAGATGGCGTTGATGGAAGCGACAGAGGGTAAGGTCGGTCCTACCATCGCAAAAACACTGCTTTATTGTTTTTCATATGATCCGAAAGGCAAGAAATATGTGTTTATGTGGGAGAAAGTTGTCGGAGCAGTTATGCTTGCGATCGTATTCGGATTCTTCATCTACCTGGTTAAGACAGGAAGAAAAGAAGAAGACCATCAAAATAAAGGAGAGTTAGATGAGTAAAAGTTATTTAGATATCAACGAAACGCACTGTGCCATTGGCCATCCAAAAAGTGCGTTTTGGCAGTGGATGCTTACTATCGATCATAAACGTATCGGTATTATGTATGCAGCTGTAATGTTCACATTCTTTTTCGTAGCAGTATTTACTGCGCTTGCGATGAGATTTGAGTTGTTTGCACCAGGTGCACAATATATGGATGGAGACACGTTTAACCAAGCGTTTACACTTCATGGTGTAATTATGGTCTTCTTGTTCATTATCCCGGGGATTCCTGCGGTATTCGGTAATATTGTAATGCCATTGATGATCGGTGCGAAAGACGTATCGTTCCCACGTCTTAACTGGTTTACATTCTGGTTGTATATAGTTGGGTGTCTTGTGGCACTAGCATCACTGTTTAACTTCACAGGTGAAGGGCTTGACTTTAACTTTGCAGATACAGGTTGGACGTTCTATGCTCCATATTCTTTGAATACAGGTACTAATGTTATTACAACACTAGTTGCAGCTTTCATCCTTGGTATGGCTTCAATCCTTACAGGTCTTAACTTTCTTGTAACAATTCACCGTCTACGCGCTCCTGGTATGACATTCTTTAAAATGCCACTATTCGTATGGGGTATCTATGCGACAGCGTGGATTCAGCTTCTTGCTACACCGGTTGTTGGTATTACACTGATTCTGGCTATGTTAGAGAAGTTTTTTGGAATCGGTATTTTTGACCCATCTAAAGGTGGTGACCCGGTATTATTCCAACACCTTTTCTGGATCTATTCACACCCAGCGGTTTATCTAATGATTCTTCCAGCGTTTGGTATTATGTCTGAGATTATCCCAGTTTTCTCAAGAAGAGAGATCTTTGGTTACCGTACAATTGCTCTATCATCAGCTTCAATCGCTGGTATCGGTTATATTGTTTGGGGTCACCACCTGTATACTTCAGGTATGTCTGATCTTGCTAAAACGATCTTCTCATTCCTGACATTCTTTGTTGCTATCCCTACTGGGGTTAAGTTCTATGACTGGGTTGCAACGATGTATAAAGGTAAGATCGTTCTTGCGACACCAATGCTATGGGCATTAGGAACTATCATCACTTTTGCTATCGGTGGTCTTACAGGTGTTACTATTGCAATGGTTGGTGCTGATATTCACCTTCAAGATACATATTACACAGTGGCACACTTCCACTACGCGATTCTAGGTGGGGTTGTTTTCTTGCTGTTCGCTGGTATGCACTACTGGTTCCCATTGATTACAGGTAAGATGTATAACGAGACAAAAGCAAAATTTGCATTCTTACTTAACTTTGTCGGTTTCAACATGCTATGGTTCCCGATGTTCATCGCTGGTTACCTTGGTATGCCACGTCGTTATTTTGATTACCTTCCTGAATTTGAGATCTATCATAAAATCTCTTTCTGGGGAGCAATCATCTTTATTTCTGGTCTGATCTATATGTTCTACGTCCTTATCCAAGCTTGGAGAAAAGGCGAGGCTGTAGGTGTTAACCCATGGCATGCAACAACACTTGAGTGGCACTTGCCTTCATCACCACCACCATTAGAAAACCATACAAAAGTTCCGTATATCGACTTTAATCCGTATGAGTATCACCATGGTGAGCCAGTGGTTAAATTTGATGAAAATATGAAAAGGATTGACTGATGGCACACGAATACGTACCAGAAATCGCGGTTGACCGCGAAGGAAAGGAACATGTAGTTCAAGGTTGGCAAGACGATACTTATGGCGGTAAGCTTGGGTTCTGGTTGTTTATGTTTACTGAGGTCATGATGTTTGGAGCGATGTTCCTTGTCTTGACATACTATTTTTCACTACATCATCAAGATTTCTTGAATGCGTCAGCAAGTCTAAACAGACTGCTTGGCGGTATCAATACTGTAGTACTACTGTTTTCTGCATTGACAATGGGTCTAGGTCTGTTGAAAATGCGTTCGGGTGACGTTAAAGGTGCTAAGCTTATGATTTGGGCAACAATCCTTTTGGCACTTGTGTTCTTGGGTATTAAAGCTGTTGAATGGACTGCTGAGTACCACCATGGTGTTTTCCTTGGTCTTGAAGCACTTCAATCTGGAAATGCGAATTCAAAACCATTTGGTGAGATCTTATTCTTTGGTATGTACTTTACGATGACGGGTCTGCACGGTTTTCACATCATCATTGGTATCGGGATCATGATCTGGTTACTTAAACGTATCAATGCGGGTAAGGTTAGACCAGACCACCATATTTTACATTTTAACATCGCACTTTATTGGGACCTTGTTCACCTTATCTGGGTTTTCGTTTTCCCTTATTTCTATATGATCGGTGCGGGTGATATTGCAGGAGTTGCACATGGACACTAATACAAACGTTAATTACAAAGCAGAGTATGCTGGTTACTGGAAGGTCCTTATCGGACTTCTAGTCCTTACAGCAGTTACATTTATTCAGCCAAGTATGTTTTTAACAGAACATAACTTTGCGGTTCAATTGTTTATCGGTCTAGTGAAAGCTTGGATGATCCTGATGTATTATATGCACTTAAAAGGCGAAAAGCTTATTATCGGGTTTACACTTTTCTCAGTGTTCCTGGTTGCATTTTTCTTTTTGATCGTTATTACTGACGTTAACAATTTCCAATTCATGGATCTTAGTCATATTACATCACAAACAACTGGTGCAGATCATGCTGCAGCAGCATCGCATTAAGGAGGCGGCATGTTAGAGGGTTTTAACGGTAGCGTCGCTACCTTTGCAAAGGATATTGATCAGGCGTTGTGGATTAACTTGGTTCTTTCACTTGTTTTGTTTGCTTCAGTTGTTGTACCAATGTTGTATTTTGCATGGAAATACCGTGCAAGCAACGTTAAAGATGAGGAAATCGAGAATGTAACTCACCATACAGGTCTTGAGATTACATGGACATTGATCCCTACTATTATGTTAGGTGTGTTCTTCTATTACGGTTACCACTCTATGAGCGTTCTTAGAACGATGCCGGATGCATCAGATGCATTGACTGTCAAAGTTGAAGGTAGTAAATGGAAATGGAGATATGAGTATCCTGCCAATGCAGATGGTCATGTTCACAAACTTGGAGGAGCATTTACTAAGCCTCTACACGATGAGAATGGAAAAGTTGTTGAAAAAGGTACAATGGGTAAATCGGCACTCTACGTACCAGTTGATACGAATATCATCCTAGAGATGACAGCACCAATTGATGATGTTATACACGCATTCTATATCCCAGCTTTCCGTATGAAAGAGGATGTGGTTCCAGGTCGTACAACAAA
>JBFESZ010000037.1:0-18908 GCA_041548245.1 Sulfurimonadaceae bacterium
CTTGGCTCAGTAAGCGATGTAATCAGGTTTTGTCTTCTTTTCTCCTGTTCAACATTACATATCTCGTGATGCTTGAGCGAGACCTCTTTGATCAATTTGATTGTAATACGCTTTTTATCAGCTTTAAAAGGAAAATCATTGGACTGTTGTTTTAACAGTTTTTTTAAAGCAGTAGAAACATTCATATTCCATATCGTAAAATAAAAACACACATCATTTTCCTCGATGATTATTTCAAAGAAGAGCTCCCCCTTCTCTTCAAACAATCTCGCTACAAAAGCATACAAAAGACTGATAAAACGGTATAGGATCTTTTGTTCAGCGTTTTCGAACATATCAAAATGCTGCCAAAACTGATTGAGGTCTTCTTCGCTTCCGATGGAGACGACAGACTTTATGCTGCCAATAGAACTGTCATCATAGAGGTTGATGATTTTTTGACTCTTTCTCATTTTTCCTCTGATACTTTACAACAGTGTAGAAAAGTCGATATGTTCTAACGATGTTTTATTAAAGTTCTGTGACATTAACTTCATACTTTCATTCTTATAGCTTGCCTGTACTGTTTTTATCCCCTTTTGGATCTGCTCTTCCTTCCAAGAACTATATTGATCTGACCTGTTGACGTTTTCGACCTGTTTGTACTCTATACCTATCTCTTCTAACTCAAGCGTAGGACGCTGAATGAAATATCCCTGAACAAGATGGCATCCAAGTTCTTTCGAGACAAGCATCTCCGTTTCGGTCTCTACGCCTTCAGCTATCACTGTGATTCCTAACTGTCTTGCAAGATTGACAATACTTTGTACAAGGATCTTTTTCTTCTGATCCTTGCAAATCGACTCTAAAAAGAAACGGTCTATCTTGATAATATCGGGCGTAGAACGGTAAAGCATCTGATAACCTGAAACACCCACACCAAAATCATCTATGGCAATACTGTAATGCTCCTGTTTGTAATGACACAATATCTCTTCGAACAAAAGGGGGTTTGATATCTCATGACGCTCCGATATCTCGAAACAGATGGCCTCTTTGGGAAGCCGGTATTTGTTCAGAAGTTTTGCTGTATTACCAGCAGAGAAGTTTGGCATGGCCAATAAACGGTTATCCAGGTTAATAAAAAGCTTGAGGTTTAGGTAATGGGGCAGTGTAGTGAACTTTTTAATCACTTTCTCCCGTAAGAGCAAGTCCACGGTATATAAGATGTTTAAACTGTATGCCTGATCAAAAAAGTCTCCGATGGAATCAAAGCCGATCTCCTCGACTCCACGTAATAAAGCTTCAACGCCGTAAATTTTTCCACTGTGCAGACTGACAATAGGTTGAAAAGCGATTTTCAGTCTATCTAAATGATCTATCCATGTATGTTCTAATTCTTCCATGCACTGATTGTAATTGAGAGCTATTTCAAAAAGATTACAAGCACAATCAAATGATTACAGAAGGATTACGAAAGCCAACACCCACTGAAAAAGTGTTAACTTATGAAGCATAGTACGATTAAAACAGTTCCCATGGCCTCTGCCATGACAACAACTGCTCTTTACATTCATAGCTTAAAAAACGCTCTCCCTCTTTTGGTGCAGCAATAAAAGAAAACTCCTGTGAACCAAGAAAAAAATGCAATGCATACGCATGAAGATACCCTCTCTCTTCTTCTTTCGCTTCATCAGCATTGGCGTACCGTTTGTCTCCAGCTATGGGTGACCCCAGACTCTTAAGTGCCACACGTATCTGATGCGTCTTTCCGGTATGGGGTTTGATAAGAAAGAACCTCTCATGTGTTCTTAATGCCGTACTTATGAACTGTGTTATTGCAGGGTTGTCGTTGGTTTTCATTAGTTTGTACGAGCCTCTTCTTGAGCCGGCCATGTCCCCTTTGATCCATCCCTGCTTCTTCTTGGGCTTTCGCGTAGAGATAGCAATGTAGAACTTTTCGATTAGACGCTCTTCAAAAAGCCGGCTCAATCTGTTAGCCGCTTCACTGCTTTTAGCCAAGAGCAGCAGACCTGAGGTCATCTTGTCGAGTCGGTGCACACTGTAGAGTTTTCTTCCTGTCTGTTTCTCGGCAAGAACGACAAAGCCTTCACTCTCTTCACTATGAAAACTTACTCCCGCAGGTTTATCAAAGACAATAAAGGACTCGTTTTCATAGATGATCTCAAACTGCATCACTCTTCAAAACACTCCTGCTCTGATACCTTTATAAAGGCTAAAAACTCTTTATCACGCTTCTTGTCGAGTTGATTGTAAGTCTGCAGATCATACTCTTTAAAGATCTTGTCATCTACACAATAGCAATAGCTGCTGTTATGTTCAACTAAACACGTCTGTATTAATGCTTCCCTGTCCTTCTCTTCCCACATGTAATATTTGATATAAAAAGGGTACAGTACCCATACGGCGAAACCTATGGCTAGGACAATATTGAATATGTACTCTTTTTTTCTACTCTTATAGTACTTCCATACGTCATACCCGATAAAAAGTAAAAAAAGTATCTCCAATCCAATGACAAACCAATCCTCATCTAAAAAATCGAACATAAATCTCCTTGAAAGCAAAATTATATCTGTTTAGTATATAATTAGACAAAAAAAAGGTCCGAAATGTCTCCACAATGGATACTGGTTATCGTCCTTATCGCTGTCGTCTATTTTTTCTTCATAAAGAAGAAACCTCTTTCGGACGAGAGCCAACACAACAAAAAAAACAAGAATAAAGAGAGCGACGACATGGTCGCGTGTAAGACCTGCGGTACTTATATCTCTTTAAACGAGGCGCTGCTTCAAAACGGTGAGTACTTCTGCAGCAATGAATGCCTAAAATAACAAGGAAATAAATGCTTCTTTTCGGTCATCCTCATATTCCAAGTGAAAAACTTTATCATGTCAGTTCTATCGAGGCCATCGCACATACCCCTTCAAACAGCTGTTTACTCTTTAATTTCGATCCTGAAGTCTTTGAACTGATCGAATATGCGAATGGCAATGCCCTCGCATTTGCCTTGGACGTCTCCACGCTTAAAGAAGCCATTATTGGCGAAAACCTTGACGCAAAATACCTTTTAGTCCAAGACCAAATCGCCAATGATGTCCAAAAAGCAGCCGACACCTATGTGTTTGATGCCAAGGTCCTCGTCCATATCACCGACGAAGAGAAGATCGAAGCCTTTGCCAATGAAGGTATTGACGGTGTCATCTTTTCCGAAGCCATCGTAAAAATTTCGTAACACCTTTTCTACACATTTATACATTAACATCCCTCCATTCATAGGAGGACCCGATGCAGACACTTTCACTTGTACTTATAGCGACCCTGGGCATCATCTTGAGCTTTATTGTCATCTCATCTCAAGACAGATATAAAAACGTCGAGTAATCACATCACGCTTTATGCTATGATAAGCGTATGAAACAGATTATCTATAGCCTTTGCTTTCTGCTCTTTTTTACAGCATGCTCTTCCAAATCCCCTGCTCCTATCCAAAGTACTTCTTCATCATCATCTACGGTGAACAAACTCTATAAACAATACAACCAGTGGCGAGGAACACCTTATAAATACGGCGGGCTTTCAAGTCGTGGCATCGACTGTTCAGGTTTTGTCTACCAAAGCTATAAATCCGTTTTCAATGTTTCTCTTCCCCGTTCGACAGCGGAACAACTCAACAGAGGCAAACAGGTATACATTAACGAACTTCGTAGCGGTGATCTGCTCTTTTTCAAGACCGGATACAAGACACGCCATGTCGGCATCTACGTGGAAGACGGAAAGTTCATGCACGCCTCGACCAGTCGGGGTGTCACGATATCTGATATCAGAAGCGGTTACTGGCGAGAACATTACTGGCAGGCTAGACGTCTTCTGTAAACCCAATCGACTTACATACCTCTGTGAAGACCTCATCCAGTTTTGCTCTAAGCGTCAATTCTTCCTTTGTGACAGGATGTCTGATTGTTAAAACAGAGGCATGTAACAAAAGCCGATGGCAATCATACTGTTCTCTGAAAAACCGGTTGTGTTCGCCTCTTCCATATTTCGTATCACCGACAATCGGGTGCAAGATATGTTTCATATGACGCCTAAGTTGATGCTTTCTTCCCGTTTGAGGCCTTAATCTTACCAAAGAGTAGCGTGTGGTATCATACCTTCCAACAGGATAAGGCAGTTCCACCTGAGCCAACTTCTCATAGAAGGTAACCGCTTCTTGCGCCTCTTTATCTGTTCTTGCCTTTGCATCGGTCATCTTATCCAGGACCTCTTTAAGCGCATAATCTATCTCGCCGCTCTCATCTGTATATCCTCTGACGACAGCAAGATACTCTTTTTTAAACGCTCCCACTTTCATCTGTTCGGACAGCTCTTTTGCACTCTCTTTATTTAAGGCAAACAGCAGCACACCTGAAGTAGGCTTGTCCAAACGGTGTACGGGAAAGACATATTGGCCTATCTGATCCCGAAGCATCTGTATCGCAAAACGTGTTTCATCCTTGTCTATCCATGAGCGATGGACCAAAAGGTTTGAAGGTTTATTGATGGCAACGATATACTCATCTTGATAGATGATCTCCAGGTGTTCTTCTTCCACTAGACGATACGGCGCTCTATACTAGGAGATAACGAGGTTAGAACCTCATAACCGATAGTCTGGCAGAAAGCGGCTACCTCATTGGCATCATCAAATATGAGAAGCTTTTCTTTGTCCGATTGGTAAGAACTGTTATCCATAGAGACACGCCCTACAAGTTCTTCCCCATCAGGCGTCTGATAATTATTGGAGAGCAGACGTGAAAGACCATCGGCATACCCGACATCATAATTTGATATGTACATATCATCCTTGGCTTCAAAAGTAGCGTTGTAACCTACTCTTTGCCCCTTTTTCAGATAACGTGTGGAGATCTTCTCAGCGATCAAGGAAAGAACGGGTTTTAACCCCGTCTCCTCAAAACCTCTATCCATCTGCAAACAGCCATAGGCTGCAATTCCGACCCGTGCTATATCCTCATCAAAACTTGATGTCCTAAAAAGGCCTGCTGAATTACAGGAATGGAAACGAAGAGAGGGACTCTTCTTTTTCAGATCTTCAAAGTTTTTCTTTTGCCAGAACCATTCAGCACTCATGCTATCAGCGCTGCGATAGTGTGTAAACAAAGCTTCCAGGCTCAGTTTTTGCCCCTTTATGAGCTGCAAAGCTTTTTCAAACTCATCCAACGCTATCCCGTTACGGTGCATTCCGGTGTCCACCTTCAACTCGACACGCGTGTGTGCAGGAAACCTTGCAATGTCTTCTAGCGTGTTGATCGTATAAACACAGTTGCTATGGTTTGTAATAGGGAACTTCGGACTAAGGATTAAAATGTAGTCAAAAAAGGCAATTATAGATTCAGCTTCATATTCGCTACGCACAACTGCCTTGCTAAGGCCATACTCTTTTGCCATGGAAGCCACTTCAAGCAGGCCATGGCCATAGGCATTATCCTTTAGGACAAGGGCGATTTTATCTTTATCTGCGGTTTTTTGCGCGATAATGTCGAGATTATTAAAAAATGCTGATTTGTTGAGTTCTATATAAGACATGGCGCAATTATAGCAAGAAAGAGATTTATGAGACGTTTACCTGCCGAATTTGAAAAACAATCTTTTATACAAGTCATCTTCCCGCATAAAAACAGTGACTGGGAGCAGTACCTGCAAGAGGCCGAAGAGAACTTTGTCAACATCATCAAGGCCATTGCTTCCTATCAAAAATGCCTTGTTGTCTGTCATGACAAAGAGTATGTCAGTGCCAAGTTTGACTCGCATACGAACATACACTTTATTGAACTTCCAAGCAATGACACTTGGGCACGCGACTGCTCGGCAATCACTGTGTATGAAGAGGGAAAAGCTCTTCTATTAGACTTTGATTTCACTGCATGGGGAGGAAAGTTTGAAGCCTCTCTAGACAATGCCCTAAGTGAAAAACTCTCACCTTTTTATGATGCGCCGATGCAAAAGATCGACTTCATTCTCGAAGGCGGTGCTATTGAGAGCAATGGAAAAGGTAGCCTGATGATTACCTCAGAGTGCGTCTTTAACCCGAACAGAAATACCATGAGTATCCAAGAGAGCAAAAAACTTTTAACAAAGTTTTTTGGTATCAGCAATATTCTCGTACTCGATCATGGCTATCTAAGCGGCGATGACACCGACTCCCACATAGACACCCTTGCACGTTTTGTCGATGAGCATACGATCGTCTATCTTAAATGCGAGGATGAAGCTGATGAACACTACCAGGAGCTCAAAGCCATGGAAGCTCAACTCGAGGGATTCAAGGACCAGGATGGAAAGCCTTTCCGACTTGTCCCGCTTCCATTCACCAAGGCGATTTATGATGAAGGTGAACGTCTTCCGGCGACCTATGCCAACTTCTTGATCCTCAATGAGGCCGTCTTGCTCCCTGTTTACAATGACATCAATGATGAAAGAGCCTTACAAACACTCGCTGAAGTATTTCCTACACGTACAATCATTCCTGTAGAATGCAACACTCTCATACGACAGCATGGGAGCCTTCACTGTGTTACGATGCAATTTCCTCTTGGCGTTGGTTTTAAGGCTTAAAAAGGTTATTTTGCCTGTTCCGTGTTTTCTCTTTTGCTCTCTCCATGAAAGAGCAAGGAAAAACCTTGGTAGAGAAAGAACCCCGATCCTATAAGCAAGGCTAAAATAACTATTTTGTTCTTCATCGGCATTGTCAAACCTTTTTTTCGAAATTTTAACACAACTTCTCCATCTCATATTTTCACACTTTCAGATGCCAAACTTATTGCGTCAAAAATCAATAGCTCATACAGGTTTTATTAATAAAATCCGATCAACTAAGACAGGCTTCAGAAGCTTAGCTATACAATGTAATATTCGACCTGAAGATGTAAGGACAATCACCCGATGCAGACCCTGCTAAGAGCAATTCAGTTTCTATCCACAATAGCCGATACCGCTGATGACACCGCTGAAGAGAGACGTCAGCACAGTTTCTTGATCTATATCGGACTCTTTATGAGTACAGGAGGATTCTTTTGGGGAAGCATAGCACTCTATTCCGGTCTTCCGCTTGCGGCAAGCATTCCTTACGGCTATGGCTTCATCACGACTTTGAACTTTATCTACCTCTATTATTCAAAAGACTTTCAACTCGCTCAAGCCATTCAACTCGCTCTTAGTCTCTTGCTCCCTTTTCTGTTTCAGCTCGCACTGGGTGGTTTTGTCTCGAGCGGTGCTCAGGTTTTTTGGGCAATCACGGCAATTTTGGGCGCTTTTACCTTCAAAAACAGCAATACGATAATCATATGGTTTGTCTTATATATTGTCTTAGTCATCTTCAGCGGTCTGCTTGATGAGAGCATTGTCGCCCTGAAACTTGTCGAAGTACCCTCACACATCAGTATCCTGTTCTTCACGATAAACATCTGCGCTGTCTCATTGATCATTTTCAGCCTCTTTTACTACTTTGTAGGAAGCGAGAAGAAATACAGAGACTCCCTGCATGAAAATCTGGAATATCTAAAAAATACACAGAAACAGCTTGTCGAATCTGAAAAGATGTCAGCTCTTGGAGGATTGGTCGCCGGTGTTGCCCATGAGGTCAATACTCCCCTTGGCATCTCGATCACAGCCGCATCAATCTTTCAGACCAATATCAAAGCCCTGGAAAAGGCGGTAAGCGAAAACACATTAAGCAAAAAGGCACTTGACGAGTTTATCGCAGATATGAAGGATGCCGATGAGATACTGCTTAAAAACCTCGACAGAGCAGCTTTATTAATCAGAAACTTCAAAAAGATCTCTGTGGATCAAAGTAATGAAGAGCTACGTGAATTTGAACTCAATGAGTATATCGAGGAAATCATATCAACCTTCCGAAGTGAACTAAGACATAATAAGGTCTCCCTTGATCTACAGCTCAATTCAGAACCGATTGAAATGAGTTCTTATCCGGGATCCATTGCGCAGATCATGATAAACCTCTTGCAAAACTCTATTGTTCATGCCTTCAAAGAGGAACAGGATAAAAAAATAACGATCAGAACCGAACAGAGTGATGAGCATGCTACGATCATCTGTTCAGACAATGGAAAAGGTATTGATAAAGATATGATAGAAAAAGTCTTTGAACCTTTTGTCACGACTAAGCGTAACAAAGGCGGTACCGGCCTTGGTCTGAATATTGCCTATAATCTTGTCACCCAGCAACTTGGCGGGACTATAAAAATTGAAGAAGCATTAGAGAAAGGTGCCTGTTTTATTATCAGGATTCCTTGCCATTTAAAATCGTAATGGAAAAATATTCAATTTTACTGATACCAGTGACGTTTTAATTCTCCGTCTTTCCCATACTCATCGATCATCACCTTGATTGGTCTGTCATCAGAGACAGAGAGTATGATACGCCGTCCGTTATCATCGACCTCTACAAGCTTTGGCACCGTTGAAAGCACTTTATAGTTCTTCAGACTAAGCTGTGTGAACACCCGGGAGAGTAAATGATTCGAAGCCGGAAGTTTTAGATTGTCCAGAGCCAGATCGTCGATCATAAACTGATAGATCAACCTTTTTTGAAGGATCAATGTTGAAAAGTAAGAAGAGTTTTCACGTGACTCTTTGGTATTGACCAATGATCTCTGTAGCATGCCCAAGAGATTGATCCTGTCGACTTTGGCACAAGAGACTCCCACCAGTGAGACGAAGTTCTCTTCTACATACCCTCCGTAATAGGCCTGCATCCCCTTGCTGCAGACCCTATCGTATTGCTTAGCCTTAAAATCATCGATATAAGGTTGTATATCTTTGGCTTGAACGCTTGAAGCAAGCAGCAAGCCTATCCATAACAGTCGTTTTATAGTCTCTCCCTAATCATCCTGCCGACGTCCCAAAATAGAGATCTGTCCCGGTTCTTCTTGTAATTCAATATTATGTTCGTTAGCCCAGACAAGTATCTCTGCATCCAGATCTAAAAAATCGTCCTCGTCTAACAAATCATTTTTGATCTTGATCATATGATGACCGCTTAGCAAAGAGAGGTAATAGTCACTGTGATCTAAAAAAGGCTTCAAGTCCTTCAATGCTTCAACGACCTCCTCAAAATAGAGATAGTTGCTCTTGACTTCGGCTATAAGTTCCCGACCCTTTGCATCATCTTTGTATCCGCACATTTCTAAGAGTTCACGTTCCATAACTTCATCCTTAGCGGGCCTCTATCACCAGCTAGGCAATCAGCCCTTGAACAAGATTCTTGCCAATATAATATCACTTATTATATAAATGAAGTGTAAAGTTAAAAAGATAATTTTCGCGGTGCTTAAAAAAGAGTCGCTGTATGCTCCATCTTTTTCTTCTTCTTGGCGTTTAACTGCGCAAAATGTTCGATCTCATGCTCTTTTAATATACGAATATTGTTTGTCGAACCAGCCACCCCTACCGGATCTCCTGCTGTGAGTATATAGGTGTTTTCCTTTTTGATGACCCCACGCCCAAGACCATCTTGCATCACTTCGGAAAGCATCACCTCAAGCTTATTCTTTTTAACAAGAAAAGCGGGAGCAACACCCCATACAAGGGAGAGCTTTCGGGCAATGTTAATATTATGCGTAACCGCTAGGATATCAACATCCGGTCTGTAGCGGGACATAATCTTTGCCGACATGCCCGATGTGGTCAGAGCCAAGATTCCATTCGACTTTAATTTCGTTGCCAGCTGGGTGATAGAGAGGTTGATCACGTCCTTGTCATCACGATTCTCGAACTCGTTATACTTGTTGTAATCATAAACCGTTTCCGCCTGGATAATGGTATCGGACATCGTCTTTACAGCCAAGGCAGGATTGTGTCCAATGGCAGACTCTTCGGAGAGCATTACGGCGTCTGTACCATCAAGAACAGCATTAGCAACATCGGAGATCTCGGCCCGAGTCGCCACCTCGTTTTCCGTCATTGAAAGCAGCATCTGCGTTGCAGTTATAACGGGTTTAGCAGCGGCATTTGCCTTTTTTATCAAACGTTTTTGAATCGTAGGGACCATATAATAAGGTACTTCGATACCAAGGTCACCCCTGGCGACCATGATACCGTCGCTTTGTTCCAATATCTCATCAATATTGTCGACGGCATCAAATTTCTCGATTTTGGCAATGAGATCCTGTGTACCACCGTTCTCGTTGAGGATCTCGCGTGCTTGTTTCATATCATCCGCATTTTGCACAAAAGAGATAGCCATAAAATCAACCTTGTTTTTGATCCCCCAGAGCATGTCCTCTTTGTCTTTTTCTGTGATGACATTGATGTTGATTCTTGTATTGGGAAAGTTAACTCCCTTGTTTGAGGCCAAGACACCATCGTTTTGAACTATGCCGATGACGGCAGCATCTGATATCTCACTGACAATGACACGTATTCGTCCATCATAAAGATAGATGTGTTCATCCACATTGATAAGTTCCAGAATTGAAGGCTGATTGATACTCAGCACATAACGGTCTTCGGACTCCTGTATCCCGACAATCTCTTCTTTCATAAAATAGAGTTTGTCCCCCGCTTTGAGATGAAACGCTTTTTCCAGTGAGCCAACCCGTACTTTGGGACCGCAGATATCTTGAAGGATACCGACAATCCAACCACAATTATCCATCGCCGTACGAATGTTTTTTAAGACCTGCGAATGCTCTTCATGGGTGCCGTGTGAGAAGTTCATACGAAAGACATTGACCCCTGCACGGATCATCTTTTCCAAACTCTCTACATCATTGCTTGAAGGGCCTACCGTCGCTAAAATCTTACTTCTTCGTTTCATTAAAACAATCCTCGTATAAATAGTTGTATCTCCAAGCCTCATGCTACTCAAAGAATGTTCTGTGAGTTTATATTAACACAAAATCACTATTTAATCTTCTCTTTTAGTTCTTTTTATAGTTAAAGATACTATTATAAAGCCCATAAAAACTGTAAATAGATTTTACACTCTTTATCGCAAGGGGCTTTGACATACGACGCTTTAAAAGACATGTGGCGAAAGCTGAAACTCGGGACTATAATACAGATATCGTTCTCATCGATATTATCAGTTTCACCAAGCTCACACAAGAGCAACAACTTGAACTTATACAGTACCTGACCCAAAGTTATACACGTATGCTTGAAAAACTATTATCCAACTCCGATATGAGGCTTTCACAGATGGTTTTAGGATTTATCCCAACAGGAGATGGCTTTTACTGTATCTTAAATCCAAGGATGAAAGGCTTTGGAACGATCTTGGGCCTCTCCTTAAACCACCTCTCCGAACTGATATCCGCAAAATTTCCTTATTTCAAAGGAATACGGATTGCTGTGCATACCGGGCGTGTTTTCGAGTTTACAGATATTCTGGGCCATGCAAACTATATTGGCGACGGCTTGAACCATTGTGCCCGTTACCTTGAACATAAAGACTATACGATCAGTACTGTCTTTATCTCGACAGAGGCTTACAACTCTTTTAATAACTTCTTAGAGCTGTATCCTGATTTTGAGGCACTCTTACTCGAACAGCAGTTCAAACGTTCGAGGTTGCAGAGCTTTAAAGACAAACATGATATCGATTGGTCAGGCTACTTTGTCTGGTTGCGTAAGGGGAGTGTCATCAACCCTCCGAGAATAAAATTTAACTCACTCACACTGTGACATACAAGGAAAGATATGCGTTTTACCGTTGAAGAGTATGCTCGAGCATACAGTATCTCACCTGAAATGGTTCGATCGAGGCTTCGAAGAAATCGTCTCAACTATATTGTAGAAGACGGCACGACCTATATCGTCGTACCTAAACATCAGGTTCCCCAGCTTGAAGCGCAGACAAATAAGACACAAAAAAAGACAACAGTTGCCACAGTCATCGGCCTCTATCAAAAAGAGAACCACTATCTTAAACTCAAGATCAAAGAGCTTGAAGAGAAAGTCGACAGACTTGTAAGTGAAAAAGAGCAGCTGCTTAAAGATGAAAGAGCACGTATTGAGAAAGTCTATGCAGATAAGGACACCCAGCTAAAGAGCATCCTCGAACTCATCAATACAAAACTCATGATGGAAAGTGCATCAGCTCGTAATAGCCTTGAAGACCTCAATACACAAACTGCTATTGAAGCCAACCTTGAACCTGATGAGCAGAGTAACCCTGTAGAGCTCAAACAGTACCTGCGTTCACTCGATCTCAAATCATCTCAGCGAAAGAGTATTAAACGCCGTTTTGCCGAAGCTTTCGGAGCCGACTCGCGAATTTTGTTGAAAAATGGACTTTTCTATCTTGATTTTGATCGTTTTGACTACAGCGATCTGTTAAAAATCGATTAGGTTGGACATTGGCAGTAGATAAAACAATCGTTTTCACCAAAAACCCACTTGCCTCTGTTAAAGAGTATGCCACTGAACATGGCTATACCTATGCAAAACTTGACTATACCCTGTTGGGCTTGCAAACCTATTTCAAGACATGCCATCATCAGGCCTTTGTCAAGTTTCATGATGCCTATAAACGAGAATACAGTTCTACTGAGAAGCTTATTAAAGACAATGCCCGTTTTTTACAGATCTATAAGATCAAGATCCATGCTAAAAAAAAGAGGAATATCCATCTCGTATACCGTATAGAAAGAGGAGAGTTCAACACCTATCCGATCATGCTCATCTCACCGGAGTCAACGCTACCACTGCTTGAGTTAGATGAGCAAGAGATGTTGAAACGTCTTTACTCTGAAATCAATAAGATAAAATCCAAATACAAGATGATGGTCAATCTTTTCTCCGAATGTATGGTCAGAGATCTTCGTAGCTTTGTCAAGAAGATTTATGAACATGGGTTCAGCCAGGAAGAGTCTATCCTGCTCTTTGAAGGGATCGATCCCGAGATCTCTGAGCCAAGCAGGGTCATTAACCACTATATTGAAAAACACACCGATGAAAAAGTCACTGAAGTGGAACCTTCAGAACTTATCATCACCTACATCAAACCCAAATATGGCAAAGCAGGGTTGAATGCTCTGGGCCATAGAATTGATCATGGGCGGACAAACAATCTTGCCAAGATCGAATATCAGATTGACCATGCGACTATCCTCGTTCAAGATGATGAGACAGAGGTCCGTTATTACTCCAGAAAAAGAGGTTTCGTCAGCACCCTAAATAACAAACTGACCATCTCTAACAAGATCGTCTTGGAAGGGATAAAACGGGTTGAGGGCAAGGTAACCAAAAAAGAAGAGAACGAGGTGGCTATCGTTATCTCGCAAAATGATGTCACGCGAGATGGGATAGGTGAAGGGGTAGAACTGGTCTCCGAAAGTATTCACATCACGGGACATATGGGTGCAAAATCCAAGATCGAGGCCAAAGATGTACAGATCGAAGGAGCCACACATAACCAGGCCTTCGTCACGGCAAAAAGTGCCAAGATAAATCGTCATAAAGGAACACTCCGTTGCCACAAGGCAGAAATCAACTCTCTCGAAGGCGGTACCGTTTATGCTACACATGTGACCATCAATACGGCACTGGGTGGACATGTCTGCGCTGAACATGTCACCATCAGGTCACTCAAGCACAATCTTAAAGTTTTTGCTTCAAAAAGCATCACCGTCGAGCGTATCTTGGGTGAGGACAACCATTTCGTCATTGATTATCGTAAGCTTCCTGTCTTACAGAGTAAACTACACTACTTGAACGAAGAGCGTGATGAGATAGCCTGGAATTATGAAGATGCGAAAAAGCACTCTCCAGAAAAGCTTGAAGAACTCAAAAAGGCACTTGAGAAAAAAGAGAGTGAAATCAACGAGATAAAACAGTGCCATTATGATGCTGTCATCACTATTATGTCCCCAATAGACGGTCTTAATACTATAGAGTTCGCTATTCCGGAAAAGCAAACATCTCTAATTTACAGGACCAAAGAGGCCAAGGCATTTGGCCCTTTCAGTATTCGTCAGAATGAAGATAAACTGATATTGGAACCTGTCGGTGTGGAAATAACGCTCTAACCTTTTTCTTATTGCCCCATTCATTCTTCTTTTTAAACCTTTAACTCCATTATCTTCACACAACTGAGCCCTCTTTATATTACCTACGATTGTACTTCTTCATATGTAATGACATTTTCTAACAACAGCATAAAATTCTATTATTTAAATACGGAATATCGTATATTACATACAATTAATATATTTTAATTAAATATAAAATGTATATTATATTAAATTATGTGTATATAATACACATTTAATAAGTATTTATAATATAAAAATATGTTTAAATACACTAAATAATGTATACTTTAAGCTTTGATGATATAAACTCTATTCCATGGATTTGGCAGATGTGTTCAATATTCTTCACAATGCAGTCGAATCGCAGAACATGGGTAAAAAAATCTCTCAAAAGGAGATGGCTAACAAGCTAGGTGTCTCCATGAGAACCTATCAGGACTGGAAGATAGGGAATTCCGCTCCCCAAGCCGCCCGTGTTGTACTGCAGATGCTTGGCGAACTGGAAGACGAAGATATTGTAAGAGTAGTACGAAAGATAAACAAAAACCTAAAGGATGAGAATTGAGTAGTTTAAGTGAACATGAACGTATCGGTTTAGAAGATGTCTTTTTGTGTCTGGGTGAAAAACAAAGTGTCACAGAAAAATTAATCGAACAGAAAAGCCGTCTGGCAGGCAGTATCAGTTCTCTCGTACAAAAAGGGATCCCACTGGGGATTTCATACGCAAAATCAAAAAAAATTAGTTTAAACATGGAAAAAAAGTGGTGAATTTTAAACTTTTCAATCATTTCCGCCCTAAAAATAGGGACTCCAAGTAATATTTAAGGAAAAAAGCTATAAAGTATTCGCAGTTGATTAATTTAGAACTTAAATTTAAGTTTTAAATTATGAGCATACTTTAACTCATAGAGGGTACACAATGAATAAATCACAATTTGTTGAACTAGTTCAAAAATGTGGCGACTACAAAACTAAAGTAGAAGCGGAATCTGCGATCAAAGCATTCACTGAAGCTGTAACTGAAGCACTTGTAAAAAAAGAAGATGTTTCTCTAGTAGGTTTCGGATCTTTCGCATCTGCACTACAAAAAGGTAAAAGTGGTAAAGTTCCTGGAACTGATAAAACTTATACAACTGCTGATAAAATGGTTCCAAAATTCAAAGCAGGTAAAGGTCTTAAAGATCGCGTAGCTGCAGGTAAATAATTACCTTCTCGGCTTCGGCCGAACTCTTTCTTTCAAGTATTAATTTCCACCAACAGTTTTTTTAAAGTCTCTATAGCGTAGAATTTTAAAAAGTCTATTGACAACTTCCGCTACTTAGCACACGAGGTAGTATGTGAACCTTTTTACCAAACTCTTTTTCCCTACAGCCAAAGACAACAATGAAGCATCCGAAAATGAGATCTTGGAAGAACTCAAGCTTCGCTTTGATGATGAGGCAGAGTTTTATTCCAAAGTCGTTGTCTTCAATAAGAAACAGCAAAACGTCATTAACTATATGATGATCCATCCGCAAGCCGGTGTTGTTCTATTCAACTTTTTCAACTATTGTGCCGCTGATCTTGATGGCGTTACTGCCTCTTTCACTGACAACAAGAGTTCAAATGCTGATATCAAAACTACAGATGCAAAACAGACTATCCAACTTCGTTTTGAAGAGGTTTTCCACACTCAGATCGCTCCGGTACGCTCCATTCTTATCTGTCCAAACCTAAACGAAGGTGAGTTTGACTATCTTGATGAAAGTTTTCAACACTGTATTCCAAAGAACCTTGTCCTCTTTAATGACAGCCCTCAACAACATTATGAAGATGTGATCTTAGGAAAAGAGCCCGGTGGCTACGACACAGACAAAATAAAAAAAGCCATCTTTTCAGAATTTATTCTGCCAGAACAGAATATACTGATGTCAAAAGAGCAACAAACTGCTGTTCATACAGACTTCTCAAACAACCTTAATATCAAAGGTCTTCCCGGTTCAGGAAAAAGTTCCGTATTGATTGCCAAAGCCTTGTACGAAAAGATGAAAGACCCCCGTCTCGATATGATAATATTTGGCCGATTACCTTGTAATGTGCATCATCTTCAATCCCTCATCTTTCAATGCACTGAACATGCCCACTGGAGCCTTAACCCGGCCGAGATCACTGTCAGCAGCTTTGAGTCAATTAAAAAACGTATCTCAGCTAAAGAGAAGTTCGATCTTGTTGTGTGTGATGAGATCAATACCGCTGACTTAAGCAACCTAAAACGGTTATTGAATAAAAAAGGACGGCTGCTTTTATCCTCATGCTATGAAATTGATGATATTACATCACTCCCCCTACTCAGTAACTACAGGCTCTCTTCTGCCTTATGCGCTGCCTGTGAGGGACACGAGCTTGAAGATCTGTCACAAAGCCTTAGCTTGAAAATCGGCAACACTTTTATGAATACACTACTCGTGCTCGAGCAACTTCTGCCTAATACCCCTGCACAAAAGATATCTATTTTGCATTACAACAAAGAGGAACTGCTTCGATTACAAAATGAGATTAACGAGTACTTCACGCCTATCGCTTTCCTTTTTGATGATCAAAACATTGCAAAAGACTCTATACTTCTACACCCTTTAGAGCAGATTTCTTGTATTGACAATGACTATGTCATTGCCATTATCGAAGATGCTGTGCACGAGGAGCTTATTCAACTGATCTCACGGGGAAAAAAGAAAAGTTTTATCTTGAGTGAAAACGATAATGTAAACCACCTCATTCAACATATCAAAGGAAAAAACAATGAAACTGATTAAAGTGCTGTTACTCATTTCAAGTATCGCTCTGCTGCTGCAGGGTTCATCCCTGCATGAATCTTTAGCCAAAAAAGACATGACGAAAAATCCTGTCGTTGTCTTAGAAACGACCCAGGGAAAGATCACGCTCGAACTCTTTCCCAAAATCGCACCCTTGGCAGTAGAAAACTTTGTAACGCATGTCAAAAACGGCTATTACAATGGCCTTATCTTCCATCGTATCATCAAAGGTTTTATGATTCAAGGGGGAGACCCTACAGGAACAGGTCGCGGCGGATCATGCATATGGGGCAAACCGTTTAAAGATGAGTTTGCCCCCAATGTCACCTTCAATCGAAAGGGTATCTTGGCTATGGCCAATGCCGGGCCTTCAACGAATGGAAGCCAGTTTTTCATCACTGTAGCACCGACACCATGGCTCAACGGCAGACATACCATCTTCGGCGAAGTCAAATCGGGTTATGACAACGTACACAAACTTGAGATGGTTGATGTCTCTCCTCGAGCGAACCGTCCCTATGAAGATCAAAAAATCATAAAAGCCTATCTGCTAGAAAACTGATAAGAAGCCAAGTCTACTTGGCTTCTATACTTTCTCTAAATATATCTATCTTTATCCCCGCACAGCACTTAATTCGATATAATATCCACCATTAAAGTTCCTGTCACTTATTCATCTGATGTAGTGTTCTGGCAACTCACCTAATCTAGGGAATTCTATGGATATTCATACACTCAAAAAACTAGAAAAAAAAGCTGCACAAAGTTCACAAACCGACTTTTTAAAGATGGGCATCGCATTGGCATTTATGGTCGGTGTTTTCTGGTATGCCTTTGGCACCCATAATGCTACCAACAATGTTTTTTTAGTAGTCGCCGCCGTTTTCGGTGCCTATATGGCTTTAAACATCGGTGCTAATGATGTCGCTAACAATGTGGGCCCGGCAGTCGGTTCCAAGGCATTAACCATGGGTGGCGCTATCCTTATTGCTGCTATTTTTGAAGCAGGTGGTGCACTCATTGCAGGCGGTGATGTCGTCAGTACCATTAAAAAAGGCATTATCGATCCCGCCCTTTTTGTCAATACACAAGAGTTTATCTGGGCTATGACGTCCGCACTTCTTGCCGGTGGGATATGGTTGAATATTGCGACTAAGGTCGGTGCCCCGGTCTCTACAACACATTCTATCGTCGGTGGTGTCATGGGCGGGGGTATCGCAGCAGCAGGTTTTTCCATTGTTTCATGGGGAACAATGGGCAAGATTGCCGCTTCTTGGATTATCTCTCCCCTACTCGGTGCTCTTATTGCAGCCATATTCCTCTTTGCAATAAAAAAGACCATCCTTTATAAAGAAGACCGTTTGTCTGCCATGCGTAAGATGGTCCCTGTCTATGTGGCTATCATGACTTTTGCCTTCGCTACCTACCTTACTCTTAAGGGCCTGAAAAAGATCTGGCCTAAGATTATAGAGACAGTAAATACTATTACTATACTAGATTTAATTTCGCTTGCAATAGCCATCATCGTTTATATTATTGTTATTAAGACATTAAGACTTTCAACAAAACGCGACATGTATATTGCACTTGCCATCTCGCTTCCTATTGCTGATTATTCGCTACTTAAGCTTTTACAACTCCTTCCTTTTGATATTATAAAAGTACCTCTATTTGCCCTTGAAGTAGTCAAAAAACCCACACTATTGGTTGCCTTAGGCATCGGACTTGTATCCGCTGTAATCGTTTATTCTATGGTTAGACCTATTATTAAAAAAGCTTCCCTTTCTTTAGAAAATACAGTCAAAGATGCAAATTCTTTGTTTACTATTCCTCTTATCTTCGCAGCCGCGCTTCTCTCCTTTGCTCATGGTGCGAATGATGTCGCCAATGCCGTCGGTCCTTTAGCTGCCATAGCCGATGCCGTTAAGAGTTCAGTAATCGCGTCGAAAGCGGCCATTCCTCTATGGGTCATGCTAGTAGGTGCGCTGGGGATCTCTTTAGGTCTTGCGCTCTATGGCCCTAAACTGATCAGAACCGTCGGTTCAGAGATAACCCA
>JBFESZ010000038.1:0-18904 GCA_041548245.1 Sulfurimonadaceae bacterium
ACTAAACTATGTTTAGTAAATAATATTAGACAGGTAAAGTCCGTTAGGTGGAGCAGGACGAGTATTGTGCATCTTTTGGTTTTTTATCTGTTCCGCCAGTTGATCAAGTGAAAGTTTTCCCTCATTGATTTTGAGTAAAAAAGCGACCATCAGGCGTATTTGTGAACGTAAGAAGCCATTGGCTTCAAAATAGAGAACAGTCTTGTTCTTATACCGGTAGGCTTTTGACTTGAACATAGTGCGCACGGTAGATCCTGTACTGCTTCCGCTTTTTTTAAACATCTCAAAGTCATGTTCACCTTCAAAAAGGCTCATAGCCTCCTGAAGTATCTTAATATCTATTTTCTGAGGTATGAAAGTGACAAAGGAACTTTCAAAAGGATTACTCGGCTTATCACAGAGTATATACCGATAAGCACGGCGTTTTGCACTGTATCTTGCATGGAATGACTCATCGGCTATTTTAAGTTGACGGATCTTGATACTTTGAGGAAGCTGAAACTGTAGATGACGTTTGAGCTTTTCCAGGTCTGACCAGTAAGCGGGGATTTCACAATGCATCATCTGTTTGAAGGCATGAACACCGGCGTCAGTACGCCCACTTGCATGCAGTTTTGTTTTGATATTCAGAACATTAAGGGCCTCATAGAGTTTTCCCATAATGGTGTTGTCTGTATGTTTTTGCACCTGGGAACCTTCAAAGGAGGCGCCGTTATAAGAGAGGAGTAGCTGTATCTTCATATTACACTAATATCGTTTCACGACTTTTTGATAATAAAGATAGGTAACACTTAGCAATGTGGCAAAAGCTATGACGGCAATCGTATATAAACCAAGTGGTTTGGCAAGGGTAAAGGCCAGTCCGTAATAGAGCAGGATAGCTGCGAATATGTAAGCGTAGGTATGGCCCTTTTGATGCCTAGCATTGATGATGCCTATGGTTGGGATGAGAAAAACGCTAAGCAACGGAAAAAGGGCTACGAGTGCATTGATCGTAAACTTTCGGGTCATTTTGTCACGCTTGTCGGGGCTAAGCCAATACTGCAGGGTATCTTTATACTCATCGGTATCGGCAACCGTAGTGTCATTGATATACATCTTTCTATAGCTCATCTGAGAAAGGGAGTCTTTGGTATAGTTAAAACCCTTTCCTTGCTGAAGCTGAAGTTTCAAGACACCGTTTTTATTGGCAATATCGGCATTTTTAGCCAGGATGAGGGTCTCCTCTTCTGCCTGTTGGTTAAAGAGTATTAGGTCGCTGAACTGCCCCTCGTCGTTGTTATCACCGACAAAGATGAGCCAATCCCCAAATTTATGTCCATATTCTGAGGCTTGAATATTGAACTTAGCTTCAGTCTTTTTAACCTTGATGAAGTTTTTATACAGGTTTTTTGTATGCGGAGAGAGGATAAAGAACAAGATGACGAGAATGAGTGTCTGGATAAGAGCAAGCTTAGTGAAAAAGAGCAATATATTGGAAGGTTTGACTCCTAATGAAAAAATGACGATCATCTCATAGTCGAAGGAGAGTTTTGCAACCGTCATGACGGCAGCGATAAAAAAAGTAACGGGCAGGGTATAGAAAAGCAGGTCTGGCAGCATAAAGAGATAGAGCTTTACCATCTCAAAAAGGCTGAGCTGAATAATAGAGGTAAAGGCTGCAATCTTGACAAGCATGATCACCGAAGCGATGACATACAGCGGAAGAAAGATAGAAAAATATAACTGAGAGAAGTTAGAGAGTAAATAGTTCTTTAGCTTATCCATACAGGCTGTTCCAATAGTTTATAAAGTAGGAGTCAAAGATATAGACGATAAAAAGTGCCAAAGCGAGAAAAGGGACAAAGGGGACCATCTTGCTCTCATCTGTTTCGTCTCTCATCAGTATCATAACGGGTAGAGCCAGCAGAGCCGCGACGAAAACAGACATCAGTGCAAGTTGAATACCCAGCATGGCGCCCATGGTTCCTGCCACCATAAGATCCCCTTCACCCAAAGCCTCTTTTTTGATCAGGTAGGAGAGATAAAAACGAAGCAGAGCAAATCCACCGACGAAAAGAAGGGCGTTTTGAAAGTTTACTATCAGGCCATTAAAACTCGTTGCAGCGACGATTGCACTGCTCAGAGCCAAGAGGTTAAGGCTGTCAGGAACCATCTTGGTGTAATAGTCGATGACAGATAAAGCCAATAGAAAGCTAAAAGCGAGGGCAATCATCAAGGGCATATAGCCCAGCCCCAATTTTAGGTAGACAGCAGCGAAGATGATAGCGCTTAATAGTTCGACAAGAGGATACTGAAGGGATATCTTCTCCTTACAAAAGGCACATTTTCCACCGAGAAAGATCCATGAGAAAAGTGGAATATTATGATAAAACTTCAGCGGCGTCTTACATTTTGGACAATGTGAAGCGGGAAAGGCAACATTCTCATCATTGGGTATGCGAGCAATCAGAACATTTAAAAAAGAGCCAAAGACAAGACCAATCAGCAGGACAAAGCCAAAAATCATTTAATTCCCCCAAAACGGCGTTCAATGCTTTTGTAGGATGTAATCATACTCTCTAACTCATCGCTTGTAAAGTCCGGCCAGAGCGTATCGGTAAAAAATAGTTCAGCGTATGCGGCTTGCCATAAAAGATAATTTGAGAGCCTGTGGTCTCCACCTGTGCGTATCAAAAGGTCTACATCATGTTTACAGTCCAGAGCATTGTTCAGGCTCTCTTCGGTGATGATATCACTCTCTTTTAATGTGTTGACCGCACGCAGGATCTCATCTCTTGAACCATAGTTTAAAGCGAGGTGTTGAATAAGATTGCTCCCGTGTTTGCTCTCTTCTGTCAGTCTAATAAGCTGCTTCTGTAATGGAGCAGAAAAGCGTGTCATGTCACCAATCATCTCAAACTTGACACCCATCTTTACGTAAGTAGGAAGTTCTTTTTCCAGATAGGTGGCTAGCAGTTTCATCAAAAACTCGACTTCAAGTTTCGGTCGTTTCCAGTTTTCGGTACTGAATGCATATAGGCTTAGTCTTTCTATTTCAGGGTGTCGGGCACAATACGTTGTGATTTCACGTACCCTCTCTGAACCTGCTTCATGGCCGAATGACCGTTTCTTTCCCTGTTCCTGTGCCCATCGACCGTTACCGTCCATGATGATTGCTATATGTTTTGCTTGATTCATATATTGATATCCAAAATTTTGTCGTTCAAAATAAACATAGGCACGATTTCCTCTTTACGTTGTATATGTAGGGTCTTGTCAAAAGAAAATTCATTCCTGTAATGCTGCAGCAGCTTAAAACTCTCTTCAAACAATACGTTTATTATTATGTGAATCTGATCGTCTTTTAAACTGACGACACCGTCCAAGGGACCCAAATGATTCAGATGTGCATAAAATTGTACTTCATCTTGGCTTTGTTTCTCTTGTCTTATCTTTTTTTTGTATTGGAGAAGTCCAAATCCATGTGTGTATTTAAAGGGTAAAGAGACGCTTCCTTGGGAGAGGCCCAGAAGCATCTGCGTCAAAAAATTGAACTCCTCTTTAGTCGAACTGTTTGAAAGGCTTAAGAGCAGTTTCGAGTGCAGTTCGGTGAGCGCCTCTTTGGATGGCTTTTTGAAATGGGATATAAGTTCTTCCAAGGTGTAGATAGCCTGTTCGGATTTTAGAGGGAGTTTATGAAAATGTTTTAAAAACAGAGTGTTGCTCTTTGCATCGTGGGAGACATTGGCAAGGTATTTCGCTCCGACATCCAGAGGTTTTGAACTTGTTGTTTCAAAACTGTTCCCTTTGATTTGCAGAAGGTATTTATCGGCGGAGAGTTTTTTGAGTATCGTGACTTCCACTGGGAGTAAAGAAGAGAGCCTGTTTGAAGAGAGTTCTGCAAGCAGGCTCTGAATCTGAGGCAGCGAAGCTATGATCATAGGTGCTTGCAAAGCTCCGTAAGCTTGAGTGAGAGTGAGAGTTTGTCCTGACTTGGAAGAGTGGTCTGATCATCTTTAGTGATGAACTCTAACGCATTGACGGATGTTCCGAAACTCGAACTGTCTTTCAAGAGGTTGTAACAGACTGCATCAAGCCCTTTTTTCTCCAACATGGCTTTTGCGTTCTCAAACCCCTTTTCCGCATCCATCTCTGCCTTAAATCCGACAGTATACAGACCCTCTTTGTCGATTGAAGCAAGAATGTCACTGTTTTGCTTTAACTTTAATGACCAGATTTGACCAATATCGGATTTTTTGATCTTTCCTTCCTGGGAAGTTTCAGGAATGTAATCACTTACGGCGGCTGCCATAAAGACAAAAGGCTTTTTAGCAGTTGGATCAGACTTAGCGATATGGATAGAATCATTTAAGTGTGCCAGCATCTCTTGTGAACTGTTGGCCTTAAGCTGAAGCATTGAGTGCGGGAGGCGCTGTGGAAAGGCTGAAGAGATAAAGTGTACATCCGCCCCTTTGAAAAAGAGTGCAAGGGCAAGAGAAGATCCCATTTTACCACTTGAAAAGTTAGATAGATAACGTACATCATCGATTTTCTCTATTGTACCGCCACCGGTGACAATAACCGATCTACCAGCCCAATACTCTTCTTTAAGCAGTATCTGACAGGCTTGAAAATAGATCTCTTCGATGTCAATCAAGGCACCGTCACCCTTCGTATTACAGGCAAGCAATTTTGTCTGGGTGTCCATGATGGTGTAGTGTGAATCCTTCAAAAGCTGCATCGCATTAAGGATGATGGGATTGTTGATCATATGGGTGTTTGCCGCCGGACAAAGTAGTTTTTCATCGGAATAGGCCAAGGCTGTTTGAAGCAGAAGGTTGTCTGCAATACCCTGAGAGAGTTTTGCGATAGTATTTGCCGAAGCCGGAGCGATAATAAACAGATCAGCCCATTCGCCTATTTTGATGTGGTTCAAATCAGCATCCCAGGCTTCACTGTCTGCATGCAAGACCTTGTTCATACTGATCGTTTCAAAGGTCAGGGGGGTGATGAACTTTTTGGCTGACTCGCTCATGACGACACGGACTTGCGCACCACTTTTGATAAAGAGACGTATCAGCTCTAATGTCTTATAGATAGAGATAGAGGCTGTCACACCGATTAAAATTTTTCTTCCGTTTAAGAGCTCAGGGAACATAATCATATCTTTTTTAGTGTATTTTACACTAATTTAGTCATAATTGCACTGATGAAACAATATGATCTGATCGTTGTCGGTTCAGGAGCTGCTGGCATGATTGCCGCGATTACCGCCGCACGACGTAATAAAAAAGTCCTTCTGCTTGAGAAGCTATCCAAACTCGGTGCCAAATTAAAAGCCACGGGGGGCGGACGCTGCAATCTCACCAACACGCTTCCCAATGATGAGTTTATGGCACGTTTCGGAAGAGAGGGACGTTTTATGACGCAGGCTTTAGAAGCCTTTGATCATAAGCGTTTACGTTCTTTTTTTGAAGAAATCGGTGTAGAGAGCCATGCTCCTGATGGCTATCGTGTCTTTCCGACTACGCATAATGCCGGGACAATTCTGAGTGCTTTGGAGACTGAGATGATGAAGCAGGGAATAGAGGTACTCTGTTCTCAGCGCGTTGAAGAGCTCCTGTTTAACGAGGAGCGTGTCGAAGGTGTACGGACACAGGAAAAATGTTTTTATGCCCCTAATGTTGTTATCGCTACCGGTGGCCTGGGATACCCTGTCTTGGGTGCGGAAGGAGATGGGTACCCTTTGGCCGAATCAGCAGGCCATAAGATAACGGAGCTCTTTCCTGCGATGATGCCGCTTCGTACCAAAGAGACCTGGGTAGAAAACTGCCGTGCTGACACCATACCCAAAGTCGAGTTAAGGGTCGATCTGAAAAAGGCCAAAAAGCTTCGGGCAAAGGGAGATCTGATTTTTACTAAAACGGGGATCCGTGGACCGGTCGTCCTTGACTTCGCCAGAGAAGTGACCCCTTTGATAGAGAAGTATGGTGAAGTCCCTCTGCTGTTAAACCTGACAAAGGGAAAAAACGAGGAAGAGTTGTTGCAATTTTTTAAAACAGAGATAGACAAAGACCCTCATCAAAGTACCCTGGATATTATGAAAAGACTTCTGCCTGAAGCCTTATGTATTGAACTGTGTAAATTGGTCAATGCTGAATGTACATCAGGGTTTAAGAGACTCTCCGGAGAGGTTCGTTCGGGATTGATAAAAATATTGGCATGGACACCTCTGACAGTAACAGGGCATGACGGATTCAAAATGGCGATGATCACACGAGGGGGTGTCTCTTTGAAAGAGATCCGTCCTGAGACGATGGAGTCCAAAGTGCTCAAAGGACTTTACTTTTGCGGTGAGGTGATGAATCTGGACGGCCCCTGCGGCGGATATAATCTTCAGTGGTCGTTTGCCAGTGGCTATTTGGCAGGAATGAGTATAGATAAGCTATAATGCTTTTTACATTTTATATTGATGGATGATTAATGAGACGTAAAATAGGACAATTAAAGAACAGTATTGCCAATCTTGAGTTGATAGAGAGAATGCTTATACAAAACACTATTATCTTGGCGGAAGAGGGATGTGGGAAAACACATTTGGCGAATCTGATACGAGAATATGTCATGGACAGCGGTGTACCGACTCTTTATCTTGACTTTTCAGATCCTGATGAAGATGATGTGGAGCCACGTTTTAAAGCAGGTGGGCGTTTTTTTTATTTGCGTTATGAAGAAAACGATGCTTTTGATGCGGCTTTGAATGAGGCTATTGCAAGACGTGAAAACATCTATATGGCGACTAACCCAAACTATTTTTCCAATAAGCGTGATATCAAGAGCCGTCTTTCAAAGACAATTCAGACACCGGAGCTGCTTGAAAACTATTATTACTTCTTCCATGAGATTTCATGTCTGAATGCCTTTTACACAAAATTTGAGGATTTTATGTTCTATATACTTTCACTGGTGAATCTTAAAAAGTACGGCTTGACCTTTTTGACCCAACCGCATGAGATATTTGAAGACTATAAGATAAAACTCATTTTCTCTTTTCTGTATCTTGGCAGATGCTCTAATACCGATTACTATGATGCGGAACTTAAGACTCTGCCTGCACATACCTTTATCTATCAGCATCGTCAGGATAAGCGGACCTTGCTTTTAAATGCAATCAGAAGTGATATTGTAACGATTGATCATTAGGATCTGTGTTTTTCAATCTACCGCTCAGATGAGCAGGCTGATTGATGGTATTTCAACGCATATTCTATAAGAGTATATGCAATTGACAATTTTTAGGTTATGATACTTTAAACAGTAAAAAGGTTTTAAGTATGATGACATCTGTAAAATCACGAATTATCGCTGCTATCGTCTTCTTCAGTCTTCTGGGCGTAAGTGGTATATACCTCTATCTCTCTTTGGCTTTTAATGATTTCTCAAACACAACGGCTAAAAAATCCTTGGACATGCTTTCTAAATCCGTTTTTCAGACACTTTCGCAAGGAATGCTGATGGGTGATTCTGGTGTCATGCAAAAAATTGTAGCCGATGCCGGTTCAATCGAGGGTGTAGAGAGTCTTAATGTGATACGTTCTGAAAAAGTAGCACAATTATACGGTGTCAAACAGCAATCAGGTCAGGACAGTATGCTCAAACGTGTTTTTGCCTCAGCGAAAGAAGAGACGGTTGAACTGGATGAAGGTAAACATCATTTACGATTAGTCAGACCATTAAAAGCAGAACAAAACTGTCTAAGTTGTCATGCCAATGCCAAGGTGGGGGATGTCTTGGGACTGATGGATCTGAGATTTTCCCTTGAAGATAACGATATCCAGATTGCACAGGCCAAAACAGCTCTTATTATCGCGCTGGTTATCGCCTGTCTTGCTTTTATGGCCGTAGCATCTCTTTTTTTTACCAAACAGGTTATAGAGCCTTTGAATGAGTTGCGTGACAATACACAAAATCTTGTCGATGGGGATAAGGATCTGACCAAAAGACTGCATGTGACATCTGAGAATGAGTTTGGCCTGGCAGCACATGCAGTAAACGATTTTGTAGATATGGTTCAGGACACTGTTAATGAGGTTAAAGAGTTGGGTGTACAGAACAGTTCCATCGCAGCAGGTATTACTAATGCCACACGCACAATCAGTGTCAGTGTGGAGAAGGAGAGAGATATCGTTAATGATACAACGATGAAGAGCGAATCGATTAAAGCAATATTGGCTCGATCCATTGAAGTCGCTCAAGACACCCAGACAAAAGTAACGGCAGCAAACGAAGAACTTCTAGGTGCCAAATCAAGTCTGAATACTCTGGTTCAAGAGGTTGAAGGCTACATCGAGATTGAAGAGGAACTCTCAAGTGAACTGACGAACCTGCGCTCGGATGCGGATCAGGTCAAAAATGTACTTAATGTCATCAAAGAGATAGCCGAACAGACGAATCTATTGGCATTGAACGCTGCAATTGAAGCCGCGCGGGCAGGTGAACATGGCCGCGGATTCGCAGTAGTTGCTGATGAGGTAAGAAAGCTGGCGGAGCGAACGCAAAAAAGCCTCAATGAGATCGAGATCAGTGTCAGTGCAATTGTGCAGTCTATCAATGATGTCAGTGACAAGATGAGTGAAAATGCAAGGAATATGGAAACACTGACGAGTGTATCCGCAGAAGTCGAAGAGAAAATCACATTGACATCTGCCGAGATGAATAATTCTGTTGAGGTTGCAAAAAACTCTTATGATGATTCGGTAAAAATGGTCGAACATACTGAAGAGATCCTGCAAAAGATCTCAGAGATCAATAAGTATTCGCATTCCAATCAGCTCAGTGTCGAAGCGATCGAAGCAGATTCCGCACAGTTACTTGAGGTGGCAAAATCTTTGCAATCACGTATAAACGAGTTTAAAAGCTAGTAAGTCTCTATTTCTTAGCAAAAAACTTGTAATAAAAACCGGCTATGGACTTAAGGGGAGCGCGGCTCACCGAGAGTGAGCCTTTCTCGATCTTGTCAGCTGTCACAGTGGTCCCTGCCGCAATGAGCACATCATCTTCGATGATGACAGGGGCGACTAACTGGGTGTCTGAACCGATAAAGACGTTTTTCCCGATGATGGTCTGGTACTTTGCCTTGCCATCATAGTTACAGGTAATAACACCTGCACCGACATTTGTTCCCTCATCGACTTGAGCATCGCCAATATAAGAGAGATGTCCGGCTTTGACACCTTTGAGTGTTGATTTCTTAATCTCTACAAAGTTTCCGATATGGGTGTCCTCAATATGTGAATGGGGACGGACATGGGCGAGTGGTCCGATATCAGAGTTCTTGATAATACTGTCTTCAATGACTGAACCGGATTTGATGTGGGCATTTTCTATCAGGGTATTTCCACACAAGCGCACCCCGTTTTCAATGACAGACTCACCAGTGAATGTCACGCCTTCTTCAATGTAAATAGTCGAAGGAAGTTGCATAGTGATTCCCTCTTTCATCCATTTTTCTTTAATACGCTCTTGCATTATCTCTTCGGCTTTTGCAAGGTCCAGCTTGGAGTTTACACCCTTGAACTGCTCTTCATTGACGAGAAGGGGCTTGATGAGCAGACCATCGAGCTGCGCCATTGAAATGATATCGGTCAAATAGTATTCTGATTGGGCATTGTTATTAGAAAGGTTCGGAAGGTGTTTTTCAATGACGGACTTTGAAAAGCAGTAGATACCTGCATTGACCGTAGTTACTGCCTTTTCCTGTTCGGATGCATCCTTCTCTTCAACAATGCGCTGTACGCCTTGATCAGATATGATTACGCGCCCATATCCTGATGGGTCTTTTAAATCAAAGATTGACATTATGATATCGGAGTGAGAATCTTTAAACCCTTCCAAGGCCTCGGCAGTAATAAGCGGCATATCACCGTTGAGAACCAGAATTCTGTCATGACGCGGTTTGATGCCCATGACAGCTCCGCCTGTTCCAGGAAAGTTCTCGGCATCTTGGACAATAAAGTTGATTCTGTCACCAAAGTGCTTGAGCATGGCTTCTTGAACAGCCTCTTTTTGATGGTGGATGACAACGCTGACATCATCAGAAACTTTCAAAGACTCTTTTATAATAAAATAAAGCATCTCTTTGCCACTTATAGGATGGAGGACTTTTGCCGTAGATGATTTCATACGACTGCCTTTTCCAGCCGCCAAGATCACAATGGATAAATTCATAAATAAAGCTCACTCTTTTGTAGATTTCATGCAATTGTAACTAAAAAGTAAAACAATAACGCTTTGACTTTGGGTGTTGCCTCCCAAAAGGTAATGTTTTTGTAAAAACAACCGATCTTGGATAAAGAAACTTCACATATAAGGGTGAGTTGTCTTTGATAGGCTTTGTTTAAGCTTGTTTTTTAAAAATTAAGTAATAATTATGTTACTTTTAAAACTAATATTTTTTGGGGTTTTGATGGATTTAGCAACGGTCATAGGTCTTGTGTTAATTATTGCACTTTTGTTTGGTGCGATGGCAATGGGTGTGGGGATCGGTGCCTATATCGATATTCCTTCTGTATTGATCGTAATCGGTGGTTCACTTGGGTCACTTCTGGTTGGTTTCAAGATGGAGCAGATGAAGAGCTTCGTCAAGATCTTCATGATAGCGGTCAAGCCGCCGCAAGAGGACCTTCAGGAACTCATTAAAAAACTTGTCGAGTATGCGACGCAGGCACGTCGTGATGGTATTCTCTCTTTGGAAGCAGCTGCGAATGTGGAAGAGAACAAGTTTTTAAAACAGGGCCTGTCGATGGCTGTCGATGGAAATGAACCGGATACGATCCGCGATCTGCTTGAGATTGAGATGGAGCAGACCAGTACACGTCATAAGGGGAATGCGGCCATATTTGATCAATGGGCCGGATTCGCCGGAGCTATGGGTATGATCGGTACGCTTATCGGTCTGGTGGCGATGCTCTTGAACATGGCGGACCCTTCTGCTATCGGTCCTTCAATGGCTGTTGCCTTGCTGACTACGATGTACGGGGCAATGATCGGTAATATCTTTGGTGCGCCTATTGCGAATATCCTTCTTATACGTAATGATGAAGAGAACCTGATTAAAGAGGTTGTCTTGGAAGGGATTATGTCAATTCAGGCAGGAGATAATCCACGTACGCTTGAAGCGAAACTTCTCTCTTTCCTTTCGCCTAGCGATCGCGTTAGTCAGTTTGAATAGGAATAGGGTCGTATAATGGGAAAAAAAGCAGCACCGTGTGACTGCCCTAAATGTCTTCCGGCGTGGTTGGCAGCCTTTGGCGATCTTATGTCACTGCTTCTTTGTTTTTTCGTTCTTCTTCTTTCCATGTCAAGTATGGATGCCAAAAAGATATCAGAGGCTATCGGTTCACTTGCGGGTGCGATGAGCGTACTTGAGGGTGGAACAAAGACAGAGATATCCAAGCAGCGTATTCTAGAGTCCACTCCGATAGAGGCACGTGATGAGAGTTCACAGCAGGTCAATCGCATCAAACAGGCAATTGCTGAGATGAATGAGATGATGGAAAAGGGCAAGGGCCCTGCTGTGACACTCGCCGAGAGTGAGCAGGGGTTTGTGTTGCGCCTTCCTGCCAGCCTGCTTTTTAAATCGGGTGAGTCAAAGATCGAGAATGAAGATGCCTTGCTTTTTTTAAAGCGTATCGCTTTGCTGGTGCAGGAGCTTCCTAATGATCTTGAAGTAAGCGTGCGTGGACATACGGACAACAGTGTCCCGGGTAAGAGCAGTGCCTATCAGGACAATTGGGAGCTCTCTTCCCAGCGTGCTACATCCGTATTAAAAGAGCTTCTTCTCAGTGGTGTCAAGCCAAACAGAATGCACGCAGCCGGGTTTGCAGAATTCAGACCGGAAGCAAGCAATGAGACAGAAGAGGGACGTGAGAAAAACCGTCGTGTTGAACTCTATTTTTATGCGAACAAGAATGATCAAAAAAGTGAGCTTAAAAAATCGATACTTGATAAGGCAGAAGCACTAAATCAATGATGAAATATTTAACGCTCCTTCTTCTTCTGTGTATCAGTGTTTTTGCTGAGACCCTGGAAGTACCAACCGTAAACCTCTCTCTCTCCTCACCTGACTCGCCGGCGGCACTGGTTAACTCGATCAATGTCATCTTGATGCTGACAATACTCTTTTTAGCTCCGAGTCTGTTACTCATGACGACGACTTTTACACGGTTTGTCATTGTGTTCGGTTTTCTTCGTCAAGCGCTGGGAACACAGCAGATCCCGCCTACGCAACTCCTGGTTTCGCTCGCTTTACTTCTGACTATTTTTATTATGGAGCCGGTAGGAACGAAAGCGTATGAACAGGGGATAAAACCTTATGTTGAAGAGAAGATATCCTATGAAGTCGCTTTTGAGAAGACAACAGAGCCGTTTAAAAACTTTATGATCAGAAACACAAGGGAGAAGGACCTGGCACTTTTTTTCAGGATTCGCAACATGCAAAATCCAAAGAGCATAAAAGATGTGCCGCTTTCTGTTGTCATACCGGCCTTTATGATCAGTGAGCTTAAGACAGCTTTTGAGATCGGGTTCTTGCTCTTTTTGCCTTTTCTTGTCATTGACATGGTTGTCGCTTCCATCCTGATGTCCATGGGTATGATGATGCTCCCTCCGGTGATGATATCTTTGCCGTTCAAGGTACTGGTCTTTGTCCTGGTAGACGGATGGAATCTGTTGATAGGTAATCTGATAGCGAGTATAAAATAGATTTAGGAATATGATGAATTGTGAACATTTTGGAGTATGCGGTAGCTGTAAATTGTATGAGTCCTCTTATGATGAGCAGTTGGCATCAAAGCTGGCTACTGTCCAAGAACAGTTTAGTACTATCTACAAGGGGAGTTTCGATGTAGCCAGGTCGGACGAATCACACTACAGAGCGCGCAGCGAGTTTAAGCTTTGGCACAAGGATGATGATATCTTTTATGCGATGAACACCCTAGACAAACAGGGTGTCGTGACAATTAATGAATGTCCAATGGTCAATGAGAGCATAGCCGAACTGATGCCAAAGCTCTTAGAAGCCCTGCAGCAAAAGAAGATGGCTACGAAACTCTTTAACATTGACTTTCTTTCAACGACCAAAGGCGAGATAGTGGTAAGCCTTATCTATCATCAGAAGCTCGATGAGATATGGAAATCACTCGCAGACGAACTTAGCGAAGAGTTGAATATCCATATCATTGGAAGAAGCCGAAAGCAGAAGGTTGTCATCTCTCAGGATTATGTGACGGAGACACTGGTTTTTAATAATAGAAGCTATCATTTCAAACAGATTGAGAACTCTTTTACCCAGCCAAATCCCCATGTCAATGAACAGATGGTCACTTGGGCTCTGAAACAGACGGAAGGCTCAAGCGGTGATTTGCTTGAACTCTATTGCGGTGCAGGAAATTTCACCATTCCTTTTGCCAGCGTGTTTGACAAAGTCTTGGCTACGGAGATATCAAAAAGTTCTATCAATGCGGCAAAGGAGAATATGCGTTTAAATGATACACACAATATTGAGTTTGTGCGCATGAGCAGTGAGGAGTTTACGGAAGCGCTTGACGGTGTACGGGAGTTTAGACGCATGAAAGAGATTGATTTAAGTGCTTATACACTCAAAACCCTCTTTGTGGATCCTCCCCGAAGTGGCCTGGATGAAAAATCAAGGGCATTTTGTAGACGTTTTGAGCATCTGATCTATATCTCATGTAATCCAGAGACACTCAAGCGTGATCTGGAAGACCTTCATGATGAATTTGAAGTGATTCAGATGGCTGCATTCGACCAGTTTCCTTATACCCATCACCTGGAGATGGGAGCAGTATTGAAAAAAAGAGTAGCGTGATGGGCAGATATTTTTTTGCATTTACACTCTCTTTTGGCATGAGTATCCTGCTTTTGGGTGATGAACTGATGAGTGAACGTATCCAGAGTGTAGTGGATGAAGTAAGCGAATTGAGAGCGCGCTATGAACACTCAGTAGAACAAAACAGTGCCTGTATGCAGCAGCTTGGTGAACAGCAAAGACGAATGGATAAGATAGCGAAAAACGAAGGCTATGATTACAGGCTCTTTGAAGAGAACCGCAAGCGATTGAGCATGCTCGAGGCGGAGAATGAAGAGCTTAAAAAAGCTTCGACAGGCGGTGTGATTGCGAAGAAAGAGTTGGAGTCTTTGCATAAAGAGATAGAGATCATAAAACGAGAGAACATGCGTTTAAACAGCTCTGCCGATATTTTGGTCGAGAAAAACCATGTACTTTTGGAGCAACTCAACAGGTTAAAGCGTGCGGAGACAAAAGAGGGTGAGAAGAAGGAAAATACCCCAGAACTTACCGATCTAAAAAGTGCGTTTGTGAAAGAACAGCAGATGAAAATAGCATTGCAAGAGAGATTGCAGATGGCCCTGAACGAGATGAATAAACTCATTCAAGAGAACAAGGCTCTTAGTGAGAAGCTTCAGGATGAAGGTCTGGCTTCAGTGGCTGAGTGCGAGCCTGAGCGCGTCATTCATGAATGCCAGGATGACAACCCTTTTCCACAGCTTATGATGAAAGAGAAAAAAGAGGTTCTCCCGCAGAAGGAAGACGCAGAGATTACCATCACCGTCAACAAGACACCTCAAGTAGCACTTAAACCCGAACGCATCATCACAACAACTGGCAATGCATACAGAATGAACAAAGAAGCTCAGGTATATGATGCTCCCGATGGAAAACCGATTGAGCTCTGGGAAGAGAAGACCTCATTTACGAGTAATGTCTTCGAGGGAGATTGGATCAAAATCACCGGTCATTTTGTTGATAGAATATGGCAAAAATCTACAAAAGATATGTGGGTCAAATCCGAAGACACGCTTAAGCGATAAGAGTGCTATCTTCTTTATACTTCGCTTTTTGGCAGTGATATAACAAAACATGTCTGTTCGCTGTTTTCTTTGAGGTAGAGATCTCCCTGATGATGTTCTTCTATAATTATCTTAGACATATAAAGCCCTAGACCCGAACCGTTTTTAGCTTCTTTTGTTGAGAAATAGGGCTCAAATATCTTTTCAGAAAGTTTCTTATCTATGCCATTTCCGTTGTCACAGATCTCTATATAGGCATTCTTTTCATCACCGCAAGTCCTGATCGTTACCATAGGTTCTGTCGTTTGATTCTCCAGCAGCTCTTCCATGGCATTTTGCAGGAGGTTGAGAATGACTTGCGTCAGTTCATTAAAATGCACATTGACCATCGAACTCTCTTCATAGCTTCTATGGTAGTGGATCTGTTTGCTTTTAAATGAGGCCTCGACCAGGCTCAGAGCTCTTTCTACAGGTTGGTAAACGGGTACTGTACGTCTGCTTTTTGTCGGTTTATAGAAGTCTTTAAAATCATCTATGATCTCCGAAAGGCTTACAACAGTGTCTTCGATATGGTCCAACTGGTTTTGGGTATAGGAAATTAGAGCTTGTTGACCGCTTTGTTTATCCAGCTCAAAGTCTTTGAGGGAATATTTTAATTTCATCGAGGTGATGATGGCATTGATACTGGAGAGAGGCTGACGCCATTGATGAGCAATCATACTTAATATTTCACCCATCTGCGCCAAGCGTGACTGATGGAGCAAATGCTTCTCCTGTCTTCGGTTTTTGCTGATCTCCTCATGGACACGTTGTTCTAGTGTCTCATTAAGTGTTTGGATTTGTGTATAGCTTTTGGCAAGTTGAGTGATAAAGAAGTTGAAACCGGCATTGATAATGAGTCCTAGAAGAAGGGCTGTGATCAGGACAAAGAGAATCGATTGTTTCAGTACTTGATTGGTTCTAAGTGAGATGGCGTTAATGTCAAAACCGAGTAAGACTTTGGCGATGACTTCTCCTTTGTGATCTAATAGTTCAAGATCGGAGGTGATAGCATAAAGCCTGTTGCAGCAGATGGCTCTTGTACTATGCTTGTTAAGATTGATGTTGTCTATTTTTTCGGTAAAGAGGGGGTCACTCTTGACAAGGTAAAAGTCATCAATCTTAGGTAAATTACTCTTTTGCATAAAAGCGGAACTATCAAGGTTCTTTGCTAGTAGCCCGTACTGAAGGTAGCTTACTTGTCTTAGTGAGTGGATGATATAGTCTGTATCCACACCAAGTTCAAGAGAACCTATGTATCTGTTTTCATAAAATACAGGAGTCACAGCCCTGTAGGCCATGGCTAGCTTACCGATCTCGAAACCGGTATGTGCAACCTGTTTTTCATTGGTCAAGAGGATCATTTCTCGCGATGGGTGAAGTGTGTCTGCATACATTTGCGGTTTATGCAAACGCAGTAAAGCCGTTCCATCTTGAAGTCTGAAGGTCATGACTTTTAAAAAAGGGTTATATTTTTTTAACTGTTCAAAGTTTTTTTGAGTGAGTTTTAGCAGTTTTAATCTGTCCTGTGCGTCCATTGCCTGTAGCAGCTCTTCTGATTGCAGTAGCATCTCGGAATGCAGGAGAAGGTCATTCTCAAGTTGTTTGAGCAAAAAGGTATAGTTTCTATGAAGATTTTCATGTTCAATGGCAAGAGTGTCTCTTTCTTCATTGATAATAAGCGTGTAATTATAATAGGAGACGACCAGGCCGGCAATGATCAAGATAGATAGCGTAACAAGATAAAAACGATGTTTTACACTTTTGATATAAGCAAGCATACTGGTTTAAACTCTACAGTACCAGACGTCAATAAGGGTATCGATCTCATCCTCAATGGAGCTACTAAGCAAGGCAAACTTTTCTTTATCGATATTTTTCCACTCCTGTTCCCATTTGGAGTAGATGAAAAAAAAGCTTTCAAGCATACTGAAGATACGTTCAAACTCCTCTACGGAATCGCACATAGGCTGCTGAGACAAGGTAGAACCGAGTTGTCTGAACTTGGAATGAAGGCCCTTAAACACCTTTTCCTCGGGTAGGGCATCGGTATAATCCTTTACAGCATTGCATAGTTCATCCAATGTGCTCTGTTCAAGAGGTTGGCGAAGAAGTTTTGAGGAGATGCTGTTGATGACTCTATCGATCTTCTTCAGATGTGAGGATGTTGTGCTTGTATACGTATCATCTACCTCTATGCTTCTTTTTGATCTTATCGGTATAGTCATTTGACGGTGAATACCATCCTTGTGCTGCATACCTTCGATAATCCGCATTGACTTTTCCAGGGCGATGTTCTTCTCATGCAAGGCTTCATTGCTTTTTTTCAGGGCCTCATCCTGCAGGATAAGCTTTGCATTGAGTTCTTCAATCTCTTGATAGTACTTTTCTATCAGGCGTTCGTTGATAATCGCTTGGATGACCTTATACAGGGTCGTAATCAACTCCTCATGCCTGATCGGTTTGATCAAAAAGTTACTGATACCGATATGCAGCAGTTCTATCAGATACTCGGACTCGTTATGTGCCGAGACGACAATAACAGGTTGTAGCGGATTGAGGGTATAGATTTCATGGATCATCTCAATCCCGTTCATCTCAGGCATGTTGATATCCGTGATGACAAGATCATAAGGCGAATGTGTCTTATCGAGGCGATCACGGTATCTTTGCAGACCGACCTTTCCGTTCTGAGCGGTGTCGACCTGATTAAAAAGTTCATCAAAGACTCGCCCCATCTGCAAACGAAGTCCGTCATCATCCTCAACAAAGAGGATGTCAAAGTCTTTACTGAGTTGATACAGCTGTTGTATCTTATCCATATATCGCCTTTTACTTTATTTAGAAGTCAAAAATATCACCTAGGTCTTCTTCTGTCTGAGCGTCAGGCTGTAATAGTGCATTGAGCATATTCGCATTGGTTGTGATAGAATCATTAAGAAAGTCAACACTTGGTGCCCCGTCATAGAAGATCTTTGCCTTCCAAAATATAAGATCATTGATAAAGGCATTGACAAAATCGAAGAGTTGACCTGCACTTTCTTTGAAGAACTCCTGATTTTCCATGATGGCCATAGAGAGCTCTTTAAGGGAACTTGAAAGCACATAGGTATCATTAGAGATACTAAGGATAGATGCTATCTCATCAAAACAGTGACAGAGCTCATGGATATCTGAGGCTTCAAGATGGCTGTTTTCCATAAGCAGAATCAGTGAACGCAGTTTAAGAAGATAACTCTCAAAGTCCTCGAGTTCATCGGCATCCAATATATCAAACGTGAAGAGTTCTTCATTCTCTCTTGTTGTAAGAATTTCCAATACTTCAGCCGGAGAAGAAGCAGGTTTGGCTTCTTCTAATAGAGGAGTCGAAAGCTCTTGCAGGGAGATTTTGGGTAAGACAAAGCTGATTAGATTGCCTTTGCATAGATAGATCGCTTCACTGTAGTGTTTTTGTATGATGGTATCTATTTTGTCACATCCGATAAGCGTGATATTATCAAGGGTAAAAAAGAAATTGTTGATATCTTCTTCAATATAGATATGGAATTGAAATTTATGGTGCAGCTGCAGGTTGCCCAGTCTGTAGATAAAGCGTACAAAATCACTAAGATTGTCAATATGGCGTTGAAAGTCTATACGGATAAGCAGGGCTTCCCAAAACTCAGAGAGGTCTGCCTCAGAACCGACAAAGAAGTCCATATGATAGTTATAGATTTTTGAGGTGAAGAGGTTGTGCGCCTTTGGAGAGTGGCCTATATGATTACGAGTCTGAATCAGTTGAAGATAGTTGTGAAGACGGCTTTTAAACAGCGGTGCATTGACCGGTTTGATCATGTAGTCTTCCGCACCGTTACGAAGCATCTCTTTTTGTTTCTCTTCATCACCAAAGGCTGAGATGACAATGATCATAGTACGTGGATGCATCTGCTTGATGGTCTTGGTCGCTTCGTTACCGTTCATCATCGGCATCATAAGGTCCATGAAGATAAGGTCA
>JBFESZ010000039.1:0-18088 GCA_041548245.1 Sulfurimonadaceae bacterium
CCCACTGCAGAAATCATATATAAAAACAGATAGACAAGGGCTACACTCATGCCAGGGTCTGCCCACAATACAAGTCTATCAAGCTCGCTCTTGGCGAGTTCTCTCAAATACTTGTAACTCAACAGACCCACAAGAATAAACACTAAGAATTTAAAAACCAGTGGCAAAGCTCTCTCTTTAAAAAGTCTTCTTAGATTTGCCTTATCATGCAGTGCAAAAAGAATATCGAAGATCAAAAAAGAGAACAGCAGTGTAATGATAAGCGACTCCACAGGATCTGTTGTGAACGAGAAAAAAATCATATAAAGCAATACGTGATAGCCCATCTTCTGATCCACTCTATTTTTTGCATACAATTGAGCGATACTGTCACGGCTTTGTAATAGTTTGTTCCCTAAAAACGTCCAGAAAAGAAAAAGTACGACAAAGGCACCCAAAGCTAAAATGATAAGACGTGCATTCATACTAAATAGAACAGATGCCTTGATAAAAAGAAGAAAGAACGCCCCGCCTAAAAGAGGTATGCCTATCATATAAAAAGGAAGCTTGATATAGAACATAATCAAACGTGAAGCATCCGGATCCTTTATCAGTGTACTGTAGGTCATACTCAGTTTTTTATTGGCAATGATGAGACGTAAAGGATAATACAGAACAAGGGTCAAGACCAAAAACAGTGTTGTCGTCATCGAACGTGTCGGATCATAGGCATTGAAAAAGGTTAATGCAATAAACGCGAAGGCTAAGAAGAGGAAGGAGAATGATGCCAATTTTTTAGAGAGAGTCGAAATCATGAGTTAATCTTACACTATTTTTGCTAAGATTGCATCTTAGATGACACCTTGTCAACAGCAATATTTTAGGACTATTTTTGGGCAGTTTATTCTTGGCTATCACCGCCATTTACATCTTTATCCTCGTCGGTTACAGCGCCAAACATTTTTTTAAAGAACGCATCGATGAAAAATCGCTGAACCTTCTTTCCGTCTATTTCCTTCAAGTATTTTTGACCTTTTGGGGGCTTTTGAAACGTCCTCTTGATGCAGAGCTCTTGCTTGCACCTCTGGTCTACTTCGGTATCGTAGCGCTTATTTTGATATTGACATTTTTTCTCGCACGCAGACTCTTTAGCGATCCCAAAGAGCGTTCCATCGCTTCGATCGCCGCGCTGATAGGAAACACAGGAAATCTTGGTATCCCTGTCGGCATCGTCATCTTCGGGGAAGAGAGTATTCCCTTTACCACGCTGATGAATCTCATGAATGTCTTTATCGTTTATACCTTTGGTGTCTATTTCTATTCCCGCGGACATTTTTCCGTTCAAGAGTCCATTAAAAACATCTTTAAGCTTCCCATTCTCTGGTTCGCCTTTTTAGCACTTACGCTCAACTTCTATCAAGTCAATCTTCCTATCGAGATCATGCGTGTTCTTGAGATGGGAGCTTATGCGAGTATGGTGCTTCAGATGATCATTCTGGGTATGTATCTGCAGGGTGTAAGGCTGAACCATCTCAATATCAGACTTATTGTTCATGTCAATGTGGTGAAGTTTATCCTTTTGCCCACGCTCACATTTTTCATTTTGCAGTTCACACCATTTTCAAGTATGGTCAAAGGTATTATCTTTTTAGAGCTCTTTATGCCTCTTGCCGTTGCAAATGTCAACCTGGGATCGCTCTATGAGTGCAAACCAAAAGATATTACAGCGCTAATATTCATCTCATCACTGCTTTTTTTAGGACTTAGTTTCTTCGCACTGTACGCTCTTGAACGACTTTAACCCTCTTCTTCTGGCTCTAACATCTCGGGTGAGATCCCAATGATCCAGTCATAGGCAATAACGCACGGTTTTTTATTGACTTCGACAAGATAGAAGTGGTGATTATCTTCGATTAATTCCGGTGCGATGAGCTTTGTCTTCTCCACCTCATCAGGACGTATTTTTAATAGCACAATAGCTGTTTTAAATTGCTCTATTATCTGTGAACTGGTCGGATCAGCATATTCAACTCTGTCTCCTTTACGGATCAATGAACGCTTTAAAAACTCAAATCCTCTAAGTGTCTTAGGAAAAAGACCGACACCAAGCAGTAAAGTGATCACAGCAGCACTCCAGTGTAAGGCTGATAGAATAAAACCTGTACTTAAAACAGCCATTACATAGAAAAAAAAGAAAAATGCCGTAAACCTTTCAAAGGCCATCACACGAAATACGGTTATCATACCCTTTAAAAGATGGGAGTAGGCGCGTAAGTTATCCTTAATCTGACTCAAAATCTTTTTCCCAGAAGAACCCGATCCACTCTTTTGCTTCATGAACACTAAAATCAGGCTGGATAACAGCTGAAGTTTTATAAAAGAGAGATGCTATCTTAAATTCCACCTCCGGATACCTCTTTTTTAACATTGTCAACACCTCATGCATTGTCTCACCGCTATCAACAATGTCATCTAGGATCAGGACCTTTTTAGCATCACTTAAATCCGGTATATTAAAGACTTCACAATGCTGTCCTTTCTGCTCTTTCTCATACAAAATCGAATTGATCGTAAACAAGCGTCTGTTATCAACGGCATTTGCATAAGCATGTCCCAAAGTCATTCCTCCGCGTGCGATTGCGATAAGGGTATCGGCCTTGAATACTTTTGAAGACTCCACCAACTTTTTTGTGTCTTTTACAAACTCTTCATAACTATAATAAATCATAAACACGATTGTAACGGAACTTTCTTATTTATTGTGTTAAAATATTTTAAACATTTTTGGAGAGTATATGCAGGATATGACGCGTCTTTTAGAACAAACCTATTTCGGTAACACACTTTCCCAGTGGTTGATATCTTTAGGTATTCTGCTCTTTTTTATCTTTTTACGTCGTCTCGTGGCTCACTTTATAATCTCCATCTTCCATAAGTTGACAGCAAGGACCAAAAACACCCTCGATGATGCCATTATCGCAGCCATTGAACCGCCTGTACGTCTGGTCATTATGCTGCTCGGTCTTTACGGAAGTCTTTTTTCCTTGACGCTTCCTGATACATTTACAAACTTCAGCAGTCACTTCTTCCGTTCCATGTATGCCTTGACGCTTTTTTGGGCCCTGTATCGTATTGTTAATATCTTCAGTGATTTTCTTCACGAGTTTGACGGTAAGGTTGCCAGCCGTTTTAGTACTGATCTTGCCCTCTTCTTGGTTAAAGTTGCTAAACTTTTTCTACTCGTCATGGGCTTTGTCATCATCGTACAAGAGTGGGGTTACAACTTTACAGGTTTTCTGGCATCTTTAGGTCTGGGAGGTCTTGCCTTTGCCTTGGCTGCCAAAGACACAGCAGCCAATCTTTTTGGTTCCCTTGTCATCTTCTCTGACAAACCCTTTGACGTAGGTGACTGGATACAGACACCTGCTGTCGAAGGAACGGTCGAGAGCATAGGAATCCGCTCTACCCGCGTGCGCACCTTTGCCAAAGCACTCGTTGCCGTGCCTAATGCTACACTGGCCAACAGTCCCATCACAAACTGGTCGCGCATGACCATGCGCCGTATCAAGATGACGATTGGTCTGACGTATGACACAAACTCGACTCAGATGCAAAGCATATTGGAAGCAATTCGCACTATGTTACGCAATGACACCGATATCAATGACACGACTATACTTGTCAATTTTACAGACTTTCAGGACTCAGCCTTAGGGATTTTTTGTTACTTTTTCACTAACACAACAAACTGGCAGGAGTATCTGATGGTAAGAGAACGCATTAATCTTTCCATTATGAAGATCGTGGAAGAGAACAATGCAAGCTTTGCCTTCCCTTCGCAGTCTGTATACATTGAAAGTCTGCCAGACAATCCGACTAAACAATTAGAGGCCTAATGAAAATAACACAATTTTTTTTCTCAATACTTTCTATTTTATTCTTTGCGGCATGCGGAGGCAGTAAGGAAGCTCAACCCGTATCCTATCCTTCTTGGTATATGAATCTTCCAAACAATAATGGCACTTCACTCTATGGTGTAGGAGAAGGACGCAACATCGATGAGGCGAAGGCGTCTGCACTGAATGCAGTAGCAGCTTCACTCTCCACTACTGTCAGCTCAGAATTTAAAAAGAATGAATCGACACTGAGCTTCAACGGTAATGAAAATGCCTATCATTCAGCTATCAATACTATCAAAGCACAAGTCAAAGAGATCGAGTTCAACGACTATCAAGTGATCGAAAACCATGTGACTGCACATAAGGTTATTGTCCTTATTGAAGTATCACGCGCCAGACTTCTTCAACAACAGCAAGAAAAACTCGATCGTTTTTCAACAGAGCTGACAGCTGAAAAAAAGAACATCTCTGAACAATCCCCTTTGCAACAAACCTATTTATACTCTGTTCAGATAGACAAAGCACAAAAACTACAATCCATGGCTCTTCTGTGCAAGACGATCAACACTAATTTTGACACAACGCCCTACCTCAGACAAGCCGCCGACATCAAGCAGGCTAAAAATGATGCCATGAACAATACAAAAGTGTTCATTAGTGCCGACATGGATGCCAGGGTATTCACCGATGTTCTTAAAGAGGGCCTCAACAAAGCAGGTATCAAGACGGTAGCAAGCCATGCTGATGCAAATATTCATATAAAAAACCGTTTTCAACTCGATGAGATTTACGGGTTTAAAATCGCAAAAGCAAGTCTCTCTCTGTCAATTAAAGATGCTAACCAGAAGACAATATCGACACGATCTCTCAGTCTAAGCGGAAAATCCAGATATGATTACGAAAAAGCTAAAGCCAATACTGCCCAAGTTTTGGCTAATAAAATTGATGAAGAGGGAATTTACACCCTCTTGGGAATCAAACAATCAAAGTAAACCCCTAAGGATTAGTATGCTCAGACAGATCATATCTCTTATTTTCATATTGCTGATATATAGCGGATGTGGAGCCACCATCGATTCTATCGAAGCCTACGCCCCTATTCCCCTTGAGAGATCTCCATTTATGCCAAGCAAAGAAGAGATTAAAAGTGGGAAGACAAAAGTCGTACTTACGCGCATCGATGACACTGACTTCACACTTGCAAGGCAAGCCAACCTTGGGCAGTCGCTTTTAGTTGAACTTGAACAGAGATTGGGAAAAAGCGGAACAGTTGAGATTCTCGACAGAGATATCGCAAGAAAGTTTGAAGAAGAGATCCGTTTAAGCGAGATGAACGCGGACTCGCAGATGAGTGAGATTGAACTTTCCATTGCAAAATATGCCATCTCGGGAAACCTTTCCAATGCCCAATTCACGTCCCAGTTTGTTCAGACAGCCAAGTGGGTTGACAAGAAGGGAAAAGTCTATGTAATCCCGGCACACTACAACTATACCGCATCCGTAAAAGGTGTCTTGAAGATATATGCCATTCCATCAATGAAGATTGTCAAGACCATAGGTTTTTCAGGTAGCAGTACACGTCGTGAAGACAGTAAATATTATGGTGATGACTATCTACCATCCGATACCGTAGGAATGATCAATAAAGCAGGAAGTTCTGCCATTTACTCAACGCGTTATGAGTTCAAAAATTTTCTTGCTCCCAAGGGTTATATTATGGAACAAAGGGATGATGAAGACAGAAGTATACTTCTTGTCAATATAGGAAGCGATGATGGTCTAAGCACAGGTGACGATGTTAAGATCTACAGTACAAAAAGCACGCTTAATCCATTAACAGATGAAGAAGAGATCCATGATACCGTAGTTGCAGAAGGTATCGTCTCTGATAAGCTCTCAAAACACAGGGCCTGGATCATTGTCGAAGAAAAAACCAATGCTGTCAAACTTGGCGATTATGTAAAGGCTAATTACTCCTTTGGTTTTGGTGACTTTTTCAATGGCTTCTTACAACATTAAAGTGCTCAAGAAAATATCTCTTAAACACAACATATCATTATTGTTTTATAAAATTTAGGTACAATAATCTCATATTTATCAATTACTCTATATAAAGGACTTTATTATGAAGAGAACACTTGGATCGATCTTCCTAGCGACTGCTTTAGTGACATCATTTACAGCTTGTAGCGATAAAAAACCTAGCCCAAGCGAAGAAGATGCTGATTTTCGCTGCCGTGTAGACGGACAACTCGCACCTGAATGGACCTGCGGCAATGCTGGAGCAGAAGGGGCTGTCACAGCGGTAGGTTCCGCTCCATTAAGCAAACTGGGACAAGGTTTTTCTCGTCGTGAAGCTTTAGCGAATGGTCGTTCCAACCTCGCACAGCAGATTCAAACACTTGTCAAAGACAAAGTTGAAACATTCGCACGTTCAACCGGTGTTGGTGGAGACGAAGTTGCTGACAAAGTATCTACTCAGGTTTCAAAACAGGTAGCCAAGGTCACACTTAACGGTTCAAAGCAGCTTAAATACTGGCAAAACCCATCTACAAAATCGATCTACCTTCTTGTCGGTGTAAGCGAAGAGAGTCTAAACCAGGAAGTCAAAAACCAAGTCAAATCATCGTATAAAAACGACAACGCACTATGGCAGCAGTTTCAAGCCAAAAATGCGCTCGAAGCCCTTGAAAAAGAGTTTCCATCTGACTGATGATTCGGTAGAGCTTCCTGCTCTGCTGCAAGTCAAGAAATATCTAAAGATAAACGCACAAAGCTTATGTCTTTATTTTTGGATATCTGGATTTTATAATGTATAGATCACTGTTTCTCATTCTCATTCTTCCCACTCTTTTTACCGCTTGTTACAAGAAAATGCATACCGAACCTCCGATCAGCGAACCGGCATGGATAGTCCAGCCCTCCCTCAACGGCAATATCGGTGCGGTGGGCAGTGCCCAAGAGCATTTTAGAGGAAAGAGTGCCCAACGGCGGCTGGCCATATCACGTGCCTTGGATGAACTCTCTCAACAAAGCGGTGTTCAAGTCCACAGTACTATAAAACGTTCGGAAAGACGAAATGGTATGCATACCAACTCCTCGGCTGAAATATATACGATACAGAACAGTTCAAATGAAACTATCCAAGCCCATATCCAGGAGGTATGGACACATCCTTTGACCAAAGAGGTATACGTATGGTTAGTAGCAGACTGATACTCCTATTGTTTTCCTCATTTTTGAATGCACAAGAGAGTTTTGAGGCGTATAAAGAGGCACAGGAAAACAGTTTTGCACAGGAGAGGAGAAGCTTCATTGATTTCAAAAAAGCTGAAGATGAGGCTTTTACGTCACACCTAAAACATGAACACAAGGCGATATCAGCCTACAGAAAAAAAGTAAAAGCCCTCTGGCCTGAAGCTGATCTGGGTGATGAAAAACGACTGGTCACCTATTCTCAAGATCTTCGGACACAGCATGTGATTGACTTTGAGAACAACACCATAACTATCTCACAAAAAAATGAAGACGAGAGCACGGCCGAAAAGAAACTCCTGGAATCTTTGGACAAGACCTTAAAGCTCGACAGCTTCCAAGTCTTTAATGAAAGCCCCCTCGATCAAGACATCGACAAAATATCCAAAGTATCACCCTATATCAAGACAGCACGGCTCGACAAACAAAAACTTTTGCCTAATGCCTCAACAGACACGCTAAAAATGAATGAAAGCATCAGCATAAGTAGGCAAGACAATACCTATAGGCTGACCTATACCTTGCCAAAAGACTCGACCTACCAACGCTCAAGCAGCTATCTCGTCCCGGCCAAGTCAAATGCCCAACGTTTCAGACTCAAAGCAGAATGGCTTTTAGCCATCATGCACTCAGAAAGCAGTTTTAACCCTATGGCGCGTTCATGGGTCCCTGCCTACGGTCTGATGCAGATCGTACCTAAAACAGCCGGCATTGATTCTTATTATTTTTTATATAAAAAACGCCGTCTTCTTTCTGCCTCATACCTTTATAATACACAAAATAACATCGAGACAGGGTCTGCCTATTTCCATATCCTCTACTATAAATACCTTGCCTCCATCAAAGACCCTACCAGTCGTCTCTACTGCGCTATTGCCGGATATAATACAGGAGCTGGCAATGTCGCTCGTGCTTTTGTCGGAACCAATAGTGTTCAAAGGGCATCGGTGCTTATCAACAAGATGAACCCGGCAAGTGTCTACGAACACCTGCGTAGACACTTGCGTCATGATGAAACGAAGCAGTATCTGAAAAATGTCCGTGAGCGCAGCCAAAAGTATAAAACCCTTTATAATCTCTAAACTGCTATAATTACATCATTACAATCACAGAAAGCATACTATATGAAAAAACTAGCCATTATCGGCCGTCCAAATGTTGGAAAATCATCTCTCTTCAATCGCCTGTTAAAAAAACGTGATGCCATTACTTCTGATCAGGCAGGTACGACACGCGACGTCAAAAAACGTGTTGCTCAGATCCTTGACAAAGAAGTTCAGATTCTTGACACCGGAGGATTGGACAGAGGATGCGAGCTCTTTGACAAGATCAAAGAAAAATCTGTCAAAGCCGCGTATGAAGCCGATATCATCCTTTATATGGTAGATGGAAAGACCATTGCCAATGATGAAGATAAAAAGTTCTTTTATGAACTTCAGGCCATGGGAAAAGCGATTGCCCTGGTCGTAAACAAAATAGATAACGACAAGATGAACGAGCGTCTTTGGGACTATTATGAGTTTGGTACCGATACGATCTTTGGTATCTCTGTCGTACATAACCGCAATACAATCAAACTGATCGAATGGATACATGAACAGCTTCCAGAAAAAGAGATATCATCGAAAAACATTTCTCAAGAAGATGAAGATCTTCAGATTGCCGGTGCAGTAGAGGCACCTGAAGACGTAGATGAAGATGCATACCTTGATGAATGGGATGATGAAGAGGAAAGAGAAGAGGATGCGAAAGCCTTTGAAGAAAACGATGAGACGCGTTTTTATGACCCTGAACGCCTAAACCAGATCAAGGTCGCAATTATCGGACGGGTTAATGTCGGCAAGTCCTCACTTTTAAATGCTCTTATCGGTGAAGAGCGCTCTGTCGTCTCCTCTGTCGCCGGAACAACTATCGATCCTATTGATGAGACTATAGAAGTCGATGACAAAAAGGTCACTTTTGTCGATACCGCGGGATTGAGACGACGGGGTAAGATCCTTGGGATTGAAAAGTTTGCGCTAAACCGTACCAAAGAGATGCTCAAAGATGCGGACATTGCCCTGCTTGTACTTGATGCTTCTGAACCTTTCAAAGACCTTGATGAGAAGATTGCCGGTCTTGTTGATGAGAACCGTCTGGGCTGTATCATCGTCTTGAACAAATGGGACTTAACAGATAAGGACTTTGACAAGTTTACAGAAAAAGTACGAAGTCGTTTCAAGTTCTTACATTATGCGCCTATCATCACTATCTCTGCCCTGACAAAACAGCGTGTACATAAGATTATGGATAAGATTTTAGAGATCAATGACAACTATTCTCAACGTATCGGGACATCCAAGCTCAATCGCGTCATTGAACTTGCACAACGACGCCATCACCTTCCATCCGTCAAGGGAAAAGTCATCAGGATCTATTATGTCACCCAATATGACATACGTCCTCCGCGCATCGCATTAGTCATGAACCGTCCGGAAGGTCTTCATTTCACCTACAGACGATATCTCACGAATAAGCTTCGTGAAGCCTTCAATTTCGAAGGGACTCCTGTTCTCTTTCATGCGCGAAGTAAAAAACAAAAAACCCATATCTCAGACGAACCGGATTATATTGAAGAGAAGTTTGGTGAACCGGTAACGGATGAAGAGATGTGGGAAATGTATGATGACGAAGAGTTCGAAGGCGAATTTGAAGAGCATATGGCTGAAGATGAAAAACATAAAAAAGACAATGACATTGAAGAGGGTTTTGTCGATATAGACTAGTGCGACTTTGATGCTCAGTATTGCGTGTTTGTACGTAATACTGAACCTTTTTCTACTTTTAAAAGCAAGTCATTATCACAGCTGCGCAGCCAACTCTGTATAGATAGCCTCTTCCAGATTTGCAAGCTCCTGATTGAACTGCTTTCTTTGAGATTCACTCTTGATGAGCTCTTCATATTTCTGTGCTGGCTTGATCATAAAATATTTTTTATTCAAATCCACATTTACATATAGATCCTTCTTGATAGCAGGTTTATACCTGCGTTTTGTACGTAATGCAGATACTTCACGTTTCTTTACCACATAACTTTTTTTCAGATTAATAGATTGTAATGTCGGTTCTATGATATCCCAGTTGTTTTTCTCGGCAGCCTTTGTTATTGCCTCTTGAAGCAGCTCTATATCCAATTCGTTCGAAAATGTTTTTTGAATTGAAGCTACCGGCGTGGATGCCGGTGAATGAGTACAGCCGGAGATAAGAAATGTTGACAATAGTAATGATGTAATGAAAAATTTATTAGACACCGCTTTTTTTAGCATAGTTTTCCTTAGATTGATTATGAATATTTAAATAAAGGTTGGGGTTGAACTATGCCAAGCGAGGAGGTCGAAAGATATCCTTAGAAAGAGTAAAAACAACAAAGCCCTTGTCTGAGAAGGCATGGTTTTGTGCAGACATTTCCAATACCATTGAGTTATTAACAAGTTTTGCTGTATCAGCAATTGACTCATTCTCAGAGTTCTCAAGTTCACTTACTGACTCAACAGCCATTTCAGACTGTACTGCAGAAAAAGTCTGAACTTCAAACATCGTCATAGCCATAACAAGTAATGTCATAAAAGTAAAAAGAAGTGAAAGCTTTGTTTTCATGAAGAAAGTATAAACATTCTCATAGCAAAAGTCAAGGAAGATATCAGTCGGCTTAGGAAGCTGAGACATCCCCTTACGTAAAGCCTTAAAAGGGCTTTACGATCACCATCGCTACGATCAACAAAAGAAGGATCGTCGGCACTTCATTATAGAGACGAAAGAACTTACCGCTCTTGTCACATTTATCCGCCAAAAGTTTTTTATAAAAATGTCCCATCGAGAAAAAATATCCGATCAATACCACGACCAGTGTCAGTTTAGCATGCAACCATCCACCACTTTGAAAGAGACCCGGATTAAGAGCTATCATTGCTATCCCTGAGATCAGGGTTGCCCAGAATGAGGGGATTCCAATCGCATAATATATCTTTCTTTCCATTACCTTCACTACCTTGATAAAGTCAGCATTGTTCCTGTTCTCTACATGATAGACAAAGAGTCTAGGCATATAAAAAAGTACGGCGAACCATGCGACCATTGAGATGACGTGGAACCACTTTATCCATAGATAATACTCCATAAGAATCCTTTTTGATGTATCTAAGCTCGCATTATACGATATCTCGATAGAATTGCGACTAAACCTCGCAATTCTATCGAGTAGAACCACATCAAATCATTATCGACTTGAAATTGCAAATTATCAAAGATATATCAAGGTAGTAAAATGAAAGTATTAGCAGGTATCCAACCTTCAGGTGATCTACATATCGGAAACTATTTCGGCTCAATCAAAAAGATGATTGAGCGACAAGAGAGTGACAATGTATACGCCTTCATCGCCAACTATCATGCTATGACAACAGTCAGTGACGGTACACGTTTAGGCGAACTTACTATGCAGGCGGCTACCGACTTCTTAGCATTGGGTATCGATCCGGAAAAGACGATGTTCTGGGTCCAATCTGATGTCAAAGAGGTGCTTGAGCTCTATTGGGTACTTTCGCAATTCACACCCATGGGTTTTTTGGAACGTGCACACTCCTACAAAGACAAGGTTGCCAAAGGTATCAATGCCAACCACTCCCTTTTCTCCTATCCTGTCCTTATGGCAGCAGATATCCTGCTTTTTGATTCTGAAATCATTCCTGTCGGAAAAGATCAGATCCAGCACGTTGAGATTGCGAGGGACATGGCCATACGTTTCAATAATGAGTATGGCGAAGTCTTTCATCTGCCAGAACACCAGGTAGATGATGCTGTCGCAACCGTTCCCGGCATTGACGGAGCAAAGATGTCAAAATCTTATGGAAACACCATCAACATATTTGGTGAAGAGAAGAAGATCCAAAAGACGATTAAAAAGATCGTAACTGACACAACCCCTTTGGAAGAACCGAAAGAGTTTGAGAGTTGTAATATCTATGCCATTGCCAAGCTCTTTTTGGATAAGAACGGTCTTGAAGCTTTTGAAGAGCGTTACAGAACTCCGGGAGAGGGCTATGGCCACTTCAAACTCTATCTACATGATGTGATGTGGGAATACTTCAGACCCTACAGAGAAAAACGTGAGTATTATGCCTCTCACCAGGATGAAGTCCGTGACATCTTAAAGTTTGGTGCAAACAAGGCACGTAGTATTGCCGCAGAAAAGATGGAGATAATCCGTTCAAAAACGGGAATAGCTTACTAAATTATAAAACTATAAGCCTGGGCTTATAGTCCCCTCTCTTCCCTAATCTTTTTTTAGTAAAATTCCGAAATTTTAAATATTAAAAGGTTAATAATGTATCAAGTAAACGTACCTCAACAATGTGGCTGTTTTAGAAGAAGCGGTAGAGAAGCTTCATTAAGTTTTGAGAACAAAGATGAGGCATTAATACATGCACGTGAGATGGCAGATGCTATGACAAACAGCTTTTGTAAAAAGCACAGTTTTAATGTCGTAGAAGACGGGAATCAGTTTATCGTTCTTATCAGTGCGAACCGCTAGAACTACACTGTTAGCTTAGTCTTATACAAGCTCTTCTGCATCTAACGATGCAGATCTAACCAGACCATCAGGCCTTTCTGTGCATGTAAACGGTTTTCAGCCTCTTCAAAGATAAGGCTTCTATTTCCTTCGAGTAACTCCTCACTGACCTCTTGTCCGCGATAAGCCGGAAGACAGTGCAGAAAGATGGCATTATCTTGTGCCAGATCCATCATATTCTCATCGACCATATAACCGGTAAAAGCCTTGGCCCTTTCTTCTTTTTCAGCTTCCTGTCCCATAGATGCCCATGTATCCGTTGTGATAACAGTCGCATCTTTGGCTGCTTCTTTGGGATCATTTGTCACGACAATCTTTCCGCCGCTTTGCTTGCAGAACTCTAAGGCATCTTTCATCACGTTTGCATCCACCTCGTACCCTTTTGGCGTAGCGATACGCAGTTCAAATCCGAGCTTGGATGTCAACATCATCCAAGAATGCGTCATATTGTTACCATCGCCTACATAAGCGACAATAGGGTCTTTATCCATACCGTGTTCTATCATCGTCATATAATCTGCCAACAACTGAACCGGATGGTAGGTATCCGTCAAGCCATTGATAACCGGTACTGATGAGTATGAGGCAAACTCTTCTAAGCGTGAATGTTCAAAGGTGCGGATCATAACCATATCCGTCATACTAGAGATAACTCTGGCCGTATCTTTTACCGGTTCACCGCGTCCAAGCTGAATATCCTTGTTAGACAAAAAAAGCCCATGCCCGCCAAGCTGAAACATTCCCGCTTCAAAACTCACACGTGTACGCGTTGAACTTTTTTCAAAAATCATCGAAAGCGTCTGTCCTTTCAAATAAGGAGGCTGCGCTTTTGCCTTAAACTCTTTTTTGATCTTAAGGCCCAGTTCTATAATCTCTAAGATCTCTTCTTTAGAATAATCTTTTAATGTTAAAAAGTGTCTCACTGAATTCCTTGTTTCTTCTTGATTTCTTCACAGCTCAGTATTTTACCGATGTGATAACCCTGAACATATTCTATTCCTATCTTTTTGACGGCTTCAAGCAGACGCTCATTCGTAATAAACTCTGCTATTACTTCAATACCAAGTTTATGAGCAAAATCGTAGATTCCTTCTACGACCTGACGCTGGTCTTCATTGGTATCGATATGTTCGATTAACGATCCGTCAATCTTAATATAGTTTGGCTTCAATTGTGTTAAATACGCAAAGTTTGAATAGCCCGTTCCGAAATCATCGATTGCAATTTTAAAACCCGCATGCTTAATCTCATTGATGATTGTAATATAGTTTCCTTTAAGTAGCTCTTCAGACTCTACCAATTCCACAACAACCGCCTCTGGCGGAACACCATATTTTGATGCCTTGTCAATAAGATAATCGACCATGTCATGATCAAGGTCTTCTCTTGTCATATTAATAGAAAGATCGATCTGACACTTCTCATAAGATTGAAGGCTTTGATCGATGACAAGCTTTGTCAACTCTTTTTCATGTCCAGAGTTTTGAAGTACGCCCAGAAACTCATTAGGCGAGATCATTATCTTCTTATCTTTATCATACATACGGATCAGAACTTCATACTTGATCACCTCTCCACTCTGTGCATGTGCAATAGGCTGAAAATGCACGGCAAAAAGACCATCGTTAAAAGCTGCTGCTATCTTTTTAACCCATTCGAGGTTTGCCTTATGACGTTTTTCCAAAAGTGCATCCTCATCATAATAGGCATACCTTTTATGCATACGAATAGCGTATCTCGAAGCGATCTCTGCACGGCTCAATAAGGAAGCCTGAGAGTGTTTTGTATCTGAATTAGCTATACCGAAGGTAAAAGAGAGCGGCATCTCTATATCTTCGTGCTCAATTATGTAGATCTCTTTTAGTTTAGCAATGAGAAGGTTAATATATTCTGCGTGAGAACAGATCAGGACAAATTCATCTGAACCCATCCTGTACACATCTGTCTCCAATAACTTATCCGAACTGATTGAGCCCGCGATCTCCTGTAGGATCTGCGCTGTCTCTTGCAGATAGATATCGCCTATTTCCTGTCCAAAACTGTCATTGATATGCGAAAAGTTATGAATATCGATATAGATAACGGAAAAGTCATGCCCCTGTTTTTGTATCTCTTCCATCTCTTTAAGCAGTTTATTACGATTGGGAATGCTTGTCAGCGAATCCGTCTCATAATTGTGTTCTATGATCTTGATCTGCTCTTTGACCTTATTGTTAAAATCAAAGAGTGTACGGTAGATTGTCCCCAGCTCACTTTTTGATTGTAATAGAAGCACCTGGTCTTTTCTGTTCGCACTTTTCTCTTTAAGAAAACTCAATAGCGTATGCAGTGACTTTTTGATGTCGATGAAAATAAACCATGCCACTAAAAGTACAAAAAACAGTGGCAATAATAGAAGCATGATGTTTTTATTGAACTTGTCATTCTCGTTGGATATGATCGTTTCTATCTTGCTTCGTACTGTACTGCTGTTCAATGCTTCAACGGCTTTGACATCACTCATATAAGTATGGTAATAGTTTAGCCACACATTGATATCTTCTACCGATATCTTTTGACCTACTTGCATTTTCAGTGTTTCAAGCATCTGGTTAAGATGAATAAATGCCGGCGTTGAATATAGGGTGTAATAGGCTTTGCTAACCTCAGGTTCAGCAAAAGTCTTGAAATGATCCAGATAGGTCTGTGATTTTGCATCCTGTGTTATGATCAGGTCATACCAGATTTGATCAAACAGCTCCTCACTTCCTACGGCAACCTGAACCAAAGCCTGTTCTAGTGAAGTGTACTCTATCGCTGAGATAAGATTAAAATAGGCATTGAAATCGTTTGACTCTATCCGCGTTGTCATCAGTGCTATCAGATCTATAAAATGCTTGATCAGCGAGTCCGTATAATACCGAACGATCTCATCGCCTTCAACCTCGGCTTTATCGACCTTTGTACGGATTTGTCCGAGCTCTGACAACTCACGGTTTAACAAGGCAATCTTTGCATTGATCTTTTGATTAGGGAACGACTCAAAGTTTGTTTTACACGAACTGAACATCTTCAGATGCGCATCCGTTTCCTGACGTACCTGCTCTAGCCTCTTCTTATCTTTTCCATGCTCTGCGAAAGCAATGGAAAAAGTTCGTTCGTTTTGAAGACTATATAGAATGGTATTGAGTTTTTCTGCCGTATTGAAAGCTGAAAGAATTTTCTTCGTTTTCTCGTTAGATTCGATCGTATCACTAAGGTATGAGATGTTCCAAAACAGTACCCCGGATATCAAAAATATGATCAAAAAAGCCACTTTTATCTTCACACTGAAGCGGCTTAGAAAATAGAGAACAACTTGAATCATAGAGGATTACTTTTGATTCTTTAAAAGTTGGGCGACCTCTTTAGCATGGTAAGAGATGATAATACTTGCGCCTGCGCGCTTAAAGCCTATCATCGTCTCCATTAAGACTCTGTCGTAATCAATAAGTCCTTCTTTGCCCGCGAACTTCAGCATCGCATATTCACCACTTACATTATAGACAGCAAGAGGACGGGTTGTGTTCTCCTTTATGTCACGGATAATATCCAGATAGGCCAGAGCCGGTTTAACCATCAGTATATCAGCACCCTGAGCCTCGTCTTCAACACTCTCTGCAATCGCTTCAAGACGATTGGCCGGGTCCATCTGATAAGTGGAACGGTTTCCGAAGCTTGGTACCGACTCTGCCACGTCTCTAAACGGACCATAATAACCGCTTGCAAACTTTGTCGAATAAGCCATAATAGGAAGATCAGTATATCCTGCTTCATCCAAAGCCGTGCGAAGTGTCTCGATGATACCGTCCATCATCCCGCTCGGAGCGATCATGTCCGCACCCGCTTTGGCATGTACGATTGCCTGTCTGGCCGAAAGCTCAAGTGTAGAATCATTATCTACGGTCTCACGCTCCATGTCAATAATACCGCAGTGTCCATGATCCGTATATTCACAAAAACAGAGGTCTGTTACGATAAACATCTCAGGGTGTGCTGCTTTTATTTCTCTTACGGCTTGCGCGATGATACCATGCTCACACAGTGCATCAGAGCCTACTGAATCTTTTACCGCAGGAATCCCAAAAAGGATGATAGAGTAAAGCCCCAAAGACTTCAAGGTCTCACACTCTTTGACCGCCTCGTCAATACTCATCTGATAGACACCCGGCATTGAAGAGACTTCGGTCTTAATACCCTCACCCGAACGTACGAACAGCGGATAGATAAAATCATTACTCGACAGGCTTGTCTCTCTGACAAGATTTTGCAGTTGCGGGTTGATACGTAAGCGGCGGAAGCGATGGAACATTCTTAACCTTTGTGAGAAAAAAATAATGATATAATCTTAATAACTTTAAAATATCACACAATTTTAACAAACCAATCTACAAAAAGCAGTTAAACATGACCCTCGAAATCTCAGAAGTTGCTATTTTACCCACAAAGCACGGGACATTTAAAATACAGACATTCAAAGAGCACCACAAAGAGCATCTAGCCATATTTACAGACAATCTTTCGGATGCACCTATCATCCGTGTCCATTCAGAATGCCTCACCGGCGATGCTCTTGGCTCCTTAAAATGTGACTGCGGAGACCAACTCGATACGGCGCTTAAGCTGATTGCCAAAGAGGGTGGCATGGTGCTCTATCTTCGTCAGGAAGGACGAAACATCGGTCTACTGAACAAAGTCAATGCCTATGCCCTTCAGGACAAAGGCTTTGATACCGTCGCAGCCAACCATCAGTTGGGCTTTCCTGCCGATGCACGCTCTTACGAGATCGTCCATGACATCTTGAAACACTATAACATCAACCGCATCCGACTACTTACCAACAATCCCGAAAAGATCAAGTCCCTTCAAGCTATAGAGATCGTAGAGAGGCTGCCTATCATCGTTGATACAAACAAATATAATGAAGAGTACCTGCAGGTCAAAAAAGATCAGATGGGGCATCTGCTTTAAGCACTTTTATTCTCGCACTGCTACGATATTTTTACCCAAAAAAAAGATTTTTATTATCAAAAGAAAAATATATTGGAAAGTTTTGAAAGAGGAAACCCTGCCTTTGGCAGGGTAAAAGACTTAGGCTTCTAAGATTAGAAGTTGTAAGTCAGATAGACTTGAACTGTAGTTGCTTCTTCATCAGTAGCACCACCAACTCCATAGTCATACTCGTCCATAATAAGAGCAACTTTAGCATCTAGTGCACCAAATGATTTTCCTGCAGTAAGAGCTATCTCTGTCACTTCTTGATCATTAGCTGTTCCAGTCAAGTCAATATCTGCAACAGTATAACCTGCAAACAAATCGATTCCAGCAA